>CAYYWI010000001.1:0-7256 GCA_964475375.1 uncultured Dehalococcoidia bacterium
CGGCATCATCGTCTATCCTCGTCTGACCACGGTACAGCCCTTTGACGGCTTTGATAACAACATTATTCTTTAACTCTTTGATCGCAGCATCCATGATGTTCCTCCTCGAGTGGATGTCCGGTTTTCAGTATAACATAACCGTGTGTTTGGCCGAAACAAGGCGAATTGACTCATCTAAAATGTAACCGAAGGGAGACCTGTTGGGCATGTAAAGGTATACGAGATTTGGGGGAGAATTGAGCTAGGCTAGCTGGAAAGGTGAAGGGAGATGGAGGAAGGCAGATGGATGGTAGTGAAGGATACTGGAAGACACGCACCAAGAAGGAGAAGCCCCTGATTCTGGACGAATACTTTGCTAATACGGCCCAAGCCAGGAAGTACGCCATCAAGGAAGCTCAGATATAGTAGCTAGGCACCGAGTTGACTATACATAACGCCCGGAAGTTGAAGTTTGTCAAAATGTTATGGTACAACTAATACTATGCTGGACAGTATCTATAAAGATTGAAGTTATGATACTTCAGGCTGTCATGCGACTACAGCATCCATGGTATCTGGGGAGAGCATTTGCGCTTGGGGGCCAAGCTTACCACCGCTCTTTTGGGAGGATTTGAGGGGGACTAATGAAGGAACGGTGGGGAGCAAACAAGAAAACAAGAGTTGAAAGGAGGTAATTGTGCACAAGAAGTTGTGGGGCATTATCCCCACGTGGGCATTGGCCGTGGTGGTGGTTCTCGCCATTGCGGGAACCGCTTTGGCTGCGTACATACTGACGACGAGAGATGTCACAGTCACCATTGAGGAGCCAATTTCTGTGAGCCCCGACACTGCCCAGTCTGTCACGCTGTATCCGGGCCAGAGTGTGGTGTTCACGGTGACCAACGCAGCTGATGCCGAGTATGGCATGCAGTACGCTTGCACCCTGGACAATTCCGGCAGCGGGATTGAATTGAAGATGCTGGTGGACCAGGATGGTCCGGGAGACGGTTCTGACTATGCCAGCTACACATCCAGCAAGATAGTGAACATCGCACCAAAAGGCGTTCAGTACTTGAGGGTGGTCTGCACCGAAGAAAGTGCGCCGGCGTCAGGCGTAATCACAGTGGCATTTAGCAGAAGAGCGCCATCCACCTAAAGATTCGGCTCCCCGCCGTCTCTTCTTAAATGGATGCTCCTGGCTGATACTTGGCTTGCATCTCCAAATGCTACTCTGCCTTTTTCGGTTAGTATATGCTGGCCAATACTCTTGTCTGATGTGGTATTCTCAGCTTTCAGGTGTGGCGATTCGCAGAGCATCAATGGGACCATGACGAGAGAGCGATTTGAAGAGCTGGTGATCAAAGCTATAGAGAATCTGCCGGAGGAGTTCGGGAGCGCCCTTGAAAACGTGGATGTGGTTGTGCAGGACTACCCGAACAGGAAGCAGTTGTCCAGGGTTGGTCGAGGGAGGATGTTGCTGGG
This sequence comes from uncultured Dehalococcoidia bacterium, assembly GCA_964475375.1. Taxonomy (GTDB): domain Bacteria; phylum Chloroflexota; class Dehalococcoidia; order UBA2247; family RBG-13-53-26; genus JAFGCL01. The sequence continues at coordinate 1,462 of CAYYWI010000001.1, forward strand.
GTTATATGAAGGTGTACCGCAGACCAAGCGCACCAGGGGATACGGGATGGTGCTGCCGGACAGGATAATAATCTTTCAGAAGCCTATCGAAGAAATGTGTCGCTCCGAGGCGGAGGTTGAGGCTGAGATAGGCAGAGTCGTTCGCCATGAGATAGCCCATCACTTCGGGATGGATGACGAGGAACTCCGCAGAATTGAGTCTCGACAGGACAACGAACGCCGTCGGAAAGGGTAGGGTAGAGCCGGCTATAGAAAAACAGAGGGGCCAGCTAATCTGGCCCCTTCTTGTTGATTCAAATGGCGCTGAGGGAAGCTGTCGGCTACTTCTTCTCCGGGCGTCTTGAGAACTCCAGCACCCCTTCATCATTCAGTTTCTTTATCTCATCCGCTGACATTCCCAGCAACTCCCGGCACAGCTCCTCTGTGTGCTGGCCCAGTACCGGTGCCGGTCGGCTCGGTGGCAACGTTACCTCGGACATGTGGAATGGTATGCCTGGGTAGAGTCTCTTGCCGGCCACTGGATGGTCAACCTCTACAACGGCATTAAGCCACCTGAGTTGCGGGTCATCCAGTATCTCTGCCGGTCGATAGCACACACCAGCGGCGACCCCGGCGTTCTGTAGAACAATCATGACTTCACGTGGTTCATACTGTAGAGTCCATTCTTCCACGTGCTTATCCAGTTCATCGACATGCTTCAATCGACTTGGCAGGTCGGCGAATTTGGCCTCTTTTGTCCAATGAGGACTGCCGATGGCTCTGCAGAAGCTCTCCCACTCAGCATCAGTGAAGACGCTTATGGCACACCACTGGTCAGTACCTTTGCAGCGATAGGCATTGTAAGGAGCCGCGTACGGGCTGCGGTTGCCGACCGGCGTTGCCACTCTCTCGTTGATAGTGTAGTCGAGGCAGTACTCACCGATCATGTTTGCGGCCATTTCCACTTGGGACATGTCGATAAGTTGCCCTTTGCCGGTGCGGCGTCTGTAGTCCAGGGCAGCCAGTGCTGCCACTACCAGCATCTTGCTGGCGTAGTGGTCCGGGAGAGGCACATTGGCCCCTGCCGGGTATGGATCTGTGGGATGGCACCACAGCGACAGAAGTCCTGAGAAGGCGGAGAGCATCGGGCCATAAGCCTGATACTCAGAGAAAGGCCCGCCGCTGCCGTAACCATTGCTGCTGATATAGATGATGTCGGGCTTGATCTCACGGATGTTCTCATAATCCATATTGAGGCTCTTCATGACGCCGCCGCGGAGGTTCTCTCCGAAGATGTCGGCCATCTTGATGAGTCTCTTGACGATCTCCTGCCCCTTTTCGGTCTTCAGGTTCACTCCAAAACTACGCTTGCTGCGATTCGACTCATTGAAGCCGGCAATATTGTCCGGGTCGACTCCGATGGTTCTCATGAAGTCGGGGTTTTCATGGTTCTCTATCTTAATGACGTCCGCACCCAGTTCACCCAGTATCTTGCCGAAGTCCGGGATAACGCCACCGGTGCCGAAGCTTATAACTCTTATTCCCTGAAGAGGAGTGTTTGTCATATCGATCTCCTTCCTATATGACCTCAGCCCGCCGCAGGGCTGCCAAGTCCTGCTTTGAGAAGCCGAGTTCCTTGCAATAGATCTCTTCGTTGTGCTGTCCCAGAGTAGGCGCCGGGCGATTGACTCCACAATGCGTCGCAGACCATTTATACGGAGGACCGGGGTACTTGAACTTGCCGACTGCCCGGTGTTTCATCTCGGAGTAGAATTTCCGGGCCTCAGTCTGCGGACTGTTAGTGAATCCCTCTATATTGTAGATTGGGACAACCGGCACTCCTTCCTCGTGCCCTCTCTCGAAAAGCTCCAGCATGGTGTATTGTGTGGTGAACTCCAGCATTATGGCGAAGAGGTCAGCGGCATTGGCGATCCGGTAGTAAAACTCCCGCCACTGTGGCGTCTTCAGCACCTCCGGTTCACCGAGCACACGCACCAGCCCATCCCACTGTCTGGGGGTGAGGGCTACGACGCGGATGAAGCCGTCCTTGCAGGGGTATACCGGGTATATCATAGCGCCAAGTCGTCCTTCCGGAGGCGGAGGCGGCATGCCCGGGTTCACGTTGTAAGAGTACATGGGCAGCATCCAAGGATAGAGCGCCAGGCGTGAGCATTCATGCACCGATGTGTCGATGTACTGCCCCTGGCCGTTGCTGCCACGCATATACAGCGCCGTAACTATCGATATGGCGGCGATGAGAGATGCGGCATCGCAGGACGGCGTCCCTGGCAGGTTGATGGGCGCTCCCTCCTGAAAGCCGCTGGAGATCATGGTGTTACTCATAGCGTAGTTGACGATGTCCGAACCCTTCCAGTCTTTGTATGGCCCGGTCTGTCCAAACTCTGTAATGCTGGCCATGATAAGCCCCGGATTGAGCTTCTTCAGAGATTGGTAGTCAAGACCCAGACCGGCCATGTATCCTGGTGGAAATGTTTCTACCAGCACGTCTGCTTTCTTGACCAGTTTCTCAAAGATCTTCCTACCGTCAGGAACCTCCAGGTTGAGAGTGACTCCCCTTCTATTGGCGTAGCGGAAGAGGAAGTACAGACTCTTCTCCGTGTGGGGCACGTCACCTGCGAATGGAGGAATACTGCGAGTTGGATCGCCCTCAGGCCTCTCGATCTTAATGACATCAGCGCCCAAGTCCGCCAATATCTTGGTGCAGAAGGCACCCTTCTGGTCGGTCAGATCGAGTACGCGGTAAACGCTGAGCGCTCCCTCTTGATGCTCTGCCATGTAAGCACCCCCCCTTTCATTATGGAATTGTTCTGATCAGAGTCCCCCTTGACTACAATGGCCTATTCTAATGTAAGTCGTTCCGGCAAGCAAATAGTGTCGTTATCGGAGTTGTGTAAATTCATGCAAGAAGATAAAGGGGCGCATCCATCCGATTAGCAATAGAGAAAGTATGCCCTGTATGGTGGGATGCTACTTCTTGTCCGTGTTCAGGCCGCCGGACGTGGAGCGCGTGCCGCCGAAGGGGAAGTAGGCAACCTGCCATGTTTTCCTTGATTATCCCCGGCCTTCCGCGGTAATCTATTGGGCAGTCAAATCTGCAAGGAGGCGAGCAAGGTGAAGAAGGAATTGATGGATATCCTGGCCTGCCCGATGTGCAAGGGAGACCTCAAACTCACCATTGTTGAAGAAGACAAGAAGGAAGTGCTTACCGGCTCGCTTTTCTGTGCTAAGTGCAACGAGACCTACCCGATCGTGGATGCCATCCCCAACCTCCTGCCGCCGGACCTCAGGGACAAGACCAGTCAGCCCTCATCGAAGAAATAGGTCACACAACTGCGCGGCGATTCCCACACCTGGACGCTGGAGAGGGAAACCCCCGCCGCTTTGATCACAGCGCTCAGCTTCTCGTAAACCGTGGAGGCGATGTTCTCCGAAGTGGGATTGATCTTGTCGAAAGGGGGCACGTCGTTCAGGCAGGTGTGATCAAACCGGGCCAGGATCTGGCCCAACTGATCCCTCAGTGCGGTGAAATCATAAGCGATACCGATATCGTCCAGTTGCCTGGCTTTCAACCTGGCCACCACCCGGAATTGGTGGCCGTGCATGTTCTCGCATTTGCCGCGATAGCCCCTGAGGTAGTGCGCAGCGTCGAACTCCTGTTCCACCGATATCTCATACATTCCACACCTCCTGGCACCATATCCTGACTCCGTCGAGGTGCCCCAGCCGTCCTGCCATCTCCCTGATCGTCTTCCCTCTGACCGGATGCACCAGACAGGGGGCTATCTCTGCCAGGGGAACAAGCACAAATGCCCGTTCTTCCAGGCGGGGATGCGGAATGGTCAAGTGGGGCAGATTGAGAATGCAGTCGCCATAGAATAGGATGTCGATGTCTATGGGACGGGGACCGTTGCGAAAGCTCGGCTTCCTGCCCAGAGCCGCCTCGATTCTCTTGGCAAGTCCCAGCAACTCATCAGCGGCGAGCGAGGTCTGTATGCGGCAGACGGCATTCAGGAAAAGCGGCTGATCGCGGTAGTCCACCGGCTCGGTGACATAGAGGGACGAGGTCTTTTCTATTTTCACCCTCTGGGCCAGAAGATCGATGGCCCTGGTCAGGTTCTGCTGGCGATCGCCCAAGTTTGACCCGAGGCTGAGATAAGCCTGAACCGCGTCCGGCTCCTGTTTCATGGAAGCTTTCTCCTGACAATTGCATCGCTCATGCGGCACACGCTGATCATCCGGGCCACGTCATGCACCCGCACGATATCCGCACCTTTGGCGATGCTGATGGCAACGGTGGCCGCAGTGCCCTCCAGACGCTTGTCGGGCGGCAGATCGAGCACCAGTCCGATCATGGATTTGCGGGACGTTCCTATCAGGATGGGGCTGTTCAGACACTTGAAATCGTCCAGCCGGCGCAAGATCTCCAGGTTCTGTTCCAATGTCTTGCCGAAGCCCACGCCCGGATCAACGATGATATTCTCCAAAGGCACGCCCCGTTCCACAGCCAGAGCAATGCTCTTCTTCAAACTGGCAGTGGCCTCCGGCACGATGTCCTGACATTGCGTCCCGCGTTGGTTGCTCATCAGCACTATGGGCGCTCCATGCCGGGCGGCCAACTCTGCCAGCCGAGGATCGCGTCCCAGCCCCCAGATATCATTGATCATCCCGGCGCCCGCGGAGAGCGCTGCTCTTGCCACCTCATACCTGTACGTATCCACGCTCACCGGCACGCTCACCTCACCAGCCAGCCGCTCAATCACGGGAATGACCCGCTGCAATTCCTCGTCACTCGAAACAGGCACGGCGTCCGGACGTGTCGATTCACCGCCAACGTCCAGGATATCAGCTCCTTCCGCGGCGAAGCGCTTGCCTTGCGCCACTGCTGCCTCGACGTCATTGCCCAAGCCATCGCCGGAGAAGGAGTCCGGAGTAACGTTGATGATGCCCATGACATAGGTGCGCTCACCCCAGCGGAACTCCCTGCCGCCGCAACACATGACGCCCGGGTCGATCTTGTCTCTCACTGCCATGTCAATCCGTCCGGCTCGACCAAGACACTAACTTTATACCATCCGCGTCGCTAAGCGGGCAATTCGGAAGGCCTTAGTATGACTGTCAACGACTTGCAGGCGGCATCCTGATACCTTGTTTGAATGCTGTGTGCGTGGTCCATAGATTGCAGGCAGAACCGCCTCCAGTCAGGGTACGGTTTCTCTGGCGATGGTTGATTCCGGCAGAGCTGTGGCCGGTGTGGTTTTCGCCGATGGTTCACCCAGTGATGGAATTAGAGCGACATTTTCCCTGGATAGCAACAGACGTCCGACGTCTCGCCTTCGCGGGCAGCTCCTTGAACACTGATATCAGGCGGCCAGCTTCCTGAACAACATGAACCCAAGCATAGACAAAACGCCGGCACCGGATATGGCAGCTGTCCGCCATGGCCACTGTGCTTTCTTGGACGTTCTGGTACCGGCCTCTTCACTGTACGCAGTTTCGTCCCCGACGGCCTTAGCTCTGAAATAGCGGGTGGTCCCGGCAGTCAGACCGTCGATCTTGGCACTGTAGGTTCCTGTGGCAGTGCACAGCTGAGCCTGTGTTTCGTTGGTATAAGGTCCACCGGCCACGGTCCCCCACACGAAAGATACCATCACAGAGTCCGCAGTACCCAGGCTGGTCAGATCAGCCGTCAAGATGACCGAACTGCCTGTGCGCCCGCTGGCGACGATTTTCTTGATTGTTATCTGAGGCGGCATCACGGCAGGCGTTATTGGAAGTGCCGGGGTAGTGAAGCTCTT
>CAYYWI010000001.1:7356-26975 GCA_964475375.1 uncultured Dehalococcoidia bacterium
CACCCGAGGCCGTTCCCCACTCGAAGGAAACCGCCACCGAAGCGGCTGTCCCCAGTGAAGACAGGTTGCCGTTCAACGTGCCGGATGAACTAGTGATGTTAGTGGCGCTGTTGGTGACAACCGTGGGCGGCGTGGCCGGAGGTGCCGAGGTAGTGAAGCTCTTCTCGGAGCCATACGCCGTGCCATTGCCCGCAGCCTTGGCCCGATAGTAGTAGGTGGTGCTGGGAGATAGACCGCTGAGGTTACAGGTGAAAGCACCGGTGGCGCTCAGGGACTGCGAGGTGGTGGAGTTTGAGTAGACACCCGAGGCCGTTCCCCACTCGAAGGAAACCGCCACCGAAGCGGCTGTCCCCAGCGAAGACAGGTTGCCGTTCAACGTGCCGGATGAACTGGTGATGCTGGTGGCACCCCCTGTTGATACTGTGGGAGCTGATCCCAAACTTGCCAGTCTGATAACAGTGACGGCCCACTGCTGCATCCCAGAGTAGGTCCCTCCCCAGGTCATCGTGTGACTATTGTGATCCCATGTATCACGTATATGAACAACATTGCCCTCAGTCCCGTATCCGTAACCCAGGACTGTGTGCCCTTCGAGTTGGATAAGCACCGGGCACCCAGCATTGATTTCGGCCACGTAGTCCGCAAAGGTGAATCCTTTGCCGGGAGTGGTCCCGGTATAGCCCTCTATGCGCTGACTGAAGTTGGTTGTCACGGTGTAGCCACGTGACTCCGCGAACAGTCTCATGCCGTGGCATCCGTCCCGGCGGGGGATAGACTCAGACCCCGTGTAGTCGTAAAGCGGATCTCCGCTGCTGAGGGCATAGAAAGTGGTGGCCCCGTCCGAGTTGTTGAAACGGGATTGGCTGGTGCCCATGAAATCACCGACACCATCCTCCGACGTGTGTTCTGTCCACCCATTGGCGATGTAAGGATCCGGTTCCTTGTTGCCGAATTTGACCCAGTAGTCATCCACGGTTCCCCGGGTTGTCCGGCCATCTTTGCCCATATGTGTGGCACTCAGGGGGCATTCGGAAACCGAACCGCCTATGCCTGCGCCCCAGATGGAATTGTCCAGGGGACACACCCCTCCGTTCGTGGGCCCGGCATACATGTTGCTGTAACCGGTGCGGTCGTAGTATCCAAATAGTATGGCTGCGGACGTTGCTGAACACCCATAGCTCCAGTCAAAAGCCGGCACGTCAGAAAGGACATTCAGGCCCTCAGCAGTAGACGGTACGGGCTCCTCCACGTTTGTGGTTAAAACCTTTGTTCGCATCCCTGCGATGACTGCCTCAACGATCTCATTTCCGTCCCTGTCAACGAAACTTCTGACAGAGAATGGCTGCAGCGCCTCGCTGCTGGCCGCAACCGTATGAACAGAAGAGGGAAGGAAGCCGGCAACAATAACTATTGCCGTAAACAAGATAAGACCTGCAACCCTCGCCAGATGGAGCAGAACAGGGCTTGCGCTTCGCCGTAAGCAATACATGGCTTGCCTCCCTCTTTTGCAGGCTGGAGCCTTTTGGGAAGATCCCGCTGCCGGATGACAACAGCCAACACGGACCTCCCATTGACGAAGCGCAGAGCAAATGCTTACTGTACCGGGGGACGCCGGGTATCAGTCCGCATTCCCTGGGATATCTGTCACAATGAGGTTGCCCCCTCTGCTAACCTACTGTGTGATCCCTGTGACCTCTTTTGTAGCTCCTGTGAGCGAGCCATCAGCAGGTTATCACAGCGACCTCATACCTGTGTCTCAATGGTGCCTCTCCAATCTCACAGAAATGTCTCACGGAGCAGGATTTAGGCATCATAAGACGACAGGTCGGAACCTCTGCTCTTGCAGAGATCACGACTACCTTGGGTTTGTCAGCGGGCTCCTGGCCTCAAGACCTCAGCCAAGTGAAAAACTGCCCAAAGCAAATCTGAGAAGTGCTTCTTCCGGCAACGCCCAAACCTCACCGTGGAACTTTTTCGTCCCGGACTTCGTCACAATGAGCAGGAAAGACGGTTGCGTCACTTCGCAAGGAGGGTTAAGAAATGAAGAGCAGTCAAAAGAGAACGGTGATGGGCCTGGTCATGGTCTTGGCAGTGATCGCCGCAATAGTGGCTGGCTGCTTTGTCACGTCCGGATCCGAATCGTCAAAGTCGGAGCCGTGGACCGAGGGAGGACTGCAGAGATTCTCGTCCTACCAGGAATTGAAGGACTTCCTGAAAACCAACCCAATCCACGATAGCTATCTGTATGGAAAGGACCTGAACAGCACTCTCAGCCTTGGTTCGGTGTGTTGGGCTGAAGCAGGCGACATCGACTTCTCCAAGACTAATATACAGGTTGAAGGAGTGGACGAGGCTGACATCGTCAAAAGCGATGGGGAATACATCTACCTGGCCACCGACAGTAGACTCATCATAGCCAGGGCTTACCCGCCTGAAAAGGCCGGCATACTCTGCGAAATGGAGATGGAGGGCAAAATCGAGGGGTTGTTTGTTAACGGAGACAGAGTGGTAGTGCTGGAAGGTGAAGGACCGGTATACGGCATCCGGCATGAGGGAATATTGTCAGGGGGCAATGGAACAAGAGCCTCAGTCAAGATATACGACGTATCAGACAAAGGCAAACCGGCATTGAGAAGGGATCTGGCTGTAGACGGCTACTACGTCTCGTCCAGAATGATTGGCGACTATGTATATGTGGTCACGAGCGGATCGGCATGGGTGAATGAGGACAACATCGGTCTTCCCCGGATCTACAGCAACAACAGCAGTGTCGAGATACAGCCTGCCGAGATCTGGCATTCGGCGACCCCTGATAACGGATATGGGTTCACCACCATAATGTCGGTCAATATGGCAAATGACGATGAAGAGCCGGTTCATGAGACGCTGCTGCTCGGCAGCGCCAGCAACATGTATGTTTCGCCCGGCAACATCTACGTTACCTTCACTGATTGGACGGAGGGGGCTGAGAGGACCAGCATCCACCGGATTCATATCGATGAAGGCCGGATTGAGTATCGTGCTACCGGAGAAGTCCCCGGAAGACTCCTTAATCAGTTTTCCATGGACGAGCATGAAGGGCATTTCAGGGTGGCGACCACGATCGGGCACGCGTGGGATGGAGATACGAGATCGACAAGTAATGTATATGTTCTGGACCAGAATCTCGACGTCTTCGGCCGCCTGGAGAACCTGGCGCCGGGTGAGCAGATTCACTCAGCGCGATTCATGGGCAGCCGCTGCTACTTAGTGACCTTCAAGAAGATAGACCCCTTCTTTGTCATTGACTTGGCCAACCCCGGCGAGCCCAGGGTTTTGGGGGAACTGAAGATAACCGGCTACTCCGACTACCTGCATCCCTATGACGAGAACCATGTTATCGGGATCGGCAAAGAGGCCATTGCCGCAGAAAAGGGCAATTTCGCCTGGTATCAAGGTGTCAAGATATCCCTCTTTGATGTCAGCGATGTGGCTAATCCGAAGGAGATCGGCAAGTACGAAATCGGCGACCGGGGCACCGACTCGCCGGTGCTTTATGATCACAAGGCCTTCTTGTTCGACAAGTCCAGGAGCCTGCTGGTGTTGCCGGTGCAGGTTGCTGAGATCGACGAGAGTGACTACTCCGGAGTCGTCCCGCCTTATGCTCACGGACAGCCGGTCTGGCAGGGCGCATACGTGTTCAACATATCCGTGGAGAGTGGCTTGCAACTCAGGGGCAGGATCACACATTGCAGCGGTACTGAATTCGGACAGGGCCGATACTACATTGGTTCCTCTTCCTGCTTAATAGAGAGGTCTCTCTATATCGGCGATGTCCTCTACACGATCTCAGGTCACAAGATTGGCATGAACCATCTGGAGACACTGGCCGAGATCGGAGAGATCAGTCTGAACTAGGAGAACATGGGCCGGTGCCGGCATCAAGTCTGCATCAGGCGCGTAGGAGGTAGTCTCTCAGAGAGCCCTCGCTATCCGGCACGCAGGCTCCGTACATCCCGGAGCATCTGTTCTTGAACTCTTCCGGTGCCAAGAAGGCGACGATGGGATACCCAACCATTTCCAGGCATCCCTCGTCGTCTTCGCTATCACCAATGTAGGCTACCTGGCCTGAATCAAGATGTCTATCTGCAAGGATTCTGAGAAGCAGCTTCGGTTTGTTCCGGTATATGTTAAGCCCGAATTCGACGATTCTGCCGTTTTCGTGCCTGAACTCATCGGCTTCACAAAAGTCGAAACATTGGCGGTGTCCAGCGACAGTCAGTATCTTCTCGATCCCATAGCGATATCCAGCCGAAAGAATGCCTGTGGTCTTTCCTGCATCGTGGAATTCTTTGATGGACCTCAAGAGTCTCTGATCCAGTCTGGACTGGGTATCAGGACTGCTGGCATACTTCTCGAAGGAATCAGTGACTACCGCCAAGGGCAAACCGGCTATCACCATCTGGTTGAAGACTCTGAACATCTCCCTGACCAAATCGAAATCATCCGGCCGCTCCTGCCGGCGAAGCGCCTGCAGTTGTGCTCGCGCCTTGAGAACGCTCAGACATCGCAGCGGATGATATGGAATGGAGGCTTTGAACGCATCCATGGCCACGCTCTCGAGCACCGGCATCTCATTTCGGTACTCTATCAGCGTCCCATTCCAGTCGCTGATCATGACTTCGCATGCCATGGTGGGACCACCTTCTCAGTCTGGATGGGTGTATTGTATCATCAGTGAAGCTTAATCTGTACTCATCTACAGAGCAGACTGACTGTCACTGGCAGAAATATCTAGTAATACGATAATTGGTCATACGTCACTCTCGCTGACAATTGTTAGCTGGTCGTTTGTGCTCAGGGTTGCACCGGAAATGGAGGTCTGAGAGAATAGGTGACGATGTCTGATACTGATGTCCTGCCCTCTGACTCAAATGCCGATCTGCAGAAACGGCTGCATGATGGTGATCGTACAGTGGTCGGAGAACTCTATGAGATATACTTCGATCGCCTGTATTCGCTGGTATTCAACCAGGTGGACAGGAACAGGGACATAGCTGAAGATATTGTTCAAGAGACCTTTCTGGCTGCTCTTAAGTCCGCTAAAGGGTTTCGAGGGCAAAGCAGCATATATACATGGTTGTGCAGCATAGCCTATCACAAAATTGCCGACCATTACCGGCGCCAGTCCAGAGAGCGCAAGCACATGGTGTCCGGCATAGATGTGGATATGATAGATGTTGCAGACAACCCGAGCAACAAGTCTCACCCGGAAAGCTCCATCGAATCCGCTGAGATGCGCCAGGTCGTTAACCAGGCGCTGGCCAAGCTTCCATTCGATTATCGCCAGGTACTCATCCTCAAGTACGTCGAGGAGATGTCTGTTCTAGAGATAAGCCAGATCATGGAACGCTCTCCCAAAGCGATCGAAGGGCTTCTGACTCGTTCCAGAAAAGCACTGCAGACGCATCTGGCAGGGCTCCGTGAGGGATAGGTACAGTTGAGGCGACTAATTTTTCAGGGTATGTGAAAGGGATCAATGGCTGGTCAGGACAACGAAGACAAGATTGTAGAGCTTCTCAAGCAGGCATATCCTCCTGCCGCGGCTTCGCCTGAGTTCAAAGAGAACCTGCGGCGGCGTGTGAACTCAGAAGCCGTTGCACCGAGTGCCTCAGTGACCCAGGCATTCTGGCAGCGACCATTGATGTGGGTTCCGGTCGTCGCCGCTGCAATAGTTGCTTCAGCGCTTCTCATTTACTTCGTCCTGGCAAATTCAACACCCCCCGGTGTCATCACAAATGAAGCCACCGATGTGCAAACGACCTCAGCTACGTTGAATGGAGACTTGGACAGTCTGGGCACGACCGGCAGTGCGAATGTGTCCTTTGAATGGGGCCTCTCCGCAGACTACGGCAATGAGACATCAACCCAGTCCAAGGCCGATACCGGCAGTTTTGCAGTCGAGCTGAGCGGCCTCAGCGCAAACACCACCTATCACTTCAGGGCCAAGGCGGTCGGTGAGGGCACTGCTTACGGCCAAGACGAGCAGTTCACTACCGGCATCATGCCGCCATCCGTGACCACCAATGATGCCAGCAGCGTCGGCATTGACTCAGTCCGCCTGAACGGCGATCTGACATCTCTGGGCACATCAGGCGATGTCAGCGTGTCATTTGAGTGGGGTATCGATTCCTCTTATGGAAACGAGACCACGCCGGAGTCCAAGAGCCTGGCCGGTACTTGGAGCGCCGGTCTGACAGGCCTCAGGTCCAACACCACCTATCATTTCAGAGCCAAGGCGACCGGCCACGGCACGGCCCATGGCGCAGACAGGCAGTTCACTACCGGTACTACACCACCATCCGTGACTACGAATAATGCCGGTAATATCGGCACCAACTCGGCCCGGCTCAATGGGGCCCTTGCTTCTATCGGGACAGCCGACAATGCCACTGTGTCGTTCGTGTGGGGAACCGCTCCCGGCGGACCATATACCAATGAGACCTCCGGCCAAGTGATGACCGGGACCGGGACTTACTACTTCGACCTGGGCGGCTTGAGACCCGGGATTACTTACTACTTCAGGGCAAAGGCAGTCGGTGACGGCACTAGCTATGGTAACGAGAGAAGCTTCACAACTCCGACCATTCCGGCTGTGGTCGGCACCAATGAAGCTGGCAGCCTCGGTGTCAACTCAGCCCGGCTGAACGGTTATCTGGCTTCCCTGGGTACGGCTGATAGTGTGACGGTGTCATTTGAGTGGGGCCTGACCACAGATTACGGTAACGAAACCGCACCCCTTTTCCTGACGGCTATCGGCAGCTTTGATGCCGGCCTGACCGGCCTCAGCCCGAAGACGACCTATCACTTCAGGACAAAGGCGGTTGGCGATGGCACCGTCTACGGCGATGACATGACGTTCACCACCTGCAGCCACCCAACGCCTCAGAAGACCTGGTATCTTTCCGGCGATGCCTCTGGCTCGACGAGAGTAATGTATGAAGGTGATACTTCAAAGCCGGCGGGGACCATAACGCTCTACTCCGCTGTATCACCATACTCACAGATATGGACAGCGGACCAGCCCTGCTCAGCAGACACGGCCTATCCGGCAGAGAACTGGACTGTCCGCTTGCAACTCAGCCACATCAGGAGCAGCCACATGATCAAGGTGGAAATCGGCACATGGAATGGCTTCGATGGCTTCGTTCCCTATGGGAACCGCACTTTTCTTGGTCAGGGAAGCAATGATTCCTACGTCTACACGTATGAAGACAACATCTCGGTAAGTTCATTCAATGTGCAATCCGGCAGCCATGTGGCCATCAGAATAACAGCGTCAGCGAGTCACAGAGTCTATGTGCATGTCGGCGGAGAGCAAAGCTACGTGACATCCCCAGCGTACCCCGAGCCGACCGGCCCGTCGGTGACAACCGGCGAACCCACGTCAGTCGAGCAGACGACTGCAGTTCTGAACGGATACTTGGACAGTCTGGGAACATCCAGCGAGGTAGCGGTCAGCTTTGAGTGGGGAACCACCACCGAATACGGCAATCAGATCGATGTCGGCCTCATGACGTCGGAGGGTGACTTCACAGCCATCCTCACCGGTCTCACCTCTGGCACAACCTACCATTTCAGGGCCAAGGTTGTAGGGGATGGCACCAACTATGGAATCGACATCACTTTCACGACCCAAGACGGATCCACACCCGGTCATTTGCCAACCTGATCAGCAGGGCGTAGAGCGGTTTGTCCCTGCCAAAGGCTTCGCCATCATGCGCGAGGTTCTATCGTTCAGGCATGCTCTGGGCAGCATCCAGTTGAGCCAGATAGACTCTCCGCAACTCTCTGAAGAACCGAAGATAAGCCTCGCTGCGATAGTCTGGATAGGTCCAGGGTAGAGCCCGAAAATCCTTCTTCTGGTACATCAGGGTGACTTCGCCGTATATACCCCTGCCCAGGTACAAGCGGTGCCCGAAGTCCTTGGTTGAGGCCAGTACGACTCTGGCAGGCGTCAGGTAGCCTGGATCAAGATTCACGGTGCGTTTACCGTTTTGGGCCAGGTTCTGCTCTAAACCATTGGTGAACAGCTTCAGTTCGACCAGCGCTTCCGGGCTTATGAGTCGTTGAAACGCGAGGAATACCCTCTTCAGGGCTGGTCCCATCTCCGCCTCATAGTAATCAGTGTAGTTGAAATCCAACACCTCGCTCTGGAGAGTGACCGGCCCCAGCTTCTGTTCAAGCGCGTCTTTCAATTCCGGCAGAATGTGTATGTTGGCTGTCAGAACGCCGACAAAAACTTTGACCGGCTGAGGCTCCCTGATTTCCCCCATCTGTCACTGCTCCGCACATTCGATACCGGAAGATCCCGGGCAGGCCTTCACACACAGTCCACATATGTACTGGCCGATACGGCGAGTCTTGCCGAATTGCTTCAGTTGCTGATAGCAGGCTTGGAAGTCAAAAGCAGCCGGTTCTTCCCTGATGGCTTTCGCAGGACAAATAGACACACAGGAGTGACAATTTCCGCACTTCATCTCCGCCGGATGTGCCGGATCAAGATCGAAGTTGGTGAGGATAGTAGCCAACCGGACTTGAGCCCCGAACTGAGGAGTGACCAGCAGATTGTTGCGCCCAATCCAGCCCAAGCCTGCCAGGCACCCGATTTCTCTGTGCGACAGGTGGCCGGCCATCTTCTCCCAATCAACGATCTGTGATGCCGGTATGGGCAGCGCAGATCGGCCCTGTCTCTCGATTTCTGCCGATATCCTGGTGGCAGCCCTGTCAAGTTGAGCGTTGAGCTGGCGGTAGTGATGGTAGTAGAGAAGAGTCGGGCCGTCTTCCAGGGTATCCAGCACGGTCCGAGAGACCCTGAGAGCAATAACTATGGCAAAAGGAAGCGTCTCACGGATGCCCTCCGGAAGGCCCAGGAATTGGATATTCCCCCTTCGTATGTCGGCAACACCCACCAAGTCAAGAGAACACTCTTGCCGGAGCTTCTCCAGGAAAGTCCGCTTATCACTCAGATTGGAACTCATTCATTCAGCACGTTCTGCCGAGGGTGCGCCAAGAAGCAGAATTGCATCCTCATTATACTCGAAAGGGCAGCCGGGCCTGGGCTTGGCCAGCTAGATCCCGGTGTGCGTTATGCCGACCATATCCAGCCCGTGTATGATCATGGTCACGGCAATAGCTGCGAGAAGCAGGCTGAATACCTTGGACAGTGCCTTGACTCCACCCTGTCCCAGAAAACTTACAAACCAGCCGCTCAGCATGAAAACGACCCATGCCACAAATATGTTCAATGCGAATGAGAGAAGCACTATGTACAGGTGGTAACCCTCATTTACCAGGAGAAGCAGCGTGGTGATGGTGGCCGGACCTACCGTCAAAGGCGTGCCGATGGGGACAACAGCCACCATTTCTTCCTTTATGTAGTCCATCATGTGACCCGTGAGCACATACCTGACGGAAAGGACGAGAAGGATGATGCCACCGGCAATTGCGAAGGCTCCCACCTCTATTCCCATCAGGTCCAGGACAAGTTTTCCCAGAAACAAGAAGACGAGTCCAACCAGGGTTGCCGTTATCACGGCTATGAGGATCATTTTGTTCCGCTCTGGCTTCGACAACCCTTCGCTCAGACTGATGACGAAGGGAAGGTTCCCGAAGGCATCGATGACTATGAACAGAGGCACAAAGGTCTCGATGAACTGCCTGACAAGACTGTGATCCACTGCGTTTCCTACCCCGACCTGATAACCCTAGACGAGGATGATAGAGCGGGTAGTGTGTGTTGTCAAAGGAGAACCTTGCTGAACACTTAACCCTCATAATTGTAGAACACTAACAACGGTCAATTCGCCGCCTTTACAGAAGACAGGCTTTCTGAGTAATATACATCGTATATCGATGCCCTATTTCCACCGTCCGATCCGCCGGCCACGAACCAGCCGGCAACCTCCACAAGCAGATTCCCAGCCTGCGTTGAGCTGCACCATGACTGTGATCCATGAGATGATGACCTATGGACAAGCAACGCATTCGTTGATGTACAATCTTGTCAATACCTCGCGTGACTTTTTGAGGAGGAGCCCCCCGTGTTTGATAGCAGAAGACGTGTAGTTGTAACAGGGCTTGGAGCGGTCACTCCGCTAGGACTCTCTATGCCCGAAACGTGGCAGTCACTTCTTGCCGGTAAGTCCGGCATCGATATAATAAGCTCATTCGACGCCACTCCTTTTGCCGTCAGGTTTGCTGCCGAAGTAAAAGGCTTCGATGCTGCCAACTATGTTTCCCGCCGTGAAGCTCACAGGATGGATAGATTCACTCAGTTTGCGGTTGTTGCCAGTATGGAAGCGGTAAACGCGGCCAGACTGAAAATAGCCGATGGTGTGGCAGATCGAACCGGAGTGGTCATCGGCAACAGCGTCTGCGGACTGCGATCCGTCTGCCGTGAACTCGAGGTGCTGGTGAACGAAGGCCCGCGAAAGATCAGCCCTATCCTGGCACCCACGATGACCAGCGATGCCGCGGGTGTGCAGATCGCCCTCATGTATGGAATCAGGGGCCCGAACTTCTCCGTTTCCTCGGCCTGCTCAAGCGGGAGCGACGCCATCGGGCAAGCCTATCTCATGATCACGCATGGGGAGGCGGATGTTGCCATAGCCGGCGGAACCGAAGCGCCGGTGGGGCCGATTGCCATCGCGGCTTTCAGTGCCGCGCGGGCACTGTCAACCAGAAACAGCGACCCGAAGGCAGCCTGCCGGCCGTTCGACGCCGAGCGCGATGGATTCGTGATGGGTGAAGGAGCAGGCATGCTGGTGCTTGAGAGTCTCGATCATGCTTTGAGCCGCGGAGCCACCATTCTGGCGGAACTGGCGGCATACAGTGCCACCAACGACGCTTTTCACCTGACCCAGCCTTCGCCTGATGGTGAAGGGGCGTGCAGGGCACTGCGAACAGCGCTTGCCAAGGCAAAACTGGCTCCCGGCGATATAGATTACATCAATGCCCATGGCACATCGACGCTGCTGAATGATCGTGTGGAGACCATGGCCATCAAGAGCGTGTTCGGGACCGATGCCCGCCGCATACCAATCTCCGGCACCAAATCGATGACAGGGCACCTTCTGGGGGCTACCGGTGCCATCGAAGCTGCCGCATGTGTCATGGTCATCAATCACAGCATCATACCGCCAACCATCAATCTTGATCATCCGGACCCCGAATGTGATCTTGATTATGTGCCACATAAAGCGCGCAATGCGCAGGTGGAAACTGTTGTGTCCAATTCCTTCGCCTTCGGCGGACACAACTCCGTGCTCGTGTTTCGCCGATACCGGGAGTGACCCGGCTTTGACCGCCTTGACAGGTTGAGTAAGGCGAGTGTAGCCTCTAGGCTGTTTTGGCAGAAGGTCCCGCGCCGGGCGGCGGGAAGAACCAGGCTGAGGATTCCGACAAAGGAGAACGAATTCAATCATGGATATCGTGGTTTCCGGCTCTCTGGCATATGACCGGATCATGGACTTCCCGGGGCTCTTCGCAGAGCATATCTTGCCTGAGAAGATCCATGTTCTGAATCTCTCTTTCCAAGTGAATGGCATGAGGGAGAAGTTCGGGGGCACAGCGGGCAACATCGCCTACGCGCTCAAGCTGATGGGAGAAAGGCCGATTATCTCCGCAACCATTGGTCGTGACTATCACAGGTACATGGAATGGCTGGAGAGAAATAGCATAGATATTGTGGGCATCAGAGTAATAGATGACGATTTCACCGCGAGTGCCTACATCACCACTGATAAGGCCGACAACCAGATCACGGGGTTCAACCCTGGGGCCATGAAGTATTCTTCATCCCTCGATTTTGACAGGCTTGACCCTTCACAAACGCTGATGATAGTAGCTCCCGGCAATCTGGATGATATGGCAAACTATCCCCGCGAGTGCAGGGCCAGGGGTATCAGCTTTATCTTTGACCCCGGCCAGTCGCTCCCAATGTGGAATCCGAATGACTTGGCCCAAGCTATAGACGGCTCCATGATCCTCATCTCCAACGACTATGAGCTGGATCTGATCATGAGCAAGACAGGGCTCAGCAAGAAGAACCTGCTGGAGAAAGCCCGGGTCATCGTCACTACACTCGGGGAACAAGGCTCCAGGGTCTGTACTGCGGAGTGCGAGAGGGTGATTCCTGCAATCAAGCCCATGGTTGTGACGGACCCGACGGGTGCCGGCGATTCCTACCGCGGCGGCTTGATCAGCGGGCTGGCTCATGGCGATGACATCTTCCGGTCCGCTCTGCTGGGCAGCGTATGTGCTTCCTTCGCCGTTGAGTGCTACGGGACCCAGGAGTACAAATTCGGCAAAAAGGAATTCGAGGAGAGGCTGAACGGACGATCTGCTTAGGCAGGCTCTGTGGCACCTTTTGGACTCTTGCCTCCTTGTGATAGCATTATTGACGGTTAGAGACTGGCGCCCGGGTCTGCGGCAAATAGGTGCTACTGCAAGCGAAATCTGTGCATGCGAAGATCTAGAATCAAGGCTCTGCAATCATCCTGCCGCCTTCCCACATGCATTCCCCTATGCCTCAAAGCCCATATATCTGATCATGCCTAAGTACTGCGCATTTCTGCTCGCGGAGATCACCATTTCCCACCTGCCCAAGAAGGTTGGATATTTCATCATGACGTTGTTGGCGGACATCGTCTACATGCTGTGTCCTGGTTTGAGGGAGTCCGCGGCACAGAACATCAGACATGTGCTGGGACCGGAATCCGACGAAGCTGCAGTACGAAGAGTGGTGCGGGGGGTTCTGAGGAATACTGCCAAGAACTACTTCGACCTGATCAAGCTTCCCCTGACCAGGCCTGAAGACATTGAAAGACAGGTGGTGCCGCACAACTGGCATCACTTCGCGGATGCCTTGGCCAGGGGCAAAGGAGTTGTCCTGGTCACAGCCCATCTCGGCAGCTTCGACATGGCTGCACAGTTACTGGCGGTCCGCTCCATACCAACTACGGTCGCGGTCGAAGCGCTGGAGCCAAGGCCATTTCTAGAGCATGTCATCTCGCTGAGGGGCAGCAAAGGGCTCAATGTCATTCCTGCCAAGGCGGGTGCCCTGGAGATCATGCTGCAATCGCTTAGAAGAGGTGAGGTTGTGTTGCTTGTCTGCGACCGTGATGTGGCCGGAGACTCCCCGCTTACAAGTTTCTTTGAGAAGGAAACCCGGCTGCCCGATCTTGCTGTCAGGATTGCAGCGCGCACCGGAGCGGCTCTGATACCTGTATTCAACGTTCGCCGCGATGAGAACCGGTATGACGTCTATTTAGAGCCGCCCATTGATATCGTGCCCGGTGGAAATGGAGCCGTGGCTCAGAACGTGAGCCAGGTCGTCCGCGCCATGGAAAAGTACATCAGGAAGCGCCCCGATCAGTGGGTCGTCCTCAGACCAGTCTGGAATGGACACAGCGCTGAAGCCTCCAGCGACCGTGTATCTTCCACCGTGGATCGTCACTGACTCAGCCGGTGTCCCGCAGATTACCCGAGTACCTGCGCCGTCGTGCATAGGCTTGACGACCAAAGACTGCGTCCTGTAGGTTTGGTGTTATCCGAAGGATGGGAATGTTGGGTGGCCATGGCATGGTAAGGCATCCGACAGCCCGAAAAGCGCTATTAAGGAGGTGCTATTGTGGCTGAGGCAAAAAAGCAGTATCCAGCGAGCCTTTCTATCGACTACCCTGACAGAGAGCTGAGCCGGCTGACCTCATTCTTCCGCCTGATCACTGTTATACCTATAGCGTTCTTACTGAGCCTCGTCAGCGGGGCTGTCTTCAATTGGGGAGATGATGGTAGTTGGAGTGTTGCTCTATCTGCAGGCGGAATCCTGTTCCTGGCTACCATGCTCATGCTGGTGTTCAAGCAGAAGTACCCCCGATGGTGGTTTGACTGGAACCTGGCTCTCACAAAATTCACCACCCGTGTGGTATCCTACCTTGCTCTTTTGAGGGATGAGTATCCCTCGACTGACGACGATCAGGCAGTGCACATCGATATCCCGTATCCGGACGCCAGGAAAGATCTGAGTCAGTGGTTGCCGCTGGTCAAGTGGTTCCTGGCTATCCCCCACTACATTGTCCTCTTCTTCCTGGGCATCGCCGCAATCGTGGTGGTGATAATCACCTGGTTTGCCATCCTGTTCACCGGCCGCTACCCCAGGGGGTTCTTCGACTTCGTTGTCGGCGTGATGAGATGGTGGCTGAGGGTTGCCGCCTATGCTATTCTGCTGACCACGGATATCTATCCGCCATTCACTCTCAGAGAGCAGGCCATATAGAACCTGTCAGCAAGTATCGACGCGGTCAGGAGCAGACAGTCCTGCGACTGATGAAAGGCTGCATGTTGGTTGATGCTTTGACCGACCGGACAATGCCCGACCGAAATTGCGGTGGCAAGAGCGAATATGCCATCAACTGAGCCCACCTTGCCTCCAGAGGCCGGCAGCCGTAATCCCAAGTGGGCCATTCTCACCGCGGTGATGCTGGGCAGCATCATGGGCCCACTGGATGGCAGCATTGTCAACACCGTGCTTCCTGCCATAACAGAGTACTTTCATACAGACATATCGATTGCCCAGTGGGTACCTGCCGTCTACCTGCTGACCATCAGTTGCCTCATCCTCCTCTATGGCCGCCTGGGAGACATGATCGGTTACAGGAAAGTCTTCCTCTTTGGGCTTGCTGCTTTCACGATCATTTCTGCGCTTTGCGGCTTCTCTCAGAGCATCTGGATGTTGATCACATTCAGGGCTTTGCAGGGACTGGCTGCCGGCATGATGATGTCGGTTGCTTTTGCCATAATCACCGCCGCTTTCCCTCCGCAAGAGAGAGGCAAGGCGCTGGGCATCTACGCCATCAGCATCGCTGTCGGCCTTGGTCTTGGCCCGACCCTCGGAGGCCTGATTGCACAGAGCTTGAGCTGGCGCTACGTCTTCTTCATTAATATCCCTGTAGGAATCGCTGCCGTGTTCTGGGGGTTCCGGATCATACCGCAGGCCGCCAGGAAGGCAGGCCAGCGACTTGACATACTGGGAGCTTTCACTGCCTTCGTTTTTCTGATCAGTCTCCTTCTCTATGCCAACAGGGGCGAGGGTTGGGGGTGGTTGGCTCCGGCATCGATCGCCCTGCTGGCGGTGACCTTCGTGTTCGGAGCACTATTCATCCGGGTTGAGAGAAGATCGACCCAACCGATGCTGGACTTGTCGCTTTTTACCAACCGTGTGTTCGCATCTGCAAACCTCAGTGCTCTCCTCAACTTCATGGCCACTTATGCGGTGGTCTTTCTGACTCCGTTTTACCTGACAATCGCGCTGGGTTATGACATCCTCAAAGTGGGGCTGGTAATGGCGGCTTCGCCACTGGCCACTCTGTTTGTAGCACCTGTCAGCGGGACAATCTCGGATCGCATCGGCACCAGGGTGCTGGCATTTTTCGGGATGATGACGACGGCGCTGGGGTTGTATATGCTGAGCCGCCTGCAGGCCGGTGCCGACGCGCCGGATGTTGCCTGGCGGTTGGCTCTGGTGGGCATTGGAAGCGGCTTGTTCCAGAGCCCGAACAACAGTGCAGTGATGGGCAGCGTGCCCATGACACGCCTGGGTGTAGCCTCAGGCATACTGGCCGCAACGCGTAACGTGGGCATGGTGCTGGGAATAGCGGTGGCCGGTGCGGTGCTGTACAACTGCGCGCCCATAACCTACTCCATGCAGGCAGGCGATTTCGGAGAAGCGGAGATAGAGGAGTTCCTGTTTGGCCTGAAGTGGGCCTATGTTACCGGTGCGGGGATCGCGGTTGCCGCGGCGCTGACGTCCCTCTTGGCAAGAGGCGAACGAAGGCGTCCGGCGTCGCCGGCCCCGACTGTCTGATGCTATGGCCAGACGGAGTCCAGTCCCAGATGTCTGGCCGTTTGGCCGATGTATGTGCGAAAATGCTATGATGAATACGCAAGTGACCGGACAACAGGCGTATCCCTGGGAGCCGGCGAATGACGAGGAGGGCTAATCCAGCCATATGGCAGAACGTACGGTAGAGATCAGTGAAGCAGCCAAAGCACTGGGCATATCAACAGAAGCCGTCAGAAAGCGGATTAAGAGAGGCAGCCTGAAGGCGCAGAAGAATGGGGATGGACAATGGCTGGTCATCATGGACGAGGAGAGACTGGCTGCCGTCCGGGATGCCAGAACGAATAATGCCCAGGCAGACGCCGCCAGCGTTGCCAGCACCCTCAACCTCGTCAGGTCCTCGGCAGCAATCGAGGAGGCTCTGCGGGATGAAGTGGATGTACTCCGAGATGAGGTGACCTATCTTCGAACAGAGGTTGGCCGGCTGGAGACCATAATCGTCACTTTGTCTCAGACTGTCAGGCTGCTGGATGCACCGCGACAAATGCAACAGCCGCCGCGTATGTCATGGTGGCACCGTCTGAAGGCCAAGTTCATTGGCAAGACTTGAATCGATTCCTAGGCGTCCTGCCGCCTCACGAACCGTCCGGACTTGGGGTTGCTAAGCAAACCCCCAACCTGCATAACCTCCCGGTGTACTGAGGGTGGGTTATTTCTTCTGCTGTGGTTTCTTCCCGGGTTTCTGTGCGGTGGAGCGGGTTCGCTTGGGCTTCGACAACTCGGGCGGAACTTCGTCTTCCGGATAGACGATAAGGCGTGTGCCTTCTTCACAGTCGATGCAATCTATGATCACGGAGGTCTCAACCAGGAACTTGGTCAGATCTGGAGATGCCCGCAAGAGCATGGTATCCTCACTGCCTACAACGGTGTCCCCGTCCTGCTCCGGCCCGAGCCAGAGAGAGAATCCTTCAGACTCGGTGTCAATTCTTAACACGTGGCTCTCATCCCTGGCATTGGCCGCCTGAATAGCCTTAAGCTCCTTAGCCGCGCGTTGGGTTATCTTAACCATCGAATTCGCCTTGTTGGTTTTCCTGGCCATGTTTGCCGCTCCTGGCTTCGGCTCGGTCATGAAAGACTGCGAACCGATATATCATTCAACGTGACCATGTTATGGCCTCGCTTCGTCCGCTGTCAAGGCTCGCCAGTCTCAACGGGAAAGAGAGTGATATCGGGTCGGCATCGCAGCCACGGACGGGACTGCGATGCTGGACAGATTGTGATATATTAACGGTGTAACAGTGTAGGACGCATCCGAGGGTCTCCTAATTGTGGCACGGGTGTGCCGGGTGTAGGCCGCACTGGAGAAGGCCGCTTACTGGGGGGAATCAGGGCGTGGGTTTCTTGTTTACGGAACGCGTTTCAATGCTTCCTTCTTCAAGCTGAAGCTCTGCAAGTATTCAAATCTGTCTGGATTTATGGAGGCGCCATGAAGCAAGGGAAGATGCGCATAAGGAAGGCAGCCGTTCTCGGTGCCGGTGTCATGGGCAGCAAGATTGCAGCTCTTCTGGCCGGAGTCGATATCCCCACCTACCTCCTGGATATAGTGCCAAAGGAACTTGACCAGAAGGATGTCAAGAAAGGCCTGACCAGGGAATCCCCGGATTTCAGAAACAAGCTGGCGAAGATGGGTGTAGACGGCGCTATCATGGCCAGCCCGCCGGCCTTTTTCAGCTCACAGGATGCCAAACTCATTACGGTGGGCAATTTCGAGGATCATCTGTCCTGGCTTTCTGATGCTGACTGGGTGATTGAGGCTGTGGCGGAAGACTTGAGGATCAAGACGGAGTTACTGAAGAAGGTCGAGACCGTGATCAGGCCGGGCACCATTGTCAGCACCAACACCTCTGGACTCTCCATCGAAAAGATGTCGGAGGCATTGTCAGGGGCAACCAGGACGCATTTCATGGGGACGCATTTTTTCAACCCTCCGAGGCACATGAAGCTCCTGGAGCTCATACCCGGGAAGTCTACAGACAAGGCGGTCGTGTCTTTTATGGCCGATTTCTGCGAGAAACGTCTGGGCAAGAGCATCGTCTTTGCCAAGGACACGCCCAACTTCATCGCCAACAGGATCGGGACCTACGCCATCCTGGCCGTTATGAAGATCATGGTGGAGGATGGTTACACCATTGAGGAAGTGGATGCCATCACGGGTCCTCCCATGGGGCGGCCGAAGAGTGCCTCGTTCCGGACGGCGGACATGGTGGGGCTGGACGTCCTGGCCAAGGTGGCCCAGAACGTCCGGGACAACGTCCAGGGTCTGCCTGAGAAGGAGGCTTTCACCATCCCGCCGTTCCTGGGAGGGATGATAGAGGCCGGTCTCCTGGGTGACAAAGCACAGAAGGGCTTCTACAAGAGGGTAATCGACCTGTCAGGAACCAGGATCTATGCGCTGGATTACGGCACGCTGGACTACGTGCTGCAGAGAAAAGCCAGCATGCCGCTGCTGGATGACCTTAAACAGCTGGCCGACCCCGCTGAGAGACTGCAGAAGCTGGCCTATTCAAATGACCGGGCGGGACGCTTGGCCTGGAAGTCCCTGAAGAAGATGCTCCTTTATTGTGCCGCCAAGGTGCCGGAGATATCAGACAACATCCTGGCCATTGACCAGGCGATGCGATGGGGGTTCAACTGGGAATTTGGCCCGTTTGAAACCTGGGATGCCATAGGTGTCAGGAAGTCGGTAGAAAGGATGCAGGGTGAAGGGGAGAAGATACCGCGAAACGTAGAGAAAATGCTCTCGGAAGGAAGGGAGCGGTTCTACCGGCAGAGAAATGGGCGCAAGGCGTACTTTGATTTCACGAAGTCGGCTTATGTGGAGATTGAGGAGAAACCCAACATCATCCTGCTTCCTTCTCTGAGGGAGCGGAAGAAAGTGGTGCGCTCCAACGCGGGCGCCAGCCTCCTTGACATGGGGGACGGCGTAGTCTGCCTGGAGTTTCAGACGGCCAACAACGTTATCGACGACGATGTCATCCGGATGATTCATGAAGCCGTGGCGGAGGTGGAGGCGAATTTCGAGGGCATGGTGATCGGCAACCACGGAGTCAACTTCAGTCCGGGAGCCGACGTCAGGAAGATATATGGCCTTGTCGTGAACAAGGACTGGAAGACACTCGATCAGGTGGTGAGGGACTTTCAAGCGGCCTGCATGCGCATAAAGTACTCACAGAAACCGGTGGTCGCCGCGCCGCAGCGCATGACGCTGGGGGGTGGCTGTGAGGTGTGTCTGGCAGCCAGCACGATAAGGGCCTACGCCGAGGCTTACATGGGGTTGGTGGAGATGGGGGTGGGCCTTATTCCCGCCGGCGGAGGCACGAAGGAGATGCTTCTGAGGGCCACCGAGTGGTTCCCGCCGAGCACGCCGAGTGCGGTCCCGGGAGGGGGCCGTCCCGACCTGATACCTTATGTGGCTCGGGCTTTCGAGACTGTCGCCATAGCAAAAGTATCGACCTCAGCGCGCGAGGCGCAGGGTATAGGCTTCATGAGACCGAGCGATTGGATGACCATGAATCTGGATCATCTGCTGCATGATGCAAAGCAGACGGTGCTTTCGCTGGTCAAGGAAGGCTACCGCCCGCCTCGGCCGCGGGATGACATCAGAATCGTTGGCCGCAGTGGTCGGGCGATGTTGGAGTTGATGGTCTCCGCGCCCTTGAAACCGCCTGTGATGGCGGTG
>CAYYWI010000001.1:26985-29689 GCA_964475375.1 uncultured Dehalococcoidia bacterium
TATATCACCGACACCGATGCACACCTGGCGAAGAAACTGGCCTTTGCCATCAGCGGCGGGGAGGTCGATCTGAATACGCTGGTAACGGAGCAGTACCTGCTCGACGTAGAGCGAGAGGTGTTCCTCTCACTCGCCGGTGAGGAGAAGTCGCAGGCCAGGCTCAAGAGCATGGCGGAGACCGGCAAGCTGCTTCACAACTAGTTCAGCGGTAAGGAGATGAGGCTATGAGAGACGCAGTCATCGTGTCCATCGTGAGAACAGCCATAGGCAGGGCCATGAATGGCACTCTCAGAAACGCCAGACCGGAGTATACCGCTTCAGAGGTCGTCAAGGAGGCTGTCAGGAGAGCCAGGGGACTCAAGGCTGAGGAAATAGACGACCTGGTGATGGGTTGCTCCTTTCCCGAAGCAGAGGCCGGCATGAACTTTGGCCGCGTTGTGGCGCTGAAGGCGGGTTTGTCTCCCAGGGTTCCGGGCGTGACCGTGAACAGGTATTGCGCATCCGGACTGGAGGCGATCAGCATCGCCAGCCAGAAGGTCATGTGTGGATACGCCGATGTTGTGGTGGCGGCCGGTGCGGAGCACATGAGCCTTGTCCCGATGGGCGGGAACAAGCCGATGCCTGATCCCGATCTTATGACCACCTGGCCCGAGGTGTACATAACCATGGGACTTACCGCTGAAAATGTGGCGCAGCGGTTTAAGGTAAGCCGGCAGGATCAGGACACCTTCGCTCTGGAAAGCCATCAGAAAGCCGCCAGAGCACAGAAGGATGGCAAGTTCAAGGAGCAGATTCTGCCTTTGAAGGTGGTGGATCACGGCTTCGAAGGCGGGAAGGCGGTGGCGCGAGAGAAGGTTTTTGATCAGGATGAATGCATAAGGCCTGATACGTCGCTGGAGGCGCTCTCGAAGCTGAGACCCATCTTCCGGGCTGGGGGCACGGTAACGGCCGGGAACTCCTGTCCCATGAATGACGGTGCCGGCGCAGCCGTCATAATGTCCCGCGAGAAGGCAAAGGATCTCAAGCTGAAGCCGATGGCCGTCTTCAGGTCGATGGGGGTTGGTGGGGTGGACCCGGATATCATGGGCGTCGGTCCAGTCGTCGCCATCCCGAAAGCACTAAAGTACGCCGGCATCAGTCTTGACAGCGTGGACCTCTTTGAGTTGAACGAGGCTTTCGCCTCGCAGTCCATATACGTCGTGAGAACGCTGGGCATAGACCCGAACAAGCTGAATGTGAATGGTGGTTCGATTGCGCTGGGACACCCGTTGGGTTGCACCGGAGTGTACCTGAGCACCAAGTTGCTCTATGAAATGGAACGCCGCAAGTCGAGGTTTGGTGTGGTCACCATGTGCATTGGTGGCGGTATGGGAGCAGCCGCAGTTTTCGAGAGGGAATAGCAGCTATATTAGCCATAGCAGCTAAGGAGGATGTGATGGTGGGGTATGCAGTCAGAAGAGGCGGCTCGTTTTTGGTGGATGAAACTCCGGCTCGCGAAGTCTTTACTCCTGACGATTTCAGAGAAGAGCACAGGATGCTGATCGTCACCACGGAGGACTTTGTTAAGAACGAAGTGGCGCCGCATGTGGAGGAACTGGAGCATAAGGACTTTGGCTTGACACGCCGGCTCATGAGAAAGGCCGGGGCTCTGGGACTCCTGGGCGCAGATGTACCGGAGGAGTATGGAGGTGGTGGCCTTGGTATCATTGCCTCGCTGCTGGTGGGAGAGCATTCGGTGGCCGGAGGCTCGCTCACCGTGGTCATCAATGCCCACACCGGTATCGGCAGTATGCCTCTGGTGTTTTTTGGCAACAAGGCGCAGAAGGCCAAGTACCTGCCGGGGCTGGCCTCAGGAGAGAAGATCGGCGCTTACGCGCTGACCGAACCGGGGGCGGGGACAGATGCGTTGTCGATGCAGACCACTGCAAAGCCCTCCGCTGATGGCAAGTACTACTTACTTAACGGCACCAAGCAGTTCATCACCAACGGCGGGTTTGCCGACATCATTACCACTTATGCCAAAGTGGGTGGGGATAAGATCACCGCATTTGTGCTGGAGAGGGACTTCCCGGGTATTTCCGTCGGCCCGGAGGAGAAGAAGATGGGGTTGCATGGTTCTTCCACTGTCAGCGTGATCCTTGAGGATGCCCGTGTGCCGGTGGAGAACGTGGTCTTCGAGATCGGCAAGGGTCATACGGTGGCCTTCAACATACTGGATCTGGGGCGCTTCAAGCTGGCAGCGGCCTGCGTGGGAGTGGCGAAGCTGGCTCTGGAGAACGCTGTGAAGTATGGCAAGGAGAGAATCCAGTTTGGCAAACCGGTCTGTCAGTTCGGGCTGATTAAGCACAAAATCGCTGAGATGGCCATTCGTACTTACATGGGCGAAAGCATGGTCTACCGGACCGGCGGTCTGATCGAGGCCGTTCTGGAGACGTTGGACCGGACCGCTGACGACGTGGGGCGGCAGAGCGGCAAGGCCATTGCGGAGTATGCCATAGAATGCTCCATCAACAAGGTCTTCTGCTCGGAGATGCTGGACTACGTGGCCGATGAGGCGGTCCAGATACACGGCGGCTACGGCTATATTGAAGACTATATGGTGGAAAGGATTTATCGAGACAACCGCGTCTTCCGGATATTTGAAGGCACCAACGAGATCAACCGGGTCATCACAGTTGGCTTCCTGATGAGAAAGGCCCTGAAG
>CAYYWI010000001.1:29699-82539 GCA_964475375.1 uncultured Dehalococcoidia bacterium
GAACGAGATCCCGCTGCTGGCGGCCATGGAAAAGCTGAAGGGTGAACTGCCGGGAATGAAGCCGGTTTCCACCAGCGTTACCGGTGGACCGCTGGCCTGCGAACATGCGCTGATTGGACGGGCGAAGAAAGTTGTGCTGATGATCGCCAGTGCGGCGGTGGGCAAATATGGTGAGCGTGTGAGTGAAGAACAGGAGATCCTGGGACGTGTGAGTGACATTGCCGCAGAGGTGTTCGCCATGGAGAGCGGGCTCTTGAGAGCGATCAAGTCGATAGAGGCTCATGGCGAGGAAGCATCCAAGCTGAAGATCGACATGGTTCGGGTGTACGTGAATGACGCCATGCGCCGCGTTAATGAGCTTGCCGCGGTGGCACTGGCGGAGATGTACAAAGGGGAGGGCCTGAGCAAGCAGTTAGCTGACCTTCACAACATGGTGCAGGTCAGACCTGTCAATTCCATAGGTTTGCGGAGAGGCATCGCCGACCGGATCATAGCCGCGGAGAAGTATATTTGCTAGACTATGCCACCGACCAGGAAAACGGCCGCAGTATCGGCCAGAGGGAGAATGGAATGGAGAAGGTATGGGTAAAGCACTACGACAAGGGGGTGCCGGCGACCATAGACTATCCACCGCTCACTCTGCACCGACTGCTGGAGGATACGGCAAAGCGATGCCCTGACAGTACGGCCATCATTTTCCCCGGTGCTCTCGGAGATGCTTACCGGCTTAGCTACCGCCAGTTGGACGATGATGCCAACCGGATGGCCAATGCTCTGGCTGCCTTGGGGGTGCAAAAAGGCGACAGAGTGGCGCTGCTGATGCCGAATTGCCCGCAGTTCGTGATCAGCTACTATGCCATCCTGAAGCTGGGAGCCGTAGTCGTGGCCTTCAATCCGCTGTATTCACCGCGGGAGATAGAACATCAGCTCAACGACTGCGAAGCCAAAACCATGATTGTGCTCAGCCTCTTTTACAAGAATGTGGCCGAGGTCAGAGCCAGAACCAAGCTGCAGAACGTCGTCATAGCCTACATCAAGGAGTACCTGCCGCCGGTCAGCCGGCTGTTATTCACGCTTTTCAAGGAGAAGAAGGAAGGGCATCGCCCGAAGATCGCCAGAACGCAGAATACCTGCCTGTTTCAAGAGTTGCTCAAGACAAACGAGCCGAAGCCGCGATCAGTTGACGTTAAGCCGGATGATATAGCGTTATTCCAATACACCGGAGGAACCACAGGTGTGAGCAAGGGCGTGGTTGCCACACATCGGAATGTGCTGGCGAACACGTTTCAGATAAAGGAATGGGCGTCTGCAATCGGGATAGTTGACGGCAAAGACATCATCATGGGAGTAATGCCGCTGTTCCACGCGTATGGCATGGTTACGGTGATGCATTTTTCCGTCCTGGCCGGCCTGACCATGATCCTGCTGCCGCGATTTGTGACTGAGCAGGTGCTTAAGGCGATCAACAGATACAGGCCTGTGTTCTTCCCCGGTGTGCCTACTATGTATGTGGCCATCAACAACTTCCCCGCGGTCAAGAAGTACGATCTGAAGTCTATCAAGGCCTGCGTCAGCGGTGCCGCGCCGCTGCCGGTGGAGGTGCAGCAGAAGTTTGAGGAGCTTACGCATGGGAAACTGGTGGAAGGATACGGTCTGAGCGAAGCACCGGTTGTAGTCACCTGCAACCCTATCATGGGAACGCGCAAGATGGGCAGCATCGGTGTGCCCTTCCCTGACGTCGAGGCCAGGATAATGGACCTTGAGAAGGGTGACAAAGAGATGCCGGTAGGCGAGGTTGGTGAGTTGGTGGTGAAAGCGCCTCAGGTGATGAAGGGCTACTGGAATCGGCCGGAGGAGACGTCCATGGTACTCCGCAATGGTTGGCTGTACACCGGCGATATAGCCAAGATGGACAACGACGGCTTTATCTTCATAGTCGATAGGAAGAAGGAGATGATAATCGCCGGCGGATACAACATCTACCCGCGTGAAGTGGAAGAGGTCCTTTATGAGTATGAGAAGATCAAGGAGGCTGCCTGCTATGGCGTGCCTGATGGGTACCGGGGCGAGACAGTGAAGATATGCGTGGTCCTCAAGGACGGGCAGACGTGTACGCCTGAAGAGATCACCGAGTACTGCAAGACGAAGCTGGCCAAGTACAAAGTACCTAAGAAGATCGAGTTCAGGAAGGATCTGCCCAAGTCTCCGATCGGCAAAGTCTTGCGGCGTGTGCTGGTCGAAGAGGAGAAGAAACAGCAGACGGGCGAGGGCGACTAGAAACGCTCCGCCAGTCCGATGCAGCCTGGAGGCGACCCAAATGAGCGCTCGGTGCAGACAGACGGTTCCAGGGTGACGGTGGCACTTGCGAAGCATTGCACCCCGAGAGGCAGATAGAGCTGCCGAGAATTGTCGGCTTTTCACTGTCTCTCGTATGTGAAGTAGTAGTAATAGAAGCCGACCGTCTTCCCGGCCTTGGCGGTCTTTAGTGCAATTTCCTGGCTGCGATCTTCACCTTGAATGTGAATGGAGTAGACTTCGTAAGTGGTACCCTGGTAGATGACTGAGTTGAGATAAGTGAGATGCTCAGGCGTCCCCGTAGCAGAAGCTACCCTCTCCATACCTACAATTTCTCCGGTCTCTGCATAGTGGCTGCCCTCATACACAAAATCCGCAGGTTCCTCTTGCCCATACACTTTCTCGTACTTGAAATACAAGTACCCACCACCCGTTCCAACTTTCGCTGCGATTGCTTCGTCTTCATCGGTGCCTTGAATGAGGTAGAGATCGAACTCGCCACCCGGATACGAAATCGAACTGATATACATGACGTTAGAGGGAGTATTGGCACCTGTTTTCTCGTGGGCAACAATGACACCACTGTCCATGTACCAGTTGCCTGCGTAGACAAAACACAGCCCTATGTCCTGAGTGGACCCACCGGGAAGAAAGTCTTCAGTGTTGCCGTGGCTTTGGCACCCGACAAGAAGAACCGGACCAGCGGCAGCCACTCCTAGAACGTATAGTGCAATGAGCATAATCACATATCTTCTCATAGTGTCCCACTCCCCTTTTAACCTAGTTGCATGCTGATGACAGGCCGCAGATTGTCATCAGATACTATGCGCTTGCTATTGGTCCGTAAATATCATATTCGACTTCATGCTGCTCTACACCGGGTTCAGGCAAGAGACACGAAAACAGCGGGGCTGCTCTTGGAGCAGCCCCGCTTGTCCTTCCGGTAGTCGAATACGGTTGACTTAAAGCTCGATATCCTTGCAGTCCGGGGCCACAATCAGTTGCGGTTCAGTGAGTTCCTGCACCTCTTCCGGAGTCCAGCCAGGTGCTGTCTCTTTAAGGACCAATCCCTTCTTGGTGACTTCAACAACAGCAATGTCGGTCACAATGAGTTTGACGCACTCGACCGCCGTCAGCTCGTAGCTGCACTTCTTGACGATCCGCGGCTCGCCCTCCTTGGTGATGTGATTCATGGCGATGATGAGCCGCTTGGCTCCCACCGCCAGGTCCATGGCTCCGCCGATAGTGCCGATCTGACGCTCCGGCACCAGCCAGTTGGCCAGATCGCCCTTCTCGGACACCTGAAGGCCGCCCATGACGCTGATGTCCAGGTGGCCCCCTCTGACGATGGAGAATGATTCGTCATGGGCAAAAAAGCTTGTGCCGGGGATTATGGTGACGGGCTGGCCGCCGGCGTTCACGAAGTCGGGATCTCCCTCACCTGCCGTATGCACTTCGCCGAAACCCAGCACGCCGTTCTCGCTGTGGAACACCACTTCGCGGCCTGCCGGGACGTAGTTGGAGGCCAACACCGGGATACCGATGCCCAGGTTAACGCAATCTCCATCCTGGAATTCCCTGGCCACGCGGAGGGCCATGGTTTGCCTGTCCAGTCTGAACTTATCTTTGAATTTGTCCGTCATCTTCGCCTCCTTACGAGCTCCCTCTCGCTTTCATTCTCGCATTGGAGTCCAGGGCCTCCTGGCTGATCGGTTTGTCATCCACCTTGATGTCCTTCGGGCGGACGATGACTCTGTCGATGTATATGCCCGGGGTGATGATGCTCTCAGGGTCCAGTTCGCCGAGTTCCACAATCTCGTCCACCTCAGCGATGGTCACCTTGGCCGCCCCAGCCATGGTGGCGTTGAAGGTCCTTGAGGTTCTCCGATAAGTAAGATTGCCCCAGCGATCTGCCTTGTGAGCCTTGATGAGAGCGAAATCGGCATGGATCGGGAGCTCCAGCAGATAGGTCTTGCCGTTGATGACCTTCTTCTCTTTGCCCTTCTCCACAATGGTGCCAACACCGGTAGGCACGTAGACACCACCCAACCCCGCCTTGGCCGCCCGGATGCGCTCGGCCAGGGTGCCCTGCGGCACCATGTCCACCTCAACCTTGCCGGCCCGGAGCAGCTTCTCGAAGGTGTTTTGATATATGGTGCTTACCGGAGCCGCGACGATGGCCTTCTTCACCAAGCCGTTGCGCACCAGGATGTCCATGTCCTCGGAGAACTTATAACCCAGGAGCTTCCACACATCCGAGCCGAACCCGGTCGTGTTGGAGACGGTGGTGATTCTCTTCACTCCTTTGCGGGCCAGCGCTTCCAACAGGCACGTTGGAGTGCTGGCCACCGTGCCGAATCCGCCTATCATGATGGTGGCACCATCGGGGATATCGGCCACGGCTTCACCAAAGCCAGCCACAATTTTGTTGATTGGCATGTCCCCCCCTTCTATGTGTTTTTGTGAGGCAAGACTATATCAGAGCAAAAATCTTGTCAAGCAAAATATTAGGGTAGCGTATCGTAAGTTGTGCAAATTCACGAAAAGAGACAAGGGCGTACCCTTCCAATTAGCGAGAAAGAAAGGAGGGTACGTCCCTGTGGTACAGGTCCGCGGGCAAGGGAGAGCTACCAGTCCCAGATTCTTCCCCGCTACCAGCGGCGGCAAGAGCAGGTGCAAAAGGCAAAAGATGATCGAGAAGCCCTTGCACCAATTTACACAACAATGTTGACACTACCCGCAACACGGCCCCTTGACATCTCATGATACTGTCGTTTAAGATGAGCATCAGGCTGCCTCCCATCGCTCGTTGTTTAGATATTGCTCTCGGCCCATTAACCGGTTGTTGGTGGCTAACAAAGATAGTAGGCAAAGCGCCCAGACGGGATTGGGTATCGAGTTGTGGCTATTTGTGGTAGGCTTTAGAGCATTCTCAATTTGGGAGGTGGGACAATGAAGGCAAAGGCGAAGACAACGGCAACCGCCAACCGGGAAAACGAACTCTGGACATTGTTGAGTCAGGCTCAGCATGCTGCCATCAGGGCCTCAGAAACGGAGTTGAGGCAACTGGGCGTCCCTCAAATGCACGCCGAAGTGCTGATGATCGTCAAGTCTTCGGATGGGCCGGTAACCCCTGCTGAAATCTCTCGATCCTTGTTCAGAGAACCTCACACTATCTCCGGGCTCCTCACTCGAATGGAAAAACAGGGTTTGGTGAAAAGGGTCAGAGACCTGCAAAGAAAGAACATGGTGAGGATAGCGATCACGGACAAGGGCGAAAAAGCCTACCGTAAGCTGGGCGACGTAAATGCTATACGCAATATTCTGTCCTGTCTTACGCCCAAAGAGCAGGAGAACCTCAAGGAGTACCTGGTGAAACTGCGTCGAAAAGCTCTCGAAGAACTGAGAATGCGTCAGCCTCTACCATATCCCTAGCGCCGCGGGCTCATTTTTGACCTGAAGGCGACTCTGCTGCTTGCCCTTGGCATGGCGTTGCCTGCATGCCAAGGAATTGTCTCCACGGGCTGAATGATCTCCACAACGCTTACCTCCAAGTGATCCGGAAGTGGTTTATGCTTCCCTGATATACTTGGCGATATCCTTCATGCTCGGTCTCTTGCCATACATAAGGAGAGATGCGCGGAATATCTTGGCCCCAGCCCAGATGCAGAAGACGATAGTCGCCACCAGCAGCGTCAGGCTCAACCCTAATTGCCAGCCCGGTATACCCTCCGTGGGCAGCCTCATCATTGCGGTGACCGAAGACGTCGTGGGAATAAGCGTGAATATCACCGAGACGGCGTGGTTCGGATTCTCTAAGATCAGGCCCAGGGTAAACATGGGGAGCACTGCAGTCATAGTGATGATGCCGGACAAACTCTGAGATTCTCTGGCAGTGGTTCCAATTGACCCCAGGACAGCCATAAGCACCGCGAACAGCAGATAGCCCAGAACATAGTAGAGGAGAGCAAGGACAAGCACGCTTGCCGGCACGGACAGATCGCCAAACCCGGGAATATTGACCAGGGCGAGATCGGCAAACACCCAGAACGAGATAACCCATACACCTATCTGGACAAGCCCTGCTGCTCCCAGTCCAAGCACCTTGCCTGCCAGGAGTTGTTTGGCTGAGACTGAGGAGAGCAGCACCTCCATCAGCCGGTTCTCCTTCTCCTCGGAGATGCTCTGAAGCAGATACCCTGATGCAAAGAAGATCGAGAACATCAGCAACACGGAGAATATATACGGCATTAAAGCCTGAGTGAGTAGGCTCTGATCACCCATTACTTCGCCACTTTCGTCCAGCCTGAAAGAGGCCATTACCGCAGGCGTTTTGGCTCGCTTCAATACATCGGCGCTGGTCGCATCGCCTATCAGGTTTGAAATCAGGAAATCTCTAATGCCCTCTGTCGTCTGTGACGGCGGCTCCAGTTCCCTTTGCGTGGTATATCTGACAATCAGCCCGGTACTGATGTAGTCATCAGGTATGATGAAGTACTCGCTGATCTCTCCGGACATAAGGGCCTGCCTGGCCTCCTCTTCTCCGTCATAGCGAACCAAAGTGGTGTCCGGTTGAGAGGTGTATTGGTCAAAACCTCCAGCCTGGTCCACATAGCCGATGGCTTTTGTTACCTGCTGACTCGGGTGGTACCAGTGTTGCACCCCTTGATATATTCCATATCCCACCAGCATCAGCACGGGTACTGCCAAGGTAATCAGGATGAACGAGGTTCTCTTCAAAGTCACCAACAGCTCGTGTCGCAGAATAATGAGTGTCTTATTCATCCTGGCCTCGTGCAACCTGGATGAAGATCTCGCTGAGCGGCGGTGTGGCCACTTCAAATCTATTGATCGTTAAACCCTTGCCGACCAAGCCTGCCAGTACCTTCTGGGGGGATGTCCCGCCGTCCAGGAAGAGTTCCCGGTATGATCCATTATCCCGCATGCTGATGACGCCCTCGATCTGCCCCAGATCGCCGTCAGCAGCGATGATCAAGGAGTTGGTTCTGTAGCGGCCCTTAATCTCCGATAGGTCGCCGTACAACACTGCCCGTCCTTTGTTGATCATCAGTAACCTGTCACAGAGCTCCTCAACTTCGTTCATCATGTGAGTGCTCAAGATGATGGTTTTTCCCTGGTTGCGAAGATATTTGAGCATATCCTTGATGAGCCTGGTATTGACCGGATCGAGTCCGTAGAAAGGCTCGTCAAGAATGATCAGTTTGGGATCATGGAGTATAGTGGCAACGAACTGTATCAGTTGGGCCATGCCCTTGCTCAGCTCCTCCACCTTTTTGTGCGAGTGCGGGAGCATGCCAGTACGTTCAAGCAGCGTGTTTGCCCGTTCCCTCGCCATGGATGCGGAGGTGCCTTTCAGTGATGCCAGGTAGCAGAGCGTGTCAATGACGGTTGCCTTCCTGTAGAGGCCGCGCTCTTCAGGAAGGTATCCTATCTTGTTCTTGGTTGACTCCTGGAGAGGCTCACCCAATATCCTGATGTCACCGGAGTCAGGCGTGATGATCCCCATCAGCATTCGAATCACGGTGGTCTTGCCGGCGCCGTTTGGACCGATTATTCCGAACATCTCTCCAGGATTGACCTCAAAGGAGATATCCTTGGCCGCCTCGGTGTTTCCGAAGCGTTTTCTGACCTTCTCGACTTCGATCGCCCTGGAGACTTTGTTCATGGCAAGATTAGGCATTATGGGCTGCTGCGCGTTTGTGCATTCAAGTTGCAATTCTATCACACGGCAGCGCCTGAGCACTAACGGAGGACGGAGCGATCGCGATCAGCGCCGGAAGCGCCGGCCAGCACAGCTCTCATTTCTTGCCTGTGACGGTTGAGCCCTGATTGGGGGACAATTGTGGCACGAGGGCGGCAAGCGTGCTCTCTTTTGGGTTGATGTGGGGTGGTTTCAGGTGCCCCAGGTCAGCTCCCTCCGCCTGACGCTTCGCAATGTAGTTGGCGAATGCACCCTGCGGCAGCAGTGTAACTTCCACTTGTCTTGAATCAGCCAGCGTTTCTGCTTCGGCTTCCGAGTCATATATGTTGTAGGGATTATGATGATACTGCCTGTCGAGCTTCTGCAACTCCCGGGTGAAGGCCATTACCATATCTCGCTCCGTAGTGCCATTGAGGTACTTCGGCTCGATGTATAGATGAAGGACGGCTCTCTCACCAACGACCTCCTTACGAGCGGTCCACTCGACATATGGTATGCCGGTGTTCTCCAGGGCTTCCCATATTATCCGCTCAGTCAACCTGCCTAATCCGGCTATGTCTATGAGGTAGTCGGCTCTGCTGTGGAAGACCATCTGGGGGAGATTGATGTTGGACTTCTCATTGCGGAGCGAGATTATTCTGACTACGTCTCCGAGCCTGTATCTGACCAGTGCTCCACCGTGCAGGTTGGTGATGATGAGCTCGTACTTGTGATCCGGTTCGACCTTATCCAGGAGCAAGGTCCGGGGCTTATAGGATGGGTCGAGGCGCCATTTCAGGCTCTCTTCCTCCGGCATGAACTCCAGGAAGTTGAGGTTGGGCAGGAAGGTCATTCCATTGCGATCCCAGGTCTGTGTGGCATAGACGGCACCCTCTGTGCCTCCGTACAGCTCGAGAGGGGTCTTGCCCCACATCTCCTCGACTCTGCTCTTGAAAACCGCAGAATCTGTTCCGGCCCCAAGAATTCCCTTGACGTCCCAGATGTCCTTCGGGAGCACTGATCTCCCGGCCAACCTGCTTTTCATGAATGCCTTGGAAAGGCGAAGCAGAGCTTTCGGATGGGCCACGAGAGAACCTGCGTCAATCTTCTTCTGCTGCATCTGGTCTGCCACGGAAACCAGAACGGAAGACAACCCGCCAAAACCATCCAGTCCTTCATAGAGGGCTTCGGCGAAGCCCGCCTTTATCTTCTCTGTGAAAGCCAGTCCATCCCTTGTGGACGGCAGGAAATCCACACCGAGTGCCTGTTGCGTGATCTCTCCAACGGCTCCCGAGGCGTATTCAGGGCCACCCAGCGTATATAGCACTTTCAGGTGTTCCTTGATCTGACTGACATCTCCCCGCTGGCGCGACATGGCGAGGATGGTGCAGGCAGCAAATGCCTTTTCGCACTCCGCCTCGAAGGCTTCTGACATCGGTACCCATTTGATGTCATAGGTGCCGCTGTAGCCGGATGTCCTTATCCAGCGAACCGGCTTAGCGGGCAGAACGTATTCACGGCGCTCTTGAAGCTCGGGGCAGTAGTCACCGTAGTTGGTGATCGGCACCTGATCCATGAATTCTTCCACGCTGTTGGGCATCTTCCCGCGCATGACCTTTGCACCGATCCGACAGTTCTTCAGAAGCTCAATCTGCTCAAGAAGGAGTCTCTTCTGAATAGTGATGAACTGGTTTACGGAGAGGTCGATAAACCCACAGCACATCTGCCATAGTTCAACCTTCCTATTCTGACGCAATAGGTCTACCGGTTTAACCAAGACACCCCCTGACCTGCTGGCCTGACGGCTCTGCTGCCTGCCGCCATTGAAGATGATTTCTTACTGGACTGGTGCGGAAGTATACCAAAACCGTTACTTCCGGTCAAATTACGGCTGCAAGTCACATGGTGCGGCCATTATGCACTGGACAGGCCATCACACTTAGCGTCATCCTGGTTTTCTGAGAGGATCGTGAGGACAATCCTGGAAAGTAGTCTGGAAAAGAAAACATTTTCCTGCCGTACACGAGGTCCTCTGCTTCATCCAGCGGCTGGGCCTCTTGCTAGCCTGCGCCCTGCAGCTCCTGGAGCACCAGGCTGATGGCCTTGGGAATGGCTCCCTCAACCTCAGGCGTGCATCCTTCACGCAACGGCGCTACATCGGCTACCTCTATGGCGAAGATGACTATCTTGCCGGGGATGGACAGTCCCATCTTACGGCCTGTGTCCAGCGCCGAGCGCAGGCTGACGTCGTGAACAGTGAAGGCGTGGAGTGGAGCGGGCAGGTCATCCAGCCCGAGTCGGTAGATGTCCCCCGGCTTCCCCTGGCGGGTCTGAATGGCATCGATGACGATAGCCCGGTCATAACCAGTCAACAAGTCCAGCATGGCCAAACCGGCAGCGGTGGTGGCCACTACTCTTACGTCGGGGTTGAGGGCTTCTCGTTCAAGAGCCTCGGCCACCTTGATGCCGACTACGTCATCGCCGCGCAGCAGGCTGCCGACTCCAATGATGACCGTGCTCATTAGCAGGGCCTCCGGTTGTTGGGAAGATCTGCACGTACCCCCGTCATCCTTTTGTGCAAAGAAGACGCTGTCTCGCGAAAGTGGTAATCGGCGTTACCCGCCGCAGCTACTGCAACTGGAAGCTGAGCATCCGCCGCAGGAGGATCCGCCGACAGGCGTCGAGACGCCATTCTCGCCCTTGGAGAATGAGGCGAATCGAGAGATGGCCCTCGGTGCCTTATTCTGACACTTGGGGCAGGGAGCCCCTTCGCTTGACTGCGAGAATGAACGCATCAGCTCGAACTTGATCCGGCAGTCAGGACAATAATATTCGTAAACTGGCATCTTACATCACTCAACTACGGACAGCAACGACCTCTTTGATCTCAGGCAACTCATCTTTTATCTGCTCTTCGATCAGGACAATCACTGTCTCTTCCGCTATTCCTGCAGAGCAATGAGACGGTATGACCTGCACCTTTACCACGCCGTCGCTGACCTCTACCAACTCAACTATGTTAACGCCCAAAGCGGGCCTTACCTTGTCTATGACTCGCTCAACCTTGTCAAAGAGGCTGTCCTTACGCTGTGTTTTCACTGGTGACCTTCCTTTGTCGGTTGTTGGAATCGCAGAACATACCCAACCTAGGCTGCCACTACCTGCTTCACCTCAGGAATCTCCTGCTTCAGTACTCTCTCTATGCCGTTCTTCAAGGTCATGGCCGCCATGGGACAGCCGCCACAGGCACCCTTGAGTTTCAAGGTGACCACGCCGCCCTTCACGCTGATCAACTCAACATCGCCCCCGTCAGCCTGGAGATTCGGCCTGATCTGAGCCAGCACTTTCTCAACCTTTTCCTTCATCGCTACCTCCGACTCCATTGATTGCGATCATGTTAGGACAAGAAGCCCTCTCGCGTAAGCGACCTGTATCTCATATTCATGTTAGCCTGTTGCACCATGCCCGTCAATTTAACGAATTGTATGAGGCAATTCGCCGGTTTGCTTTTCAGCACTCGTCCATGATATACATGAATCACTTGTGCTGAGTGAGTGGAAGGTCATAAACCAACCCGTGGTGAGTCTTCGGTCCGCGACAGTGTTTCCTGTTCATACGCTGAGCTTTTCTGTTCAGATACACGTGCATATCAGCGGAGATTGTTCAGATGAGCAAGCCTGAGCTGATACTGCTGCACGCCCCGAGCAACTACGACTTCCGCAAGCGTTCCATAATCTATGGACCGATAAGCGACGTGATTCCATCTACTCCCGTGTTTGAGATGTACCCCATCGGGTTCATCAGCATTGCTGGTTATCTTGAGAAGGCCGGAGTATCCACCAGAGTCATCAACATCGCCAACCGGATGCTGACCGAGCCTAAGTTTGATGTTGAGCGATTTTTGAGCAAGCTGCACCCGTTGGCATTCGGGATCGACCTGCACTGGCTGCCCCATGCCCAAGGCAGTCTGGAGCTGGCCAAGGTAGTCAAGAGACTCCATCCAGCTACGCCGGTCATCTTCGGCGGCCTTTCCTCCACCTACTTCTATGAGGAGCTGATCAAGTATCCCCAGGTCGATTTCGTCGTGCGTGGCGATTCAACGGAAGAGCCTATGCTGAGGCTCATGCGGCGGATAAAGGCCAAGGGGACCTGCGAGGACATCCCCAACGTAAGCTGGAAGACCAAGGATGGTGGAGTCAACCACAATCCCCTGACATGGGTGCCTTCAGACCTGAACAATATGCCTCTGGACTATACCTATCCGGTCAAATCGGTGATCAGATACCGGTCTCTTTCCAGCCTGCTGCCTTTCAACAATTGGCTGGACTATCCGATTACGGCCGTCTTTACCTGCCGGGGCTGCACCATGAACTGCCAT
Organism: uncultured Dehalococcoidia bacterium; assembly: GCA_964475375.1. Taxonomy (GTDB): domain Bacteria; phylum Chloroflexota; class Dehalococcoidia; order UBA2247; family RBG-13-53-26; genus JAFGCL01. The sequence continues at coordinate 42,074 of CAYYWI010000001.1, forward strand.
TCCTGCGGCGGCTCGCGCTTCGCTTTCAAGAGCATGTGCCATCGTGAGGAACTGGCCTATCGAAGCCCGGCGCTGCTGGCTAACGATATTCACAGCATACAGCGCTATCTGAAGGGCCCGGTGTTCATAATCGGGGACATCCGTCAGGCAGGGAACGGCTACGATGATGAGCTGCTTCAGGCCATGAGCCGCCGCGGTGTGAACGGGCCGGTGGTGCTGGAGCTTTTTGGCCCGGCAGGGGATGACTTCTTCAAGAAGGTCAGCAAGGTCATTCCTCATTACAACATCCAGATGTCCATTGAGTCACATGATGAAGACGTGAGGCGGGCTTTTGGCAAGGGCTGGCGCAACGTTGATGTTGAAGAGACCATCAGGTCGGCGGTCAGGAATAATTGCCGCAGGTTCGACCTTTTCTACATGATCGGGCTGCCGAAACAGGACCGCAGGTCGGTGATGGGCACAGTCGATTACCTGGGAGCCATGATGAAGGAGTACGGCAAAGGCAACGTGGTGCATCCTCACATATCCCCTCTGGCTCCTTTCATCGACCCCGGCAGTGAGGTCTTTGCCCGCCCGGAGGAATTCGGGTACCGCCTGCTCTTTCGGACACTGGAGGAGCACCGCCAGGCGCTCATATCTTTGGCTTGGAGTCATATGCTCAGTTACGAGACCAGATGGATGACCCGACAGGAAATCGTGGATGTCACCTATGAAGCTGCACTGGGTTTCAACCAGGCGAAGGCGCAGTTCGGGGTCATCAGACCTGAAGAGGCCAAGCAGGTCGATTCCAGGATCAAGAAGGACATGGAGTTGATTGCGGCGCTGGATCGGCGTATGGCCGATCACCCCTCGAGTGGGCAGGACGAGGAGGAACTGGCCTTGGCCGCAACATGTCTGAAGAGAGAGCTTGAATGGCCCGCCAGGTCCTTCATTCGCAGCATGCCGCGGATACTGTGGAGTCTCTGCAGGCCTTAGGCCGTGCAGGCGCTGCCAGTAAAATCTGCGTCTCTGTCGGAAGATGATATAATCACAGCTATGCTGGCGGGTTTGAAGAGGTTCAAGCTTCTGGTCATTGTTCTGTTGCTCGTGAGTCTGCTGGTATCAGGCGCAGGCTGCACGGTTATCAGGACGGACAACGAGAGCAAGAAGGTTTCCACAGAACCCATAAACCCGGACTGGACGCCCCTTTATATTCAGAATGAGGTGCTTACGCCGCTGGAGACCGATAACCTGGTGGGGCTCGTCGCGCCCACTGTGGTCTCCATTATCAGCGAACACCTGACCTATGATCGTTTTTTCAGAGCCGTTCCTGAGAGAGGTGCGGGGAGCGGTGTGATCATTGACCCGAATGGCTACATCGTCACCAATGCCCACGTGGTGGAAGATGCCGACAGCCTGACGGTTGCTCTCTACGACGGAAGGACCTTCGAGGCTGTCACCTGGGTCATGGACACACAGACTGACTTGGCTGTGGTTCAGATCGAACCGAACGAGTCTCTCCCCTATGCGCACTTCCTCGGCAGTTCTCTGGAGAAGCTCAAACGATTGGAGGACCTGGTAGCCGTTGGCAATGCCCTGGCTCTCCCGGGAGGCCCCACCTGGACAAAGGGCGTAGTGAGCGCTCTGGGGCGCTCCATAGGGGTATCCGATGGCGTGGTGTTGGACGACCTTATTCAGACAGATGCAGCCATCAATCCGGGCAACAGCGGCGGGCCGCTGGTCAACATGGCCGGACAGGTAGTCGGCATAAATACCGCCATCGCTGAGGATTACGAGAACATAGGCTTTGCCATAAGCACGAACACAGCCATACCTGTGGTGAATTCACTGGTCAAGAAGGGTTTTGTCTCCTGGGCCTGGCTCGGCGTCAAGATGATGACGGTGACCCAGGCCATCCAGACGCAGCACGGCTTGTCGGTTGACTACGGCGCACTCGTCGTCTCGGTCATTTCGGGGAGCCCCGCAGAGAAGGCCGGCCTGAAGCCGGATGATGTCATAATCGGGTTCGATGGCGCAGACATCAAGGGGGCTGATGAACTCAGGGCAGCCATCAGAAACCACGTTCCGGGTGACAAGGTCACCGTCAAGTATGTGCGTGGTTCAAATACTTACGAAACCGATGTTACCTTGGACTCATCCTCGTAATGTGGCCGTTCATCGATTCCCTCCGCATTGTTCTATCTGAATGCTGCCGCGTTTTTCGGCGCGGATTCTGCGGCCCGATGTTTTCCACGCCTGCTCTCGATGTCAGCATTCCTCACAGCGAGCAACTAAGTGGAGGCACCAAATAGAAAACGTTTTGAGCCTGTGCAAGCTTGAAGAGATGAAGTCGATCTTCTATCCCAGATCGATCGCCGTCGTGGGGGCATCCAATAATGAGTTCAGAGTTCCCGCTCAGTGGGTAAAGACTCTGGCCACCAGCGGTTTCACAGGAGAAGTCTATGCGGTGAACAAGAACAGCGGCGAATTGAATGGCCGTAAGATTTGGCCGAACCTGACTTCCATCCCGGGACCCGTCGATCTGGTCATCGTCTGTATCCCCCGCTCGTCTGTGTTTGATCTGCTCCGAGACTGCGCCGTAAAGAAGGTCAAATGCGTCCAGTTATACACCGCCGGCTTCTCTGAGGCTGGAGAGTCGGAATGGGCTGCTGCTGAAGAGGAGATAGTACGGATCGCCGGAGAGGGCGGTTTCCGGATCATCGGGCCAAACTGCTTCGGCGTCTTCAATCCGCGATTCGGCATACCATACGGCCCGTTCAACGTGAAGCCTCAACTTGGTTCAGTAGGGCTGATATGTCAGAGCGGCGGGATCATGGGCAAAGTCCTGGAATACGGACTGTGCCAGGGCTTGGGTTTCGGCAAAGGCGCCAGCATCGGCAACGCCTCCGATCTGGGAGCGGCTGATTTCCTGGAGTATCTGGCGCTGGACGACGAGATCAAAACCATCGGGCTCTATCTGGAGGGGCCGAGAGATATACGGCGATTGTTCGAGGTCATGCGGGCCGTGGCCAGGCAGAAACCACTGGTCGTCTGGAAGGGTGGCGCCAGCCCGGCAGGACTGAGAGCTGTCTTCTCACACACCGGCGCACTGGCGTCTTCGGCTCCAATATGGTCGGGCGCGCTGCAACAGACTGGTGCCATTGAAGTGCACAGCCTTGAGGAGATGTGTGACACGCTTCTCATGCTGGACAGGTTCGGAAGGCTTGGCCGTGGCAATCTCGGTGCCATCTGCGGGTTGACGGATGGTGGCGGGGGAGAAGCTGTGCTTATATCCGATGTCTGCGCCGCGGCCGGAATCCAGGTGCCCACTCTCACCGAGAAAACCGGCAAAGACCTGGTGAAGCTGATAGGACAGGTGGGCAGTGTGCTCACCAATCCGGTGGACATGAGCCAGCGCCAATCGATTATTCCCGTAGTCAAACAGGCGCTGGAGTTGGTAGCAAGTGAGTCCCAAATCGACGCTATCATGGTCTACGAGAACTCCGGTCTGCTCCTGGATGTCTATCCGAGAGAAGCAATTACTGCTGTGAACGAAGTCTTCCTGGATTTCAGCCGCAAGCGTCAGAAACCCCTCGTCCTGGTGCTGCCCCCCGGGCCTGCAGAAGTACGCCGCTGCGAGATTGAAGGTCGCTTCAAAGATGCCGGTGTTCCCATCTTCCCCAACGTTGAACGCGCCGCCAAAGCCCTGAGGAACGTAATCAGCGGGCAGCGCTGGAAAACCCTCTGGTTGGCCATAAAACGGGGAAGGAACCCTTAGCAGGGTTCCTTCCCAAGTCGGGTCAGGTAAGGCATCCAAGCCTTATCGCCGCCAGGTGCTACTTCAATAAGCGTGCAGTGACTTGTACCCTGGTTTCGGCTTCCGAAGCAGGACATTCATGGATGGCTGGCCAGTCAGTCCTCGAGAGCGACTCACGGGTCACTCCCACCCCCCATGCAGAATTGACTGCCAGCCATCAGTAACCGACCCATCATTTGACCCCTCAGGGCAGAACACGGAGCCAACATCACCGGAAAATAAAAAAACGACCTTTCAAGGTCGGTTTCACTATTGACTCCCCACTACCCAAGTGACCACATACAGGCAGTGGTTCAACGTCTCCCGGTGTTCTTCAGTGTCAGCTTCTCAGTTCTGCTTCACCCCTTTAGCCAGTTAGTCGCTCGGCGACTTCCGTTTCCCCCGCGACCATCTCCACTAGCGGGTCAACCTGATGTCAGGGGTCTTGGTTAGACTATTGCTGCCTCTTTCTGATCTCCGCGGTAATCCTGGGGAGAACCTCACCGGTCTTACCTCGGATGAAGTAGTCGGAGATTCCCTCCTGTGTGAGAGACGTTGGCTCCGCGTTGACTTCGATGATGGTTACATTTGACCTGAGTTCGCCCATCTGCGGGCCTCTCATGTTCCATCTGTTAGCATAGGCTTTCTTGTTCCTTGTTATTCTGGGCAGTTCGGCGAAGGGGTACACAACCGCTGAAGTCCCGCAGATCAGCATCAGATCGCAGGTCAGGGCAGCTTCTACGCTGCCCTCAGCAACATCGTTCGGAATGGCCTCTCCAAAATAGACACCATCACCCTTCAAGACGCCGTTGCATTTCCGGCAGCGAGGCGGCAGTTGGTCGTCCCTTTTGAGCCTCTCCAAGTCATACTCGGTCTTGAGGAACCTTGAACCGCAGGACATGCATCTCAATTTGGCGACTCCGCCATGATACTCGAGGACGTTCTGGCTTCCAGCCTTCTGGTGGAGGCCATCGACATTCTGGGTGAGGACCGCCTTCAGGATTCCAATCTTCTCCAGTTCAGCCAGGGCAAAGTGCCCTCGGTTGGGGTTGGAATTGCCGATCTCCTCGAAGAGCTTGTAGAAGCTCCCGGGTTCCAGCATCTTCTCCCAGTGATGCTTCGGATCGCGGACCAGCTTGCCGTAGGCCTCATAGGCCTCCATCTCGGCTTCGGGGTTCTTGGTCCAGATTCCGTCCGGCCCGCGGAAATCGTGGATGCCGGACTCCGTCGAGATCCCGGCTCCGGTCAAGGCAATGGCGTACTTTGAACTGATCAGGTCCCTGGCTGCTCTCTGGATCAACTCTTCCATCTACTCTCACTCCTGCCTCTAGCTACGGGTTTGACTGTCCGACTAAAGGATACAACATCATGGTGGATGGGTGACAGCCGAGCAAGGCGTATGTTTCTTGGCGCGGCTTTGAGGGTGATAAGGCCACTAAAGCGGAAAGATGGTGTTAAAGACTATACGCGCACGCCCGTGTCTATGTGGCAAGCTCGTCAGAAGCCAGATTTCTCAATTCGTAGGGCACGTACGGGTGATTTGTGATGCCCTTGAGGGCTTCAATAGCTTCGCGATCGCCTTTCCTGGCCATCCTGCCGAGGGTCAGTATGGCATCCCGGCGGCGCTCCGTTGACTCTGCTGGGAAGTAGTCTGCCGTAATCATCTCATAGATCTGTTTGGCTTTTCCCATCTTCGACTCCTCAAGTCACCTTTAGGAACTACGACAAACGACCCCTCAGTAAACCGCAATTGGACTGCAGGTAACCACAGGTAGATTATTCCATTATTATAGAGCCAGGGTCAAGGAAAATGGAGCTTTACATAAGAGAGCACCAGGAGAGTAACTTGCCAAACTGCCCAAGTGCCAAGCAAATGTTTTGATACATGTTCCAGATGGTTGGTATAATTCTAACAGTTGTAGCCGCATAATATGTTTTCAGTCTTTGTTTGTCTTCCGACGAGCGACCAGCATTCATCGGCAACCAGGAGGCTACGTTTGCTATCTCAAAGAGGTCACATAGTCTGTTGCAGCCAAGACTGCGAATCACCGTTTGGCGACTAATAACTGGGTGGGGGTGGAATAGAAGTGAAAGAGGAGAACTTGGTGAACAGATGTGACATGTGCAACTACGGGCCTGCCGGCTATCTGTGGGAGCTTTGGCACGAAGGCCCCATAAGGGACAGGGAAAATGTCGTTCTGGTGCATGGTTACAGACTTCCATTATCAGCGCTGCCGGGCAGGTGCGATGAGCAGTTCGGCGAGCTGGATAGATTGCTGCAGGCGACCGGCAATTACAATGTCTGGCAGTTCGAATATGTGGGCAGTCCCCTGGGGACGTATGACAGCATAGAAGTATATGCATCCCGGTTGGATGCGGCTTTGACCAGGATATGCGAACTGACTGGAAATAATAGATGCTCAATGATCGGCTATTCTATGGGCGGGCTCATCGCCCGACAGTACATTGCGAACGGCGGGGACTCTAAGGTTGATAAGCTGCTTACTTTGGCCACACCCCACATGGGGACGATGAGGTTCGAGCCATTCAGCATTCCGCGCACGGAACGCTTCTACCCCCGAGCCGGGATTGAAATGCGTCCGGACAGCCGGCTGCTCTGGGATCTCAACACCGACGTCGATGCTTCTTCTGTGGGCGAGTTTGCCGCTCTCGGCGGCTACTCCTGGGGTGACACTGACGGAACGATCGAGATGGGTTCGACCTGCCTGGTCAGGTGCGGCCATAATGGGGCTGTGTCAGAAAGCTTCTATTTCGCCGGTGTGCCAAGGTCTCATCTGAACATCAACCGCATCATGAGCGACAGCGATGAGGTATTCCAACTCATTAACAGCTTCATCTCCGGCGGCGTCAGAGCGGTGAGCGCCTTCAGGCGTCCGGAAAGACCCGGCGACTATGCGGTGCCATTCTTTCTTACGTTCTCTCTGAAGCAGAGTCCCAGACCAAAGAAGGGATACCCATACGTAATAGCGGGGTACGCGGGACGCTGCTATCGGGGCGCACGCATCTACACTCAAGGGGCGCGGACAGGGGGCGGTGCACAGATCTTCACCGTGCAACTCCGTCCAGAAGAGTATGGCGAGGCAGAGATCCACTACGCGCCCGACGAGTTTGCCAAGGTCCCGTTGCACAGCGGACAGTCCGCAGTTGTTATACAGCCGGTTGGTGCTGAGACGGCAACCTATTCCACAACCACGGCCCTTTAGCAGGGATGCTGTGGTCTCCTCCTTCTGGTGTGGCGTTTCACTTGTTCGGGTGATCTCACCCGCATTCACTCTTCCTGAGTGCTTCCGACGCTGACAGAAGTTGAATGCCTCCTGGTAGTATGCCACAATCCTATGAATATTCGCGATCGAGAATACTGCAAGCCTGACACGGGGCTGAGCGTCCACTGCTTTCAGGGACGAGTAGAACAATGTCAATAATCGAAACCGAGAACCTGTCCAAGAAGTTCGGGAAGAGGCTGGCTGTTGATTGCCTCTCATTGCAGGTTGACGAAGGGGAGGTACTGGGTTTTCTGGGTCCCAACGGTGCAGGTAAGACGACCACTATCCGCTTGCTCTCGGGCATCATTGGCCCGACTTCCGGCAGTGCCATCGTGGCTGGACTCCGTCCGGACCGGGAATCGGAGAGGCTTCATGAGGTGATCGGCCTTCTGACGGAATCGGCCGGCTTCTATGACCGCCTGACCGCTGCAAGAAACCTGGAGTACTTTGCCGGCTTCTATTCCGGAATAAATGTTGGCGTCCAGGTTGAGAAGTACCTGAGGCTCACCGGGCTCTGGGACAGGCGACATGACAGGGTCGGCGTTTTCTCCAAAGGGATGAAACAGCGGCTCGCCCTGGCCAGGGCTCTGCTGCACGAACCAAGAGTGTTGTTCCTGGATGAGCCGACCGCCGGACTGGACCCCGAGGCTGCCCAGGAGGTGCGCCAGATGATCAAGAGGCTGAGCTCGGAAGGCCGGACCATTTTCCTATCGACGCACAATCTGGCCGAAGCCGAGCAACTCTGTCACCGGATCGCCGTCATCCGCACGCGGCTGCTGGCACTGGATTCTCCCGGTGACTTGCGCCAGCGGCTCTTCAGAAGGCGGGTGGTGGTTCGGCTGGAGTCGATCCCGGCGGCGCTCTATGAGGCTGTAGGGAAACTGAGCTTCGTGAAGGGAGTCTCGCTGGAAGGCGACAGGCTGCAGGTTGACCTGACAGACCCGGATCAGAACAGACCGGAACTGGTGAAGTGCATGGTCGAGGCCGGTGGCAGGGTGCTGGAGGTCTCCGAAGAGCAGCACAGCCTGGAGGATGTCTATCTGAGCCTGATGAAAGAGGAGAGATGAGCTACAGGCGCGTTCGGAATATCGTCCTCAAGGAGTGGCAGGTGATCTTTACCGATGTCAACAGCGCTCTCATCGTCACGCTGCTGCCGCTCCTGATAGTGGGACAGGGCGTTCTTTACATATGGCTGGCATACCGGTTTGGCGGTGAGGATCTCATCAGCAGCGGCCTGATCCAGGACGCTCTGGCCAACCTGGCGCAGGCCATACCGTCGGTGGCGGAGCTTGGCTCCGAGGACCAGCTAAGGGTGCTGCTGCTCAGCCAGTTCAGTTTCTTCCTGCTGCTGGTTCCCACGATGGTGGCCGTGAGTTTCGCCACGTTCAGCATTGTCGAAGAGAAGCTGTCGGGCAGCCTGGAGCCTCTTCTAGCGACCCCGGTGCGCACCGGAGAGCTCTTGCTGGGCAAAGCCCTTTCGGGAGCCGTGCTGGCTCTTGCGGCCACATGGATATGCGCCGGAGTCTTCGTCGGGACAACGGTGGCTCTCGGGTGGGGCAATCTTCTTCACCTGGTCTTGAGCCCTGCCTGGTTCATATCATTGTTCCTGATCACGCCGGCGGTTGTGGTGCTCAGCTTCGTGTTAGGAGTGATCGGTTCGTCCAGGGCCAAGGACTCAAAGAGCGCTCAAAACTGGGCGGTGTTGGTGATACTGCCGGTGTTTGCCCTTATTGCAGTGCAGGTAACTGGGGTGGTGTGGTTCGGTACTTTGGGAGCGGTTGGTCTGGCGCTCGGCATTGCGGCTCTGGATGTGATCATGCTGTGGGTAGCGGTCAGGCTCTTCCGGAGAGAGTCCATTGTGGTCAACTGGCGCTGAACAACCCCCCGGGAGCATGAACTGCGCCGCTTCGATCTTAACTGCCTGTGCCAAGCGCTGGTGTCTGAGTGACAGGCCCCTTCGGCCTTCTGGCCGCGAAGTAGACCATGACAATCCCCCCGATCAGTCCCACAACTCCCGCAAACAGCAGGCCCAAACCAAGCCAGAACAACCAGGGGAGTTCAGCGCCCAGTGTTGCATCCACGTCGATACCTGCCGATCCATCCTGGTTCATGATTACGAGCACCCACTTGCCCATCTCCGGCTGCCATCCCAGGGTCTTCTTACCGTCGCCATGAATCGATACCTCCCAGAACGCCTGGCTGATGGGGTCTGAAGGCGCTGACTCGCCGGCATGAGGCTGATAGAGGACCTCGGGGTCATCGAATGGGTCGGCGTTCCACTCCGTTGTTTCATGATGCCGGACGCTGCTCAGGTAAGTATCGACGTCCGTCTCTCTAGCTATACCCATGAAGATGCCCTTCGTCGGATCGTTACTCTCACCCTCCACCGTCACGGTGACCAGATCGTGCAGAACCCACCAGTCTCCCTGGGATTCGTCATACCAGTCTATGGAGAAGGGCTCTGACACGATGGCATAGGAATCTGCTTTCAGCCTGATCGTTCTAGGGGTGAACAGAGCGTTGTCATTCTCCAGCGTCTGGCTCAACCACATCAACCCGCTGCCGCCCGCTATCAGCACCAGAGCGCCTACCAGCAGTATGATCCCGATGACCAGGAGCGCGATCTTCCCTCCACTCATGCCGACATCTCTACTGCTCTTTGTTCCTCAATGTTCCTTCTCGTCGCATCCGCTTACATCTTCCATCTCCGGGTCGGCATAGTCAAGCAGCCGATCGCCGTGAATGATCCATATAGTGCTACAATGTGATCCCGATGGGCAGGCAAATCGTGGTGGTCGGCGCCGGGGCCGGTGGCGTGGTAGCGGCAGGACGCGCCGCTGAAGCGGGTGCTGACGTATTGCTTCTGGAGAAGACCAACCGGCCCGGCAACAAACTTCTGATAGCAGGCAACCGGCGCTGCAATATCACCAACGCCAAGGACCTGGACGACTTCATTGCCATGTATGGCCCCAATGGCCGTTTCCTCTACGGCGTCTTCAGTCGCTTCTTTCGCAACGACCTGCTGGACCTGCTGCTCCGCTGCGGTGTTGAGACCAAGATAGAAGCCGATGGGCGGGTCTTTCCGGCCTCCGGCAGGTCGGAAGACGTGGTCAACGCCTTGCAGCGGTACCTGGAGGAGTCCGGCGTCCGGCTCCGCAACAATACCAGGGTCACCGGCTTGCGCGCGGTCGAACACCGTATCACCGGCGTGGAAATCGGCGAGGAATTCCTGGCTGCGGACGCGGTAGTCCTGGCCACCGGCGGCGCTTCATATCCCGAGACCGGTTCCAGCGGCGACGGCTATCGAATAGCGGCCGAGCTCGGTCACAGCGTGGTCAAGCTCCGCCCGGCGCTGGTGCCGCTGATCGTCCGTGAGATCGATCTGGCCAAGAGCATGCAAGGCGTGACCCTGAAGAACGTTCGCCTGACTGCGTACCAGTGCCCTGCTGAACAGATCGATCCTTCCCGGACACCGACCACCGACTACGGACGCGGCATCGCCAGTAGGAAAGCGCCACACCCCGTCATCGAGAGCCGCACCGGTGAGATGGTGATCACCCACTTCGGCGTCAGCGGCCCTCTGGTGCTGCTCATGAGCCTGGCTGTGGTGGACGCCCTGGAGCATGGCCCAGTCAGCGTATCCATCGATCTGTTTCCCTCGCTCGACCGTGAGTCACTGGAGCAGCGGTTGCAGAGCGAGTTCGATCGCTACGGCAAGCGCACCATCCGCAACCTGCTGGATGCCTTTCTCCCCAACAAGCTGGTCGATCCTCTTCTGGAGGTTACAGGCGTTCCGCCTGACAAGCTGGGGCACCAGATGATTGCCAGGGAACGCCAACAACTGGCAGGTCTGTTCAAGTCTCTGCGCTTCAACATCAAAGCACCGCTGCCCATTGCAGCAGCCACGGTCACTGCCGGTGGGGTGTCGTTGGATGAGATCGACCCCAAGACCATGGCCTCACGGCTGGTCGAGGGCCTGTACTTCTGTGGGGAGGTGATGGACCTGGACGCGGACACCGGCGGCTATAACCTGCAAGCGGCCTTCTCCACGGGGTGGGTGGCCGGGGAGGAGGCGGCGAGGGTCGCACTCCGAGAGACGGGTTGACCAAAGGCTAATGTCTCCAAGCATAAGGCCATGAGCTACAAGAGAATGAAAGAGGAAGAGGTGCGATTGGAAAAGACTGATAGTTGCGGAGAGTCTGGGGAGACTTCCCTTCTGGCAATCCATCAGGAATTCTGCCACCGCTCCTGTATGGTTTTGGAAATCGACCGGCCAACACGCGTTTTTCTTCATGAACTCCAGAAATCAGCTGGACGGAGGATCAGCTTTTGCCAGTGTTGTTATGGGGATTTGTGCTCATTGGTGAGGCGCACAGGACTCGAACCTGTAACCGGCTGATTAAGAGTCAGCTGCTCTACCAGTTGAGCTAGCGCCCCGCAGTGCATACTATTTTATCTCAAACGGGCTGCTGTAGACAAGGAAACCAATTGACTCATCCAGAATGTAACCGGGATTGAGTGGCGGAGAGGTGCTTCTTTCCTCTGCACATCCCGCGTATTACAGATGGCAAGCAGCATGGCAGAGCGCAGGGGAAGATGATACTCGGTGGGGTTGCCTGAAGCTCTTGGGGGAAGTGGGTCTATCCGGGCTCGGTCTATTCCGGCTGCCCTCTCACGCGGATGTGGCGTGCCGCCGGCGCGCGAATAATGGTAGAATATCCACCAGAGTCAAACCTTTATGGAGCGCATTCTCGTCTGTGTAGCCTGGCCGTATGCCAACGGATCACTGCACTTGGGGCATATCGCTGGGGCTTATCTGCCAGCAGACATCTTCGCCCGGTATCACCGCATCAAGGGCAACCAGGTTCTGATGGTTTCGGGCAGCGACCAGCATGGCACCCCTATAACCATCCGCGCCGAACAGGAACACACCACACCTCAGGAAGTGGCTGCCAAGTATCATCAGGAGTTTCTGGAGTCTTGGAAGAAGCTGGGCATTGGGTTCGACCTGTTTACCACCACCGGCACCGCTAATCATGCGCGGGTTGTCCATGACATCTTCCTTACTCTGCTGCAGAAGGGCTACATCTATCGCAACAGCATGCCTCAGCCCTTCTGCCCGAAATGCCAGCGCTACCTGCCTGACCGCTATGTCGATGGTACCTGCCCGTTCTGCGACTTTAAAGAAGCCCGGGGTGACCAGTGTGACAAGTGCGGCAAGCCGACGAATCCGCTGGAGCTGAAGAATCCGCGCTGCCGGCTGTGCGGAAGCACGCCTCAGGCCAAGACCTCAGAGCACTTCTTCCTGCGCCTGAGTGCTTTTCAGGAACCTTTGCTCAATTGGGTCAAACAGCAGAACCACTGGCGACAGAATGTGCAGAATTTCACCTTGCGCTATCTTGAGGATGGTCTCAAGGATCGTGCTATCACCAGGGACATCGATTGGGGAGTGACCATACCGCAGTCCGGCTTTGAGCAGAAGCGGATCTACGTCTGGTTCGAGGCGGTTATCGGCTATCTTTCCGCCAGCCAGGAATGGGCCAGGTTGCATGGCCGGGAAGATGGATGGTCGCCATTCTGGAAGCAGGAGGCCAAGAGCTACTACTTCATCGGCAAGGATAACATCCCGTTCCATACCATGATCTGGCCGGCGATGTTGATGGGATACGGCGGGCTGAACCTGCCCTATGATGTCCCCGCCAATGAGTTCCTGACCATCGAAGGCAAGAAGCTCTCCACCAGCCGTAATTGGGCGGTCTGGCTGCCGGACTACCTGGAGCGGTACGATCCCGATCCGCTGCGTTACCTGCTGTCGGTGAACATGCCGGAGACGTCGGATGCAGATTTCTCGTGGAGGGAGTTCGTTCGACGCAACAACGATGAGTTGGTAGCCACCTACGGCAATCTGGTTCACCGTGTCCTTACATTCACCTATCGGCACTTCGACGGCTGCGTGCCTGAACCCGGCGAGTTGGACAGCAGCAGCCGGGCGCTGCTCAGCAGAGCCGAAGACGTGTTTGGCACTGTCGATTCCCTCCTCTATAATTGTCATCTCAGGGATGGTATGAGGTCGGTAATGTCGTTGGCCCAGGATACTAATCGGTACCTCGATGAGAAGTCGCCCTGGAAGATAGTGAAGACAGACCGGGAGAAATGCGCCACTGCTCTCTTCGTCTCGCTTTCGGTGATTGACAACCTGAAGATGCTCTTCTACCCCTTCCTGCCTTTCAGCTCGGAGAAACTGCATCATCTTCTGGGCTATAAAAGTAACATCAGAGATGAAAGATGGGGCTTTCGTCAGTTGCCGGTGAGACAGAAGCTGGCCACGCCGGAAGCTTTGTTCACCAAGTTGGATGAGTCGGTGGTGGCTCAAGAGAACGCCAAATTGGGGTCGTCTGCCTGAATAGATTGTACCGGATGAACTTATGAAAGGAGCACATTGAGCATCGCTTGGACCTACGATCCCGTCAAGTCAGACATGGCCCAGGTCGAGGGGAAGCTGAGGGAACTGGCTGAACTTGCTCCGGTTGAGATGAAGGAGCAACTGGAACATGCGCTGAGTGATGGGGGTAAGCGGGTCCGACCGGCTCTGACTCTCCTTGCCGGCAAGTTCAAAAACTACAACCCGGAGATTCTGATTTCCATGGCGGCAGGTGTGGAACTGCTTCACACGGCCACCTTGGTACATGACGATACCATCGATGATGCCCAACTCCGCCGTGGTAAGATGAGCATTAAGCAGCGCTGGGGCAACAGCAACGCCGTCCTGATCGGTGACTATCTGTTCGCCAACTCGGCCCGTTTCGTGGCCGAGACCAGAAATATCCGGGTCATCAAGCTGTTTGCTCAGACGCTCATGACCATCTGCAGTGGTGAGATTCAAGAATCCCTCAACGCATTCAACGGAGACAGGGAACGCTATTTCAAGACCATCGGCGATAAGACTGCCTGTCTTTTCTCCGCTGCCACAGAGTCGGGTGCCGTGCTTGCCGGTTCATCAGAGAAGACGGTTCAGGCCCTCAAGGAGTACGGCTACAACATCGGGATGAGCTTCCAGATTGTGGATGACATCCTTGACTTCATTGGGCAGAAAGAGACACTGGGCAAGCCTGTGGCCAGCGATCTGACACAGGGCGTTTTTACTCTTCCGGTCATACTGCTTCTAGAGCAGCCGGAGACCGCAGCGGTGAAAGAAATATTGAAGAAGAACCGAAAGAAGGGCACCCAGCTTCTAATGGAAATGGTTCGCGGTTCGTCGGTTATTGACGAGTGCTATGAGGTGGCTCAAGGTTTCTCTTCTCGTGCGTGCGCGGTTTTGGAAAAGCTCCCCCACAACTCCGCACATGATTGCCTCACCGGTCTGGCCACATACGTGACGGAACGCCGCAGCTAGCTAGATTGCTTCCGTGGCCTCAGTTGTCCACTTGCTTGAGACTTCTTTGAAGCGGTCGATGGCGTACTGGCAGGCCTCAAAAGCTTCCACCCGGTGAGGGGCACCGATGGCCACCACCAGAAGTATCTCTCCCGGCCTGAGATTCCCGATTCTGTGGACTATGAAGATGTCCTCGAGTTGCCACTTGCGCTCAATCTCCCCGGCTATCCGCTCCAGCTCCTGTCTGGCCATGTCCTGCAACGAAATCTGGTGTTCCATGGAGATGACCCTTCGGCCGTGGGAGACATCCCGAACTGTGCCTACGTACGTGATTACCGCACCATAGGCTTTCTTGCGGACGCCTTCCATGGCTGTTTCCGGACGAATGGGATTGCGGGTTATGCGTATCAAGGCGAACCTGCTAGACCTGCACGGGTGCGGCAGGAACTGGCTCGTTGAAGAGCTTTTCCAGGGCATCGCCCTCAAGGCTCTCTTCGGCAATCAATCTCTGGGCGATCTGTACCAGTTTGGCCTTGTTCTCCATGAGGATTCTCCTGGCCTCGTTATGGGCCTTTTCAATTATGGCCCGGACTTCCCTGTCGATCTCCAGGGCCATGCGCTCACTATAGTCCTTCTGCTCCGAGATTTCCTTGCCCAGGAAGACCAGCTCCTCTTTGCGTCCAAACGTGCGCAGCTCCAGTTTTTCGCTCATGCCGTATTCAGTCACCATGGCTCTGGCGATCTTAGTGACCCTTTCTATGTCGTTGTGAGCTCCGGTCGACTTTTCGTTGAACATGATTTCTTCTGCCACATGACCGGCGAGCAAGACCGACAACTCGGCCATGTACTGGCTGCGAGTCGTAATGTGGCGGTCCTCGGTCGGCATATGCCAGGTCAGCCCCAGAGCCATGCCACGCGAGATGATAGAGACCTTGCGCACCGGGTCTGCATCCGGCAGCTTCCTGGCCGCCAGAGCATGGCCTGCCTCATGATAGGCGGTGATCTCCTTTTCGCGCACATTGATAATCCGGCTCTTCTTCTCAGGCCCCATGACGACACGCTCGATGGCATCCCCAAGCTCCGGCATGCCGATGCTCTTCTTGTTGCGTCTGGCCGCCAGAATAGCAGCCTCGTTGACCAGGTTGGCCAGATCGGCACCGCTGAAGCCCACCGTCTGCCGGGCTATTGTGTCCATATTGACGGAATCCTCCAGCGGCTTGCCTTTGGCATGCACTTGGAGTATTCCCTTCCTGCCGTTGATATCCGGCGGATCCAGGATCACTCGCCTGTCGAAACGGCCCGGCCGCAGCAGGGCCGGATCCAATATGTCGGGACGGTTGGTAGCCGAAAGAACGATGACGTTGGTGGACGTGTCAAAGCCATCCATCTCCACCAGAATCTGGTTCAGGGTCTGCTCTCTTTCGTCATGGCCACCACCCAACCCTGCACCCCTGTGACGGCCGACAGCATCGATTTCATCAACAAACACGATGCAGGGAGCATTTCGCTTCGCCTGATCGAAGAGGTCTCTCACCCTGGAGGCACCCACACCGACGAACATCTCCACGAACTCACTGCCGCTGATGGAGAAGAAAGGCACCCCCGCCTCTCCGGCAACCGCCCGCGCCAGCAATGTCTTCCCTGTTCCGGGAGCCCCTATCAGGAGCACGCCCCTGGGTATGCGTGCACCCAGTGACAGGAATTTCTCCGGTGACTTCAAGAACTCCACGATCTCCTGAAGCTCTTGTTTAGCCTCTTCCACTCCAGCCACATCGGCGAAGGTAACAGTAGGCTTGGCTCCACTGACGAGTCGCGCACGGCTGCGGCTGAAGTTGAAAGCCTGATTGTTGGCACCTCTAGCGCCGCGCAATAGGAAGACGAACAAGCCGATGAGCATCAGTAGAGGCACAATAGTAAAGAGGAAGCTGGTCCAGTTGAATCCGCTGGAGTATTTTATTCTGACATCTACGCCACGTGACCTGGCCAGAGACTCAAATTCATCCACGGACTCACTGTAGATAGTGGACTTGAACTTCTCACCGTTCTTAGGTACAACAACCAGTGTCTTGCCATCTACTATGTCGATGCTTTCTATTTCATCGGCCTCAACCATAGTAACTACTTGTGAGTAGCTTGGAGGCGGTTCCTTCTCGCCTTTGGGCCAGAAAGCAATTACCAGCGCCACTATACCGACGAAGATGAGCAAATAAATAATCGCGAGGCGTCTGTTCTTCCCCACTATTCCCTGTTCCTCCAGCGAACCCATTATAGCACATAACTTCCGTATAACCGAAAGCAAGTTGTAGAGAGACTTGGGGGGCTTTTCGGCTGGCGTGCCGCTGTATTTACCTAAGCGTGTCATTGCCCCTTCGCTTTCCCGAGTGTAGAATGGCCTCATTGCCAGGAGTTTTGGCTATGAATCTCGGCGTTTGCAGCTTGACCCTCCGTTTGCCGGAGAACGAAAGCCTCAAGGGGAAGAGGAAGGTGATCAAGTCACTGATCACCAGAGTGAGAAACTCCTATAATGTATCTATAGCCGAGGTCGATGACCAGGATGTATGGCAATTGACCACTCTGGGCATAGTCTGCGTCAGTAATGATGCTCAACAGAACAATAAAGTCCTGTCAAAAATCGTTGAGTTCATCAACCAGAGCAGGCTTGATATTGAAGTAGTCGATTACGAGATTGAGCTCATTCCTTTCCGCTAGCCCCGATCCGAGACATCGACCCGCCAGACCTCAGAGCTGACAATGGCTGTTTCTTCCTTCGTCGAATACGTAAAGGCCCAGTCCGGCTACCGAAGCCAGATTGTGCATATAGAACACCTGCCGCCCCGCAAGGCCAGCTATCAGGAACCGGACAAGCCTCTTAATGACAGGTTGGAGTCGGCGCTCCGCGCATCAGACCTTTACCCGCTCTACACACATCAGGCAAGGGCCATCGACCTGGCCAACTCGGGCGAGAATGTAGTGGTAGTGACCGGCGCTGCCAGCGGCAAGACACTGTGCTACAACGTGCCGGTGCTCCAGTCGATCCTGACCGACAAGGCCGGCCGCGCCCTGTACATATTCCCTACCAAAGCTCTGGCTCAGGACCAACTGCGAAGCTTGACCGAACTGACATCACTCCTTCCCAGCAAGATCAGGGTAGCCACCTTCGACGGCGACACGCCGCGGGAGGAGCGCTCATACGCCAAGAAGTCAGCCCAGATCGTGCTCACCAATCCCGACATGCTCCACCTGGGCATACTGCCCAATCATCAGTCGTGGTCGCGGTTTTTGCGCAGGTTGAAGTACGTTGTCATCGATGAGGTCCACATCTACCGGGGCGTCTTCGGCTCTCATGTAGGCAATGTGCTGCGAAGGCTGAGGCGGCTCCTGGACAGCTACGGTGCTACCCCACAGTTCATCTGCTGCTCCGCCACTATAGCCAATCCCAAAGAACACGTGGAGAGGTTGGTGGGGTTACCATTCCAGGTGGTAGATACCGACGGTGCGCCCCATGGACGGAAAGATTTTGTGCTGTGGAATCCGCCTCTTACAGAAAAAGCCAAGGCATCCCGAATCAGCGCCAACAGCGAAGCTGCGTTCCTGCTGGCGGAACTGGTGCAGCAGAGCATCCGCACCATCACCTTCGCCCGCACCCGCAAGCTCACCGAGCTTATATACGTCTACGCCAAACAGCGCCTTGGTGCTTCATCACTGGCCCAGCAGATCAAGCCCTACCGGGGCGGGTACCTCCCCGAAGAGAGACGCCGGATAGAGCAGGAGTTGTTCCACGGGGAGTTGCTGGGCGTGGTTGCCACAACAGCCCTGGAGTTGGGCATAGACATCGGAGATCTGGAGGCCGCCGTGCTTACCGGCTACCCCGGCAGCATCGCCAGCACGTGGCAGCAGGCAGGCCGCAGCGGCAGAAGGAGCGGCATGTCGCTCAGCTTCCTCATAGGCCTGGACAATCCCCTCGACCAGTATTTCATGCGTTACCCTCAGGCCCTCTTCGGCAAGCGCTGCGAGAACGCCCTGATCGATCCCGCCAACCGGTATGTGTTGAAATCCCACCTGCTGTGCGCGGCCTGGGAATCGTCATTGACAATGTCCGATGACCGCTACTGGGGAACCGGTCTGGAGAAGGCGCTGGGAGAGTTGGGGGAGAGTGGGTTGCTCAGAGCGCGCGAAGGGAAGTGGTATCCCACACCAGCCATCCCCTATCCCGCCGAGGGCGTCAACATCCGCTCCGCCTCATCACATAACTACACCATCCTGGATGCCTCACGGGGAAACAGGCAGATGGAAACGGTGGATGCCGGCGTGGCTCTGTCACAACTCCACCCGGGAGCGATCTACCTTCACTATGGCGAGCCATACCTGGTGAGGGAACTGGATCTGGCAGCGCGCTGTGCCTATGTCGTGCCCGCAGACGTGCCCTACTATACTCAAGCCAAGGAGCTGACTGAAATCCGCGTACTGAAGACGATCGCGGAGAAAGCCACCCCTCACGCCAGGTGCTACCTGGGCGAAGTGGAAGTAACCACCACGGTGATCGGCTTCCGAAGGAAGATGCAGTTCACTGAAAAGGTGATTGGAGATGACTTCGTCGATCTCCCGCCCAACCGTTTTGACACTGTCGCGATTTGGTTCGATATACCCCAGGAGGCGATTGATCGGATAGCCGAAACTCAGCTCGATTTCGCCGGCGGTCTGCACGCTGCCGAGCACGCTTCCATCGCTCTGTTGCCTCTCTTTGCCTTATGCGACCGCAACGACCTTGGTGGCGTATCGACGCCGTTTCACCCGGACACAGGCAAGCCCCAAATCTTCATCTACGATGCCCATCCCGGCGGGACCGGCATCGCCGAGAAGGGCTTCGAGCTGATCCACGATCTGTGGCGGGAGACGCTGCGTCTCATCACGGAATGTCCCTGTGATGACGGCTGCCCCAGTTGCATACAGTCACCCAAGTGCGGCAACAACAACCAGCCCCTGGACAAAAGAGCGGCTCAGGCTATCCTCAAAGTGCTGATAGAACCTGTGGATAATTTGAAATTGCCAGAAAGCAAGGCCTGAGGTTATGATGAATAACTTTGGTGTTAGTCACAAGGGGAGGTAAGAAGTTGCCGTTCGAGAACGATCACTTGCTGGAAGCTGCCAGATCATTGCTGGCCTCTGAGAAGACGCCGGCACTCCTCATAGACAAGAGGCTGATAAGGGCCAGGTATGAGGAGTTTCGCACCTATTTCAGCAAAGCCAGGATCTGCTATGCGGTGAAGTGCAATCCGCACCATGCCATCATCACGCTGCTTTACGAGCTCGGCTGTGATTTCGAGATTTCTTCGCTGGGTGAGCTTGAACGACTGCTGGCGATGAAGATACCGCACCAGCGGATCACGGTGGGCAATCCGGTGAAGGTCCCCTCCCTGATCAAGCTGGCATACGAGAACGGCATCGACCTGGCCGCCTTTGACTCCTATTCGGAGATAGAGAAACTGGCATCTCTAGCGCCCGGCACCAAGGTGGGCGTACGCCTTTCCGTGCCCAACAATGGTAGCGAATGGCCTCTGACAAAGAAATTCGGGGTGGAGGCAGATGATGCTGTCGAGCTGCTGGTGAAAGCCAAGACGAGCGGACTCGAACCGGTGGGCATCTTCTTCCATGTCGGCTCACAGTGCACTCTGCCCAGTACCTGGGCCAAGGCCGTCGAGAAGAGCCGGGCAGTATGGCAGCGGGCAGCCGAAAGGGGAATCAAGCTGCATATGCTGAACGTGGGCGGTGGTTTCCCTGCCACATACCTGAAGCCGGTGCCATCCGTAGCTGAGATAGCCCGAGTCATCGAAGAGTCGGTAGCTGCAGCTTTCCCAAAGGAGACCGAAGTTGTCGTAGCTCCAGGCAGAGGCCTCGTCGGTGATGCGGGAGTCCTGGCGGCCACGGTCACAGCCAAGGCGGCCAGAGGTTCGGAGGGATGGCTTTATCTCGATGTCGGCGTATTCAACGGCCTGATGGAGGCTGTCGGCGGCATCAAGTACCGAATGGTGCCGTCAAGAAACGGTCCGATGAAGAAGTGGGTCCTGTCCGGGCCGACATGCGACAGCTTTGATGTCATTTCCACCGAGGTGGAGCTCCCCGAGCTCGAAGTGGGCGACAGAGTATACATCACCTCCGCCGGGGCATATACCACAGCCTATGCTTCACAGTTCGATGGCTTTCCGATACCCACAATTCACTACCTGGAGTAGAAGCAAACGATGACCGAACTCCTTTTTCAAGAAACAGACCCTTTTGCGCCGATTCACTACGTCTACGAAGTTGAGGAGATAGTCTGCTCACGCAGGACACAGCACCAGCAGCTTGTGATCTTCAAGAACAAGCACTTCGGCAGGGTGCTGGTTCTTGATGGTGTGGTGCAGCTCACCGAGCGGGATGAGCACTTTTATCACGAGATGCTGACCCATGTAGCCCTGCATGCGCATCCCCATCCTGCCGACGTTCTGATAATCGGTGGAGGCGATGGCGGATCGCTCCGTGAAGTGCTGAAGCACGACGCAGTCAAGCGGGTGCAGATGGTGGAACTGGACAGAGGGGTCATCGATGCCTCGAAGGAGTTCCTGCCCGCCCTGTCTACCGGTTTCGCCGATCCCAGAGCACATGTCGTGGAAACCAAAGGTGAGGAGTTCCTGGCCCAGACCAAAAACCAGTTTGACCTCATAATCATGGATTCCACAGACCCCGTCGGTCCTGCCGCCTCACTGTTCACCGACGAATGTCTGGCCAGCGTTGCTCGCGTCCTGCGGGACGACGGTATGTTCGTAGCACAGACGGAATCGCTGCACTTCCATCTGGATTTTGTTCGAGAGATGCAGCGGAAGTTGGGCCGCGTCTTCAAGATGGTCGATCTCTACACTGCGCCCCTGGCTACTTATGGCGGCAACTGGTGGAGTTTCTCTATTGGCTCCAAGGTGCACAACCCACGGGAGTTGCGGCGTCCCTGTGAAGTCGATACGAAGTATTATGCAGAGGACGTTCACCGGCAAGCATTTCTGCCCGAAAGCCTGCGGCGGAAGCTGATCGAGAGCGAAGGCTAGTCTATCCAGAGGGACACACCAAGGCATGGATCACTTTGCCAGCCGCGCTCTGCTCACTTTGGAAAACAGAATAGCGATGACTACCGCTGCTGCTAACCCACAGAGTGTGACGATGGAGACCACCCTGTAGTCAGACAGTGCCTCTTGACTGCCGAATGCCAAACTGAATAGAAGAGTTGCCAATGCCAAGCTGGCGTACCGGACCAGGTCGAAGTTGCCCATAAGAAGGAACATTGCGCCCATAAGTTCGATAATGGCAAGGCCACAAAGCGGGATGACCAAAAGAGCCATGATGAAAGCAGAGACGCCGGGAAATGCATCCATCTTGAAATACAGACCACAGGCCACAGCGATCGCTCCCGCCAAAAGAAATGGATAGCCGAACAGGAATACGGCCAGGGACTTGCCCAGGAACAGCTCCAGTGTCGAGATCGGCGACGCCAGGACGCTGATGAGGGTATTCTCATCCCTTTCATACAAGAAGCTCCTCCAAGTGAGAGTGTATGCCAGGAATACTGTTATCATGGCGCAAGAAGCGAGGAGCCCGAGACTGGGAGTTAGGAAGGACTCCAACCCCGTGAAGAGGATGATGCATGGGAAGGCAAGCGCCAATATGGCCACGCTTGCCAGTATCCTCCAGTCATGAAGAAAGGAATGAACGTCCTTCCAGATCACGGCCCTTACCATACTCATCTCTCTTCGTCCTGTTTGACGATCGTCATATAGATATCCTCCAACGTTTGTGCTTTTCCCTCCACCTTTTCAACGTCTACGCCGTGATTGACCAGAAGGCGCACCAGCGCTCCAGTGTCTACCCCGTCGCCGCCGATTGCCAGCGTATTTGATCCCTCAATGCGGACGTTGTGGCCGAGCGCTATTTCAGCCATCAGGCTCTCGTCCATCTTTCCCCGATACCGGATGTGCAATTGTTGTCCGACGCCAAGGCGTCCGGCCAGTTCGCTCATGGAGCCGTCCGCCACGATCCTCCCCTTTCGCAGCAGGATCAGTCGGGTGCAGACCCTCTCCATGCCTGACAGGTCGTGAGAGGTTACTAGAAGAGTCTTGCCCTTGGCCCCGAGTTGGCCTATCAGGTCCAGTACGTTCACTCTCACCAGTGGATCGAGCTGTGAGGTAGGTTCATCCAGGAGCACAAGCGACGGGTCCTGGAGCGTGGCCCTGGCTATGCTCAACCTCTGGCTCATGCCGGACGACAGCTTCTTCACCAGGTCCTTCCTGACGTCCCACAGCTCCCACTCCTTCAGGCTGGCCTCAACTGTTCCGGAGTTGACGGAGTACAGTTTGGCCCAGAAACGCAGGTTTTCCTCAACGGTCAGATCCGTATAGAGCCCTCGCTGATCAAGAAGAAAACCGATCTTCTCCCGATCTTTCCTGGTGAGTCTTGTACTCTCTTGTCCCCATATCTTCACGGTGCCAGAAGTAGGATCGAGAAGGCCGAGAAGCAGCTTAATGAGGGTCGTCTTCCCGGCCCCGTTGGGGCCTATTAGGCCGATCACCTCTCCTTCGTTGACAATGAGGTCTACCCCATCCAGTGCCACCTTCCCCTTGGGATAGGTTTTGCTGACTTCGCGCATTTCGACTACATTACTCATTTTCTAAGCGGAGCCTCTCACAAGAAACCTGAGACCCAAGTCTATGTCTCTCTAGAAACGAGCAAGTAAACCATCAAGGCCAAGAACGCCGCAAGGACCACCCAGCGGATCCAACTGGCCTGCAGTCGCTCTTTGGCTTGCCTGAGTCGGTCTCCTCCCAAGTGGTTTATCAAGAGCAGTAACCCTACCGACAACAAGGCAGAAAGCAAGTACCAGATCATACTTGCTCGATTCCCTCCGGCATCAAATTCCCGAGTAGACTGAGATCAATATCAGAGCTCTAGTTCGAAGCCGGCATGCAGCGCAGACTCTGGCACCGGTATCGAGCAACGCAAGCATGTCTCGGCCTCTACTGTGAGTCGGTCTCCGGGCTGATGACGATTCTCCACCCTTCTTTCCTCAGATCATAGAATTCATTCATGGACCACGACTTCTGCCAGACCACGCTCCCCGCAAGGTCATCCGCTGTCATTT
This sequence comes from uncultured Dehalococcoidia bacterium, assembly GCA_964475375.1. GTDB lineage: Bacteria > Chloroflexota > Dehalococcoidia > UBA2247 > RBG-13-53-26 > JAFGCL01. The sequence continues at coordinate 65,665 of CAYYWI010000001.1, forward strand.
GGATGGTAGCAGGAAAACTCCGCTTGATACTGTTAGGGCTGCCGAACTTCGGTTTTGGATAAGGTATGACCAGGGTCAGATTCTCGGTCTGTCCAGCCGGAACGGTACCCAAGGTCTCCTCATAGATCTGCTCGCCATCCTCATTGAAGTCCTGGTTCAAAATAGTCACGTCCATGGGCATCTGGTTCTCGAAAATCAGATGGTAATACTCATCCTTGGGCTGGCAAGGTCCGACCGCTACCAGGAGATATAGTCCGCCCGGCAGAATAACAAAGACGAATAGGAGTGCCACTGCCACCGTGATCCAAATCTTGCGTGAACGCGTCATGGTCATGCCACAACCTCCATCACTGCGTGCAGGTCATCTCCTGTGACAGCTACTTGGCCGTTACGTCCCTTCGTCGAAAGAGCCAGAGGGCGACTCCGCTGAACAACAGGACATACAACATCAGCACCAGGAATGCGTGTGGTGCGCTGGGGTACCTCCCCAGGATGTCGCTGATGTCAGCGTCTCCTGCAGCGCTAGCGTAGCCCGCTATCAGTAACGCCTGGACATTGATCCCCAGCACGAAAGAAACCACCGTCTCGATCCACTTGGGCACATTGGGCAAAGCGAGACAGGACATCATGACAAAATACTCGACAAGGTAGTAGCCCAGCGATATGCCCATTCCGATGGCCCACGACGTAGCAAGAACCGTGAGGAATGTCGCCAGAGCTATGTATGGAAAGACACCAAAGACGGCTTTGCCAAAGGCAATCGGCACATCGACCCACCTCGCTGATGCCGCCGCTCCCTCCGGAGCGCCTCCAGCCAATGCCCCGGCAATGAGACTGCTCACAGCGGTGAGAGCCATGATGATCAAGACAACGCCTGCCGCCAGCAGCCAAAGTAGTAGCACCTTGCTCATCAGGTACTGCCATCGGCCTGGGCCTTTGGCCAGGACAGGGCGTACTGTCCCCCATTGGTACTCCGTGCCTACGACGGAGGCTGTGAGAATGATAATGAGAACCATGCCAATGAAACCACTGCAGGTCACATTGGCAGCGCCGAGGAGACTTTGCGGCAATGTGAAACTGGCATACGTATCGGCGTTGTGCTGGGTGCGATAGGAGAGGTAACTTATCCATACACCCAGCTGAGCATAGCCCAAGAAGAGCGCCAGGATGATCCATGGCATCCAGCGTTTGTGGAGCTTGAACCACTCCCATCGCATGAGGTTCATGATGTGGCGGGTCATCAGGTTCCTCCTTGCGCAGAATCGCCGTCGTTGCCAGTGACCTCCATGAAGTAGTGCTCCAGGGAGGCTTGGACCGGCGACATTTCCCTTATGGCGATGCCTTGGTCCGAAAGCGCCACGCTCAGTTCCCAGGACCTGTCCGGTGGTCCCTCTGCCACCAGGTATCCATGGTCCGTCGTGACTCCGGCTACCCACGGGAGTGCCGAGATGATAGTGGCAGCCTTCGCATTGTCCGTTGTGCTCAGCCGGACTCCTCCGCGCCTTTGCAGCAAGTCGCGAATCGCGCCCTGGGCCAGGAGCCGTCCTCGAGAGAGAATGGCTATGTTGTCACACACCTGTTCGACTTCGTGTAACAAGTGGCTGGAGAGCAGCACGGTGCGTCCTTCGGTTCCCAGGCGGCGTATCAACTCCCGCACTTCTGCCATGCCCGCCGGGTCCAGACCGTTCGTTGGCTCGTCCAGAATGAGCAGCGTTGGATCGCTGACCAAGGCACAGGCGATGCCCAGCCGCTGTTTCATGCCTTGGGAGTAGGTCGAGAACAGGCTCCCGCCGCGCTCTGCCAGGCCCACCATCTCCAGAAGCTTGTCGATCTCTTCGGAGTCGCCGCCCCCGCTGATACCCTGGAAGTATTGGAGATTCTCCCGGCCTGAAAGGTAGGGATAGAGGGCCGGGGCTTCCACCAAAGCGCCAACGTGGTGAAGCGCCTCCTGATGCCCCCTCGCAGTTTCCTGGCCCAGAAGATGAAAGGTCCCGGAAGTGGGGGCTACCAAGCCCAGCACCATGCTCATGGTAGTCGTCTTGCCGGAGCCGTTGGGGCCGAGGAGACCGAAGACACCGCCGCGAGGCACCTGAATTGACAGGCGGTCTACTGCAAGAAGAGACCCATAGCGCTTGGTCAGCGCATGGGTCTCAAGAACAGGATCGTCCATACATCTACGACCTTTTCCTATTGTAGAATATGCCTATCAGCCCGTCAACGGACTCCGCAGCCGCAACTGAATTGACACCGTAGCGAACGTACTATACAGTAACCTGAGTAAGGAAATGAGCGGCTCGCTTCGAGTAGGCAAGATCAAAGGCATTGAAATCAGGCTCCACTTCTCCTGGTTTTTCATTTTCGCTTTGGTGACCTTCTGGAGTTTCGAGGACTTCCACGCAGAGTACAATGTGCTCATAAGCCTGGCGATGGGGGTTGTGGCCAGTCTTCTCCTCTTCGCCTCTGTGGTTGCTCATGAACTGGCACATAGTCTGGTAGCCATACGAAGGGGCATCCCCGTACAGAGCATCACCCTCTTCATCCTCGGCGGCGTGGCCAACATAACCAAAGAGGCAGAGCGCCCCAAGACCGAGATGCTGATGGCTATCGCCGGTCCGCTGTGCAGCCTGGCCCTGGGTCTGGCCTCAGGTGTGGCCTGGCTTGCAGTCGGGGGATATCGCAATGATGCCACCGCATTTCACGGCATCCTCTTCACGCTGGCATGGCTGAATATGGGGCTGGCAGTTTTCAACCTGCTGCCGGGATTTCCCATGGACGGAGGCCGGGTGCTGCGCGCCATACTCTGGCAGACTACCAAGAGCTACAGGAAAGCCACTCATATCGCCTCGATAGTGGGACAGATCATAGGCTGGGCCATGGCCAGTGCCGGGATTGGCATCGTCATTGCCTACTACGCCATAGGAAGCGGCCCCTTTGATATCTTTGATGGCCTGTACTTTGTCCTGCTGGGCTGGTTCCTGAGCAGCATCGCGGCCAGCAGCTACCGTCAGGTGGAGTGGCGCGAGGCCATGCAGGGCATTACCGCCGCGCTTGCCATGAGCAGCGACTTCATGGTCGTACCGCCAAGCGCCAGTCTGAAGCACCTGATAGACGACTATGTATTGCCCAACAGGTACCACAGTTTCGTGGTGGTCTCCGACGGAAGACTGCAGGGCATGGTGACTATCGAGAACCTCAGAAGAGTCCCCAAGAATCAGTGGGATATCACCACGGCGGACGGCGCTATGACACCGGCCGACAGGATGGTCAGCGTGACTCCCGAAGAAGAAGCCTTCAGCATAGTGGAGAAGATGAGTGAGCACCAACTGGACGAGATACCAGTGCTGAAGGACGGCATGGTCATCGGTATAGTCTCCCGGAACAACCTCGTTCGCCTGATGCAGTTCCGCAATCAGTCTGGTGTCTAGGCGATGGATGTCAAGCCGGTTACATTCACAGTCGATGGCATAGTCATCTCCGGAGAAATCCGGATACCCGAGAACGGAGGCCCCTTTCCGGCCCTCTGCATCTGCCATGGCATACCTTCCGGCAGTCCGGCGGATCCCAACGACAGGGGCTATCCGCTTCTGGCTGAGAAGTTCTGCTCAGCCGGGTTCGTCACTCTCGTCTTCAACTTCAGAGGAACCGGGCCCAGCGGTGGCAACTTCGACATGATGGGCTGGACGCGAGACCTTCTGGGGGCCATCGACCACCTCCAGTCTTTCCCCAAGGTGGACAAGTCGCACATCTATCTGATGGGGTTCAGCGGGGGAGCCGCCGCCTCGGCTTATGTAGCTGCTCATGATGAGAGGGTATCCCGTGTCGTGCTCTGCGCCTGTCCCGCGGAGTTCCGGCGCATAGTGGTCGAGAAGAAAGCCGACTTCTCCATCGAGCGGTTCCGCCAGATCGGTCTGATCAGAGATGAGGACTTCCCCCCGTCCGTCGAAGAGTGGACGAACAACTTCAGACAGGTCACCCCTGTTGATTGGATAGATCGGATTTCGCCCAGGCCGATTCTGATGCTCCAAGGCAAGGAAGATGATCTGATCGACGAGGGGCAGGCATGGTGTCTGTTCGAAAAGGCTCGTGAGCCCAAGGAGATAGCCATCGTTGAGGGAGCGGGGCACAAGCTGCGGTTAAGCAACGAAGCCATGGATATTGCCCTTGATTGGCTGAAGAGGCCCTAGTTCGGGATTCGCGTATTCCGAACACCATTTGTCCTGCCCAGTGCCTCTCCAATAGACACACCCTATCTTGTCAGACCCAGCGGGATGTGGCAAACTTTGGAAAGCGATTGCCCGACATCAATACGAGGGGGTCTCAGTGACGGTGAGCAGACAAATCAGAAAGGCAGTCATCACGGCGGCAGGTTGGGGCACCAGATTCCTTCCGGCTACCAAGTCCCAGCCCAAGGAGATGCTCCCTCTCTTGAACAAGCCGCTGATTCAATACAGCGTCGAAGAGGCGATTGCCTGCGGCGTTGAACTGGTCATCATTGTCACTGCTTTGGGCAAGCGGACCATGGAGGACTATTTCGACCACGCCTTCGAACTGGAGCACTTCCTCCAGCAGCACGGAAAAGCCAAACTGGCTGAGGAGTTGCACCGACTGTCCAACATGGTCGATGTCTGCTACGTAAGACAGAAGGAGCAACTGGGACTGGGTCATGCTGTGCTGACAGCCAAGAAAGTGGTCGGCGATGAACCGTTCATCCTGTTCCTGCCGGATGATATCTTTGAACACGGAGCGGCTACACTGAAGCAGATGATCGAGATAAGCAATCGCTATGAGTCCAGCGTGCTCTCCGTCAAAGAGGTACCGGAAGAGGAAGTGGACAGGTATGGCGTCATCAGCCCCAAGAAAATAGCGCCACGAATCTATCAGGCCCTGGATCTTGTAGAGAAACCCCCGCGTGGTGAAGCTCCTTCGCGCTTGGCCATCATGGGCCGGTACGTGCTCACCCCGGACATCTTCCAGGCCCTGGAAACCACCGGTCCCGGGAGGAATAAGGAAATCCAGTTAACGGACGGACTGCAACAACTGGCCTACAAAAACGGCGTATATGCCTACGAGTTCGATGGTGAGAGATACGATGCTGGTACGACTCAGGGCTGGCTGGAGACGACTATTGCATTTGCACTGAAAGACCCTGAGATGGGGCCGAAGCTCAGACAGTACATCACCAAGCTTCTCTAGGAGCCAATCCCCTTGGCTACAAAACAAACCTCTCCGTGCGCCTGGGTCCAGCATGATCGGTGCGCGCCGGACCCAGGGAAAGTGCTTCTGGCCAACCGTCCTAAGCTGCCGCCGGTGGTGGTGGGTTGCCTGAAGAGGAATTCGACGGTGATTCGGGAATTCTGTCGACTCGCCTGGGCCCCACCCTCCCCCGCCGCGGCCTTCGCTTCATACCAGCTCGCCACAGGCCCTTGAAGAAGTCCCTGTTCAGAAGATGCCTGTTGTCGGCTACATCCAGCAGACTTCTGGAGACATTGCTCTCGAAATAGGCGACTTCCACGTGTTTGCCCATGTTCTTCGCAGCCTGAAGAGCGTAGGCAAAATCGCCGTCGCCGCTGACCAGGATCGCTACATCATAAAGGTCGTTCCAGCCGAAGTGCAGCATGTCGGTAGCCAGCATGATATCAATGCCCTTCTCCACCGGAACGCCCTGCGAAAGTTTCATGCTGCCCAGGCGCACCTCGAGGTAAGAAGTCTTCCTGAGCACATCCAGGAACTCCTGCTGTTCACGAAAGCCCTCGGGCCTCTGAGCCGGGTCCTGAAGAACGTTGTAGTAGTAGGTCCTGAACAGCGGCCGTCCTGCACAAAGCTTGTTGGTGAAATCGGTGAAATTGAGATCAACGCGACTGCAGTTGTCACGCAAGGCATGGTAAAGATTGCTTCCATCTATGAAGATGGCCACCCGGTTTTCCATGTTATGCCCCCTCTCCAATTGATATTAATTACGAAACCTGCACACTGACGCCATGGTTGATATTCTGAGTAACCGGCACCGAGAATATGGTCTTGTTGCGCCTGTCTCCCTGCAGCTTCTCTCTGACGCAGGCTGAAAAGCGATCCACGATCCACCAGTAATGTTCTGGGGGGATTCGGTCCTTGGGCATATCCGGCACTTCGTTAAGGGCATCGATGACCCAGCCCTGACCATTCTTGTCTACGCACCATTCAACCACATTGATGTCCATATCCAGACACGAATTCAGCCGGATGACTCGATCTGCAATCCCGGCCCGGTTGCCCTCATGATCCCTTGAGTCCGTATAGAGATATTCCCCCAGACCCAGCGGCCGCGGTATCCACCTTACGAACAGAACATCCTTCTTGTCAATGCAGAAAATGCGATAGTATTGATCGTAGCATACCTTCCGCTGAATCAGCCAGATACGACCGCCACCCACTGCATAGCGCTCCTTGAGTTCCGTCAGCGTGTTCAGTTCATAAACATCCACCCAGGCATATCCATATACCGGCTTCATTATGCAGGGAAAACCGATCTCATCCGCAATCCTTTCCCAGTTCGGTTCAGCGACCATATCTGGAAGCTCCGCCTGCAGGGCTGGATCGGCCAGAACGATCGACTTGGGGAAAGCTATCTCCAGAGCCTGGAACACCTTGGTCTCCACCAGCTTGCTGTTCACCGAGGCGGCAAAGGGATTGTTGATCACATAAGTTCCGTCCAGGGATATGTTCTTCATCATCTCTTTCAGATAGGTGTAGCGAAAGCTGATCCGGTCCACCACAACCTTGTAGTTACTGGAAACGGGTGCAGGCCCATCTGAGAAGGTGAGGAAATCCACGGGCAGGTCGGACAGTTTGGACATCACGTCCAGGATAAAGGGATCGTTGTTCAACTCAAGGATGCCTATCTTGTTCGACTTCATGGCGGCTTTCTGCTGATCTCGATTGCGCCCAAGTATAGCATAATCATGCGTCACCAGCGCATCGTCAGTCACGGCAGGTGACATAAACTTGCCGCTGCCCACCCTCCGATGTAATATCAGAACGTGTTGCTAGAAAAGCAGCACATACAGATGAAATATCTCTCTCGAATATCAGCGATCCCGCTTTCCATCCGTTTGGCGGCCGTCAGCCTCCTCTTCAGTTTCGCGGTGTATTCTTCCTATATCTTCCTGCCTTTGTTTGCTGATGACCTGGGGGCATCGAAATTCCAGGTGGGTCTGATTGCATCGGCTTACGGAACGGCCTACTTCGCCTCCTCCTTCATATTCGGCAGGCAATCGGACAAGCATGGAAGACTGGTATTCATACGCCTGGGTTTGGGTTTAGTGGCGGTGGCCTATGTCCTCCAGATCATCGCCCAACATCCTGTCGCCCTGTTGGCTATCAGGGCTTTTGTGGGGTTCTGCCTGGGCATCTCCTCCGCAGCCCTCATGGCCTATGTTTACGAGGCTGAAGGACAGATCGGCCGCTTCGCCTCTTTTGGATCGCTGGGCTGGCTCTGCGGCTGTGTTGCTGCCGCCGCCATCCGAAACTACTATGCTCTCTTTGCCGTCAGTGGGGTGGCCTCGGTTCTGGCCTTCTGCCTGTCCCTCACCTTCAAAGAGGACAGAGGCAAGAGCATCCATGTATCGATATTCCCGCTTCACTTGATCCGCACCAACGCCAAGGTCTATATCCCCTTCTTCCTTCGGTGCCTGGGCTCCTATGCTATCTGGGCCGTGTTCCCTTTGTTTTTGTTCAGCATCGGGGCCAACAAGTCGTGGGTGGCCATCCTGGATGGAATCAACATGGCGTTCCAGTTTGTGCTCATGCGCTACGTTGAGCGGTTCAACAGCACCAGGATACTGACAGTCGGTCTCGTTACCTCTGTAATCGTCTTTGCCTGTTACGGCCTGGCTACGAACTACCTGCAACTTATCCCCGTTGAGGTAGTATTGGCCATATCCTGGTCATGCCTGTGGGTCGGCGCATTGACCTTCCTGATGGGGAAGAGCGTCGAGCGCGGCACTGCCGCGGGATTGCTCTATTCCATAACCTACCTGTCCTCCGGTCTGGGGCCTCTTATCGGGGGCTTCGTCTCCGGCAGATGGAGCTTCCAAGTTCTGATGTTTGTAGCCGCCGGGATAACCCTCCTTGGGCTGGTGCTTTCACAAGTACTGCCCGCCAGCCGGCAGCCTGCCGGCTCCGAGTGAACGTTCTCTACCATCTACAGGAGACAGTGGTTTTCCGCTCAATGACTCTGGATTCCGAGCCACGACAGAGCGTGGCCCTCCGAGGACTGGGTATCCTGGCGCGTGATCTTTCGTCCCCTACGCTGTTGGCCATTAAACCGTCTATGGGCGAACACGAGGTTTGCCCATAGACGGCTAGAGGCAGGTTTCAAACCTGCCTCTACGAAACGCCGCTTTTTCCCGGATTCAGCGCCGCCTCAGATCGAACACCACCGGGTTCCCGGGATCGGGGCAGGCAACCGTGGCCCTGTCCGGGTCTTTCTCCCAGGGGAACGACCCGCCGAACTGCAGCACCTCAGCGAAAGGAAACAGCGTGTAGAAGGCCCACGAGCACATACCGGGCGGCGTCTTCTCGCCCATCAAGAACTCGTCGCCCACCTTATGGCCCGCCGAGCAGGTTCCTTTCTGAGATATCACCCTGGCGACAACTTCCGCCATCTCGTTCGTCTCCTTCACGCGCTGTGTCAGCCAGGCTGACTACAGGTCAATGACGAATCGCCCGTCCTTGTAGAGCAACTGGTCATCCACCCATATCCGGCCACCCTGGCGCAGATCGCTGACCATGTCCCAGTGCAGGGCTGATTCGTTCTTGCTGCCGGTTTCAGGGTAGCCCGCACCCAGCGCCATGTGGAAACTGCCGTTGATCTTCTCGTCAAACAGTATCTCTCTGGTAGCCTGGGTGATGCCTTCGTTGGTGCCGATGGCGAACTCACCGACCCGCCGCGAGCCTTCGTCGGTGTCCAGCGTCTTCAGCAGATAATCCTGGTTCTTGTCGGCGGTGGCCTTGACCACCCGGCCTTTCTCGAACCACAGCCTGACGCCGGTGACCTCCCGCCCACCGTAGATAGCCGGATAAGAGAAATAGGCATGGCCTTCAACGCTGTCCTCCACCGGGCCGGTGAACACCTCACCGTCGGGCATGTTGTAGCGTCCGTCACAGTTGATAAAGGTTCGCCCGGCCACGCTCAGGCGCAGATCGGTCTCCGGCCCGACCACGTGCACATTATGCCTGCCCTTCAGCCAGTCCACCACTTTCTGCTGCCACTCTGAGAAACGCCTCCAATAGCCCACCGGATCGTTCATGTCCGGCAGACAGGCCCTGTACACAAAGTCCTCATACTCACCAAGGCTCATCTCAGCATCCTGGGCATAGGCACTAGTAGGGAAGACAGCATAGGTCCAGCGCAGTTCGCCCGCAGCCGAGCGCTGCATGAATGTCTTCATGAGGTCCGTGCGTCCCCGCTCGTACAGCACCAACTTGGCCGGGTCCACACGGGTCAACGCTCTGGTATTATCTGCACCGCCGATGCTGATGCGCACATCATACTTCTCGGTGGTGAGCTTCACCGGCTCCGGTACATGCTGCAACTGCTCATCGGATGCATGGCGGAAGAGCAGTTCCTCCATGCCCGGCAGACTCACCCGCATCATGGGGTGTCCGCCCGCCTGAAGCACCTTCACATACACCTCTTTCAGCAGCGGTTCAGCCAGGCTGCTGCCGTCGATCACGACCTTGTCGCCCGGACGGACAGCGACGGAATAGCTGACAAGCACTTCAGCCAGCTTCTCAACACGTGGATCAGACATTGCGCGCTCCTTCCGCTACACCATGACATTGATGGCCGCGGGAATCACCTCGCAGGTGACCGGCAGAGTCCCCACCAGATCTCCATCCATCTCCAATAAGACATCCTCCTCGCTGGTCACCTCAACCCGCCGGCCTCGGCGGTGGCTGACCTTTCTGTGACTCAAGTGCGTTCCGTTACGCAGCCTCGGTACGTTCCAGATTGCCTCCAGAGTCCCGAGGTTGCCGATGCAGATGATATCGAACAGACCATCATCCATCCTGGCTTCCGGGGCAGCGAGGAAACCCCGCCCGAAGTACCGGCCGTTAGCCACGATCGCATTCCTTATGGCGACATTAACCGGAGACTCGCCGTCGACAGAGATGGCCACTTCCCTGGCCCGATATGCCACAGCGGCGGTCAGGATGCCCCAGACATAATTGGGGCGTGGCCCCAGGATCGCCGGGGCCTTGCCAGCCCTTTCCACTACCAGCCCGCCTGCGCCCAAGTCCGCTATATTGACGAAAAGACGGTCCCGACTCTGCCCCTGGAGGTTGGTGAACTCCACCTTCCCGATATCGAGCTTCCTGGTCTGGCCGCTCCACTGGGATTTCAGCGCCGGTGCATTCTCAAAGGTGATACCCAGGCTGCGCGCCAGGTCGCATCCGGAGCCGAGGGGAATGATCCCCAGAACCAACTCGCTGTTGAGCGGCGCTCCGTTGCGAAACAGGCCGTTAACCACCTCATTGACTGTGCCATCGCCGCCGACCGCTACCACCATCTGACACCCGGATTCAACAGCCTGGACAGCCAGGCGCGTCGCCTCCCCCAGTGACTCCGTCATCCAGAAGTCGGCTGCCTTATGTCCGTTGCTCTTGATACGATTCTCGACCCTCTGCCACCGGCCCCTGGAGCGTCTCACGGCCACGGAGTTGACTATGAAAGCAGTCTTCAAGTCGAGGTTATCTCCTTCTTGTCTGCCTGGGCTCGGCTCAGCACCTGAGCAGGCAGAAAAGGTGGACTGACGTCGCCGACGGCAAAGGGAACGGCCACTGATCTGCCGCCGATTCTATGTTCCATCGGGGGCATTGTCAACTTCATTTTCCGCAGTGAGAAAGTCAGATTGATGATCACTCAAGAGACCCGGCCTGGATTTCCCATCAAGTCCTGCGGACAAAGGAGGCAACGTTGAACCTGCGCCAAACTACTTGTTCTTGTGGTTCCTGTAGTACTGAATGTATCCCGATATGCCAACCCTGGCAAAGACCGGCAGCTCCGCCTGCTGCGCCAGGCCGCTGCTGTAGTCCAGAATACGCTGCGATATCCGGGGATCATCCTCACCGGCCTTTATGCCTCTGTAGATGATGTCATCAAAGGCCGTGCAGACCTCTTTGACCTTCCCGATGAGCTTGTCAACGTCCGTCCTCGGACCGTGATGAGCGTAGAAGACAACTTTCGGGTGAAGGGCCGCCAGCTTGTCTATGGTCTCCACATAGGCTCTCGGGTCAAACGGCGAGAGTCCCACCGGGAACGGGACATCAGAGGTGCTCTCCGCAAGGAATCCCAGAGCATCCCCGCAGAAGAGCCCTTCGGTCAGGCTATCGAATATGGCGATGTGGTGAACAGCATGGCCCGGCGAATAGACAAGCTTGAGATCCCGCTTGCCAAGCCGGATCACCTCGCCGTCTCTGGCCACATGCACACGTTCTCTGGGAATTGGAATCACCGGACCGAGAACCTGTTCGAAGTCCTGGCCGAAGATAAGCCTCGCGCCGCGCACCAGTATCGAGGTGTCGATGAAATGGGTGGCACCCTTTGGATGCAGTATCACCTCCGGCTTCTGCAGATGCTGCACCAGGTAGCCGGTGCCTCCGCCGTGATCAAGATGAATGTGAGTCGGGATGATGTACGAAAGGTTGCGCCAGTCGATCCCCAAGCCGTCGGCAGCCAGCAACTCCGGCGCTACCGATCCGGGACCGGGGTCAATCAGCACCGGCATGTCGCCGTCCAGGTAGTAGGCGATATTACTGGTGGAGAAGAAAGGGTCTTTGCCGCAGTTCAGGAGATAGGTATCCTGGGCGACTTGTCTGATTTCGATATTCATGATCGACCGGGCAGGAAGACTGCCGCAACTAATGATAGCACAAGCGCCGCTGCGAAGGATAACGGCTGACGGGGTCAGGCCTCTTCCAGATTGCCCAGCGCCGCCTCGATCAATTCATTGAGCGCCGGGTGGATGTGCATACCGCTGAGTATGTAGTCGATCTGTCCTCCGGAGGCCATGGCGTTGGTCACCTCCTGGATGAGCTCCGGGGCGAAGGGACCTATGATGTGGAAACCGAGTATCTTCCGGCTATCTTTGTCCAGTATGGCCTTGGCAAAGCCCTCTTCTTCCATCATGGCCTCGCCTTTGGCCACGCTGAAGTACCGGGCCCTGCCGACCAGGACCTTGTGATCCTTCCTGGCCCTCTCCTCTGTCATGCCGACCGAGGCGATCTGGGGATGGGAGTACACGGCATGGGGCGTGGCACTGGTATCCAGCCTGGTCTTCTCTCCGTGCAGGACGTTATCCGCCACCAACGACGCCTGCCGGTTAGCGGCATGAGTAAACATCTGCAGACCGTTGACATCTCCCACGGCATATATGTGTTTCCTCGTGGTCTCCAGATACTCGTTGACCTTGATGAAGCCCTTCTGGTCCATCTGCACCCCGGTGTTCTCCAGTTTCAGCAGGTCAGCATTCGATCTCCTGCCCACCGCCATCAGCAGCTTATGAGCCGTGAACTCTCTTCTCGTCCCCTCAGCGGTCTTGACCGCCACCGTGACTCTGCCGTCGGCTTCTTTCCTTACCTCTTCCGCCAGAGCGCCGGTGTGAACCTCCATGCGGCGGCTCAAGGCTCTCTTCAACAAGTCCGATATCTCCGGCTCTTCTGCCAGCATCAGCCTGTCCGCCATCTCCAGTATGGTCACCCTGGTGCCCATGGCTGCGAAAAAGTGCCCGTATTCGACGGCAATGTATCCGCCGCCGACGATGATCAGACTCTCCGGCCTTTCGTTCTGCTGAAGAACGTGCTCATTTGTCCAGTAGTCCACGGTGTCAATCCCTTTGATTGGCGGAGTGAAGGGACGCGAGCCGCAGGCAATGAAAACCTGGTCGCCCTTGACCTGCTGGCCGTTGACCTCAAGCGTATAGTCAGCTACGAAATGCCCCTGGCTTTCGTAGAGATCAAGACCCTCCGACTGCTCCATGCCCTTCCTGATGTAGTCATGGCTCTCCTTGATACTCCTCCTCATGCGCTCCATGATACCGGCGAAATCGATGCTTCTGACCCCTGCCTCTATGCCCAGCTTACTATCCTCCTGGACCTCTACCACCCGGTCTGCTACATAGATCAGCATTTTCGACGGTATGCAGCCCAGATTGAGGCACGTCCCACCCAGAGGTCCTTTATCAATGACAGCGACTTTCTTGCCGTGGCCGACCGCCTCGTCGGAAATGATCGCACCACAGCCGGTACCAATGATGACGAAATCGTAATTCTTCACGGTCCGACCTCCTCGGCATGGCTGGGTGCTGGGGTAAGCCTATGGTATCCTGTGTGATATAATTCGTCAAGGAGACAGTATGTTCCAGAAGATATTGGTGTGTCTGGATGGGTCCAAGCTCGCAGAGCAGATCGTGCCGTATGCTTCGGAGCAGGCAGCGCGGTTCGGGAGCACCCTTACCCTTCTCCAGGTGGTGAGCCTCGCCACCACCCCCACTCCCACAGGGATCGACTCCGTCCCAGTGGTGGTGCCCACCGACAGGTTGGAGGAAGCGGAAGCTGTAGCCAAGGACTATCTCGATGGCCTGGCCCGGCCGCTTCGGGAAAAAGGTCTTAAAGTGCAGTGTGTGACTATGATTGGACCGCCTGCCGAATCCATAGTCGGCTATGCTGAGGAAAAGGGCTTCGACCTGGTTGCCATCGCCACCCACGGGCGCAGCGGCTTCAAAAGGCTGGTCTTCGGCAGTGTCGCTGACTATGTCATCAGAAAGTCAGGGCTGCCTATCCTCCTCATAAAGCCGAAACAGACAACCGCCTGAGGGCTTGACCCTGTCCGAAGCCGATGGCCTGTCGGTCTGCAAGGGAACCAGCCAGCGCTCACATCGCCGGTAAAGCTCGTATCGAGGCCACAAGCCTGGGTGTGATACCGATATCCGGCGCCGGCCTCACCAGCAATATTGGACTGGAAGCGCCGTGGAGGATCTTCTGGGCCACACTGCCATAGGCCCACCTGCCAAGCCCCGAACGCCCATGAGTGGCCATGACAATCAGATTGACCTTGTTGGTGGTTGCATAGTCAATGATCCCGATGGCCGGATCACCCTCCAGGACCTCCACGCTCACATTGAAGCCGGCATCGGTAAGACCTCTCTGCACCCGTGCCAGGTATTTCTCCGCCGACTTCTTGGACTTCAGCATATAATCTTCAGCCGCATTCCCCCAGTTCACCGCTGTCTCAGGTGCGGTAACCGGAGGCAGCACCAGCGGCTCACAGACCCTGACCAGTATGACTTGAGCTACACAGCCATCCTGGGTCGACGCCAGGGCTTCAACATGCGGCAAGACCATCTCTGCCAACTCCGAACCATCCAGCGGCACAAGCAGTGAAGGGTTCGACCACTCCTCGTAGGCAATGTCCCTGGGCATACCTGCACGAACCAGCAGGATCGGAAACGCGGAAGACCGCAGTATCTTGTCGGCCACGCTGCCCATCACCCAGCGCCTGATGCCGGACCGGCCATGGGTGGCCATCAATATCAGATCGACTTCCTTTTCGTCAGCATAGCGCAGTATCTCTTCCGCAGCATACCCCAGCACCACCTCCCCCTTCACCGACACCGCCTTGCCGCCGGTCTTTTCCTGAACCTCAGCCAACTCCCGGCTGAATCTCTCGCACACCCGTTCGATGTAGGCTCGATGCAGTAGCTGCGATTCGGATTCCCCCTTACCGGCCACGTGCAGCAGAAGCACCTCAAGACCGAGCCGGCAGGCCAATCCCCTGGCATACGCCAGAGCCACTTCAGCCAGTTCAGAGCCATCCAATGGAAGAAGAACTCTCTTATACATTCTCACCCTCCCGTTCAAGTTTCTACCGGAGAACCCCGGCCAGCGAAGGCAGTTCTTCCGGTTCGTCATCAAGCTCCTGCAAGAAGCACATCTGCCTCTCATGAGCAGACGCACCACGAAGCCAGATGAACGCCCCGGCACGCTTGACAACCACCCCCATCTTCTTCAGTTGCTGGAGAGACGAAATACTGTGCTCTGCACGAGCTTCCACTATCCGTTTGGCGGAGATCGGCCCGATCCCCGGCACGCGAAGGAGCTCTTCGTAACCGGCCTTGTTGATATCTACGGGAAAGAGCCATGGCTGTCGCTTTGCGATCACCATCTTGGGGTCCTTAGCCAAAGAGAGTTCCCCTTTGCCGCCAAGGGCCAGATCGAGCTCATGTGAGGAGAAGCCGTAGACCCTGAGCAGCCATTCGGCCTGGTACAAGCGATGCTCCCGCATCGGAGGAGTCGGTGGAAGTCCTTGAAGCGGGGAGTCCCCGATTGGCCGGAACGCGCTGAAGTAGACACGCCTCAAGCCGATCTCTCGATGCAGCGCACCCGTGGTCTGCAGGATATCACGGTCCGTCTCACCCGCTGCCCCGACCACGAACTGCGTGGTCTGCCCGGAGGGAACCAGCCCTTCGTTAGCGGACATGACCTGCTTTGCCCAGCGCATGCGCTCCACGATTCCGTTGTAAAGGTCCTTCTTGGAGCTGAGCCTGGCCAGGTGATGCGCCGTGGGTGCCTCCATATTGATGGAAACCCTGTTGGCCACTCTGCAGGCCGCCTCGACGCAATCAAAGCCGGACCCGGGCATTATCTTGAGATGAACATAGCCTTTGTATTCATGACGCCGGCGGAGAATCTCCACCGTATCGATCATCTCCTGCATTGTCCTCGATGGGCTGCCGGCCACTCCCGAGCTCAGGAAAAGGCCACGTACCAACCTCTTCCGATAGAGGTCCATGAAGAGCCCAGCCAGTTCGTGGGGCTGAAAATAAGCCCGCGGCCGGTCGCGACCAACCTGGTTCACGCAGTAGGCGCAGTCGTTGGTGCAGACATTGGTCAGCAGCACTTTGAACAGGTTGGCGCATCCGCCTCCCGGCAGTGTCGACCGGTATATGAACCGGTGCGGATCTCTGCCGGCAAGCTGCATGCTGCGGGCCGCGTCATAGCCGCAGATATCGAATCTGGCGCTGGCGGCTACAATCTGAAGCTTCCGATTCACATCCATCTTCAGCCTGCTTCATTGTTCTTCTTTCGCATTTGCAGCCCGGCGCCAAGCAGGAGGCCACCAAGCAGTCCCGGCAAGATAGCAAACCGGAACAAGTCGATCTGGAAGCGCATGATCACGTAGTCGCCCTCATACTCGTAGGGTGGATGGCCCCAGTAACCCGTGCTGGACACGCCCAGAGCCATGCCTATGGCAGAGACGCCCAGAAATGCAGCAGCGACAGTGAACATGACGCCCGCTCCGAAAACGAAGGATTGCAGTGCACCACCCACCCCCCTCTTTTTCGCTGCCAGCACCTGGCCCAGAAGCAACCCTCCCAGCAGAGGCGACAGCACACCCATGAGGGTGATCAGAACAAAGACCGCCGGATACGACCAGTAAAACTCATGGTAGCCTTTGATGAAGAAAAGGCTGCCAAGGAGGAGAGCCAATAGACAAAGGATAAGGCCGACAACTGTTCTGTTCCCCATTTCTCACCTGACTGGCTGGCCATCAGGACGGCAGCCCACAAAGGCGCTCCGGTTGTTGCCGGACTGGCGGTCTAGTTGTCAGCCCCCGTCTTCTTGCCGGTGGACAAGGCCAGCATACCGCCAATAATCAGAGAAAGCAGAGGTATTTGTGCAAACAAGAGCGGACCACCAAAGGGGTGTATCGTGTGGAGGACTTCATCAATGGCCTTGTATTCCATGGCTGCTTCACAAGACGCAAAACCAACACCCAGCGCGCCGGCAGCAGCCAGAAGCATCACCATTCCAGCTATGGTCGGCTTCGTCCGCGGC
>CAYYWI010000001.1:82549-86480 GCA_964475375.1 uncultured Dehalococcoidia bacterium
GAAACAACCCACCAGGGAGCCGAACCATCCCCACTCCATGCAACGGTCCCTGCACCACCACCGACGAAATAGGTTATGCCTCCAATGAGCCCCAAGATCATGGCAGCTATCAGCATCGCACCTCCTTTTCAGTAGCTGTGGCTATTCTATCACAATCGCCGGTCTGCGTTACCGAAGGCCATGGCATCTATGCCGCCGTCTGTTGCGGGGAAGGCTTGGCGTCACTTCATACGCAGAATAACATTACAGCTTACGCACGCCCACAAAGTGTGGGGGCAACCTGTGGCACGAATGGGACTCAGTCGAGTCTTGCTTGCAGAGTTTAGCGCAGGTTGGAACACCAACAACCCTCGATGGCGATAACGGGGGAGACTAAAGAGAACGGTTAATCCCACGCCCGATGAGTGGCATAGTGGCGCTGTCCGTACAGACAGCGCCACTGAGATCGCTGAACCTATATCATGGCTTGGCGCTGGCGGTTATACCGGAACACGGCATTGGCCACCTTAACGCCGGAATCCACTGCCTGTTGGGTGCCGACACCGATGCCCCCGGCATCACACCCTACATAGAAGAGACCCTGTATCGGCGCCTTGATCGAAGGTTTATGTGCACCACCCTGCCCTACTGTCTGGGCCAGGCCGATGCATTCGCCGCCGATTCCAGGCAACACGGAATCGCGCGTGAGGTTGGAGACATCCTGGGGAGTGTAGTATTCCTTCGCCTCGATAGCCGCCGGCATGTCCGGGAAGACCTTGAACATCATCTCATCGCCTTTGTCCAGCCAAGGCTTTATATCTTTCTCCGTCAGCTTGGGATCGGCAGGACCGAGGAAACCGGTCAGCACTATCTGCTTGCCCTTGGGAGCGGCATTGGGATCATAGTTCGAAGGAACTTCAAACCAGACGGGCATCTCTGGAGGCAGATGACCAGCCTTGGCCTTGATCCATTTCTCCATATTCCAAGAAGTCTCTGTGGTGATAATGGCCCCGAACGGCACGTTGGGTATTATCTCCTTGTTCAGGAAGTAGCGGGCACCGATGAATGACAGGGACGGCACCAGTTCCTTCACATAGTTGATGTATCCCCTGTCGAAGTGCTTCTCTCCGATCAGCTTCAGCACGGTGGGCTGAATACCGACATTGCTGATGACGATGGGTGCCTTGAAGGTACCTTTTTCGGTTACGACGCCGGTAACCCTGCCATCCACGACCTCTATCTTCTCCACTCTGCAGCGCAGCATAGTCTTGCTGCCGAACACCTCCACTGCCTCGGCAAAAGTCTCAGCCACACGACCTATGCCTCCTTTGCAGAATACGCCTCCGCCGCGGAGGAATACCTGCTGGACAACTGTGATCGCTTCTGAAGCAGCTACCGCATCTACCGGGATCACGAAGCAGGCATCAGAAACCAGACTGGTCAGGAAACTGTAGAGACCCTTGGACACCTTGTATCGCTTCAAGAACTCGCCGAAACTGACATCGTCGAGCGCGGCGATATCCTTCGGGCTCATCAGTGTCAATTCACCCAGGAGCGTTAGAGCATCCACCCTTTCTGCCTCGGGCACCTCGAGCCAATCGAATATCAGGTTAGGATCAGGTGTCGCAGTCTGTGGCCCCATTGCCCACTTGCCTGAAGACTGCCTGAACCTGGTGCCCTGGATTCCGGGTGCTACCAGTTCCACCTTGTTTTCCATCCCCAGCTCTTTGAGAACAACCTCAAACATGTTATTCATGGTGGGAGCCGCTACCACCACCCAGGCCGTATAGGTGTAGCCACCCTTCGATATGGCTATGGCTTTTCCGCCAGCCTTGGCATTCTTGTCCAACAGCAGCACTTTCAGCCCTCTCTTGGCCAGAAGAGCGGCGCAGCTGCTGCCGCCAAACCCGGCACCGACAACAATTACATCATATGAATCCGACATGATCTCCCCCCTTTCTAGAGCTTGTGATACTTGAGAATCGGCTTACTGTGATGTTACCTCTCTCACAGAGGGCCTTTTGGGCTCATTTCCCAACTTCAGTGCTGCAAATAATACGGTTATGGCGAAGTATCTGTCAAGTCGGCCAGGGGGAGAACGCACAGGACTAGATATTCTACTGACAGTGCCATCAAGAACATTCAATGAAGTGCTAAACGGTTTTGACAAACTCTGTTCCTTATGGTTAATTAAGGGGCCAAAGGGGGATAGCATGTTGTTATTTACTGAGCGGGGATCTCAGCATTGTGCCCCTCTGATCGTTCTCTATTCTGTTGAAAGCAAGCTTGCGTAGAGCAGCGTCACGTGCTAGATTGCGTACTTGTTTTTTTCATGTTGTCAAGATTGCTGCATTTATAGGCGGAATGCAGACTAAACAAAGGGGGTAAATAGGTTTGAGAAGAAAGATCGGTATTGCTCTCTGCGTCCTCGGGGTACTTCTGGCAGTCTTCGGCACCATCTGGGTCACGGTCCTGTGGCCAAGTCTGGCCAGGATCCCTGCAAATCTCGACCAAGAGACAATACAGGAAGGGACTGTGAAACTTTATGATCCCGAGCACCGTGGCTACGTCACCTACGATGTCACCAACAGCAGGCACTATGTAGCAGCGAAAGCATCGAAGGACATCGTGTATCTTGAGGAAACAATCACGTTCACAGACGAAGCAACGGGTGAGAAAATCCCTTCTCTCTATGCCAAGTATCTTCTTGGGATTGATAGAGTGACCCGCAGAAACGTACTTGGGCATGGAGACGGCGATCGGGACGGCTATTACAGTTTCCCCTTCAATGCAAGCAAGACTGAAACATACCCCTTCTGGAACGAAGGAAACCCAGCCAACCTGGACTGTACTTATATAGGTGACCCCGATGGCGAAGAAGTCTTTGAGGGGCTAAAGGTCTATGTATTCCACATGGAGACGCCTGAGGAGGGGCTGTTGGTTCCGGGAGGCTTCGGTATGCCTGATATGCGGATTGACCAGGAGATCACGATGAAGGTTGAGCCGGCATCCGGCGTAACGGTGTACTTTGAGAGCAAAACTAAGAGAAGCGGCACAATCCCGGTACAAGATGAACTCTTCCCAACGACCGGGCCTTTAAGCTATGAGACCGTCACTTTCTATGACGATAGCCTTAGTTTCACGGACGAAACTGTGGCAAACCTGGTCAGCCAGGCAAAGAATGCCAAGTCGCAACTCAGCTTCGCCAACATGTTGCCGTGGTTGTCCATCGGTGGAGGCATTGTCTTGATTGGGACAGGTCTATTCCTGGCTCGCAGGAAAGCCCAGAGCATAAAAGGCAGCTTGGATTCTCCTGAGACTAGCGAGGCCTCTTCTCACTGAGCACGGGGGATGATCAGCCGGGAAACTATCCAGGGTCTGGAGGCTCGCGATCTGGAGTACATCCTGGGGGCGCGGATGAGGCAGCAGAGGGAGGTCAGTGAGGCCGTGTTGGGACGGGCCGGTCCGAGGCCCGCTACGACGGCAAATTTATGCTCAGGACCAATACCTCGCTACCGGCAGGCGACATGGCTGTGCAGTACAGCGCCTGTTGTTGGTGGAGCAGTTTCTTTCGGGCCACCAAGTCGTTGTTGCGCACCAGTCCTATCTTCTATCATGGGGGCACGCCTCTTTCTTGCCTTGGCGCTCGTGGATGAGTTGCAGCGACGGCTGGCATTCCAGGGAATGAAGCTGGAGTGGGACGTCATCCGGCAGGACTTGCAGTCCCTGGACCAGGCGGCAGGTACGAGAGGGCAGCCAGTGGTATCTGCTGCGCAGCCCTCCTCGAGGGGTGACTGGCAAGGTACTTCAGGCTCCGGAGCTGCCCGCCGCCCGGCGTAGAATGTGGTGTCAGGACCCTATCGTGCCTGAATTTCCCGTTCAAATCGCGATGTCACTGTGGGACTTTGATCTGATTTTGACCTCCTGACACCCCTGGTACAAGTCGGCGATA
>CAYYWI010000001.1:86490-90885 GCA_964475375.1 uncultured Dehalococcoidia bacterium
AGGCGACATGGCTGTGCAGTACAAGCGCCTGTTGTTGGTGGAGCAGTTATTTCGGGCCACCAAGTCGTTGTTGCACACCAGTCCTATCTTCTATCATGGGACACCACCATCCGGGGCCACGTCCTTCTGCTTCTTTCTTGCCTTGGTGCTCGTGGATGAGTTGCAGCGACGGCTGGCGTGACGGTAGCCCTGTACAAGTCGGCGATAGTCTGGCTCAAGGGTGACACCGCAGAGGCGCTGAGGTTTAGAATGCCCCCAAGGGAATTCGAATCCCTGTTAACGGCTTGAAAGGCCGCCGTCCTAGGCCGCTAGACGATGGGGGCATGGACAACGATATGAGTATATACTGTCAGGGTTGCTCAGAACAAGCACCGGGGAACAGAGTGTACTGATACCCAGCACTTCATGAAGGTGTCAGCAAAGCGGATTGACACTACCTCCTATATGATAATGAGGTTTGCCGCGAGTGGATTGTTATGGTATAAGGGATTCTGGGGCTTTTAATGGCAATAGTACGATGGTACAAGGGTATCGGTATCCCCGGCCGCAGCGCCGGAGCAGCAAAAACACCACCCGCACAAGATCAGCCTGATCTGCATGTAGAGCAATTGACTTGGGGCAAGCTGACTTGGGTAAACATTGAAAAGCCCACACGCAGGGACACCGAATACCTGGCTCAGAACTACCCGTTCCATCCCCTGGCCCTGGATGACTGCCTGAGCAGGATCCAGCGACCAAAGATTGATGAGTACGATGACATCCTGTTTGTGGTGTTTCATTTTCCCCTGTTCAGCAAGGAAGCGAGAGTGACTGTACCCAGCCAAGTGTCCATCTTCCTGGGAGAGGATTTCATAGTCACTCTGCACGACGGAGTCCTCAAACCGCTGGTCAAGCTTTTCGATGACTGCCAGGCAAGCGAGGACGCCCGCCAAATGAATATGAAAAACCCCGGCTACCTCCTGTATCGCATCACCGATGCCTTGGTAGACTACTGCCTTCCCATTACCGACAAGATCATGCAGAATCTTGAGGATATTGAGGATGAAATTTTTGTAAGCACTGGGCGCGAGACGGTACGGGAACTATCCGTCCTGCGCAGAGATATCATATCCAACCGCCGCATCATCTGGTCGATGAAAGCTGTGGTGGGCAACCTGGAGTACAAGGCAGGACGGTTCACGCCGGAAGAGATGGATGTATTCTGGGGTGACCTGATTGACCACGTTGACAAGATCTGGGACACCCTGGACGAGTGTAAGGAAATCATCGAGGGCTTGAAGGACACCAATGATTCACTGTCAACACACCGCACCAGCGAGACCATGCGGATACTCACTGTCATCACCACCATAATGATGCCCCTGACTCTGGTGGCCAGTGTCTACGGCATGAACATAGCCCTGCCGAAGGTGGGCCAGGAGAGCAGTCTCGGCTCCTTCCTTCTCATCCTGTCGATCATGGTCGCAGTCATCATCCTTATGCTGCTGTTCTTTCGCAACCGCCGCTGGATATAGAGTCGGAACACACGCTGATGATGGACCTTCTTGCCCTGATCTAACATAACTGTATGTCGGCCTGAATCTTTGAACGCTCTCCGGATGAAGGGAGAAATGGAAGTCCAGATTCTTGGCGCACACTCAACAGAGACCCTGAACGGCAAGCTCCCAGCGCTGCTGATTGACGGAATCCTGGCTCTTGATGCGGGGAGCCTTTGCTCCGGCCTGAGTCTTTCTGCTCAGCAGAAGTTGCGGGCGGTGCTGTTGACCCACCATCACTATGACCATGTGAGAGATATCCCCATGGTGGCTATGAATGTCTCGTATCACACGACCCTGGATATCTATTCCACCCCATCGGTGTTCGAAGTGTTGTCCAGCCACCTGCTGGATGGCACCATGTATCCGAATTTTCGGGAATGGCCCGCGCTTCAGCCGGCGGTCAGCCTGGTTGCGATTGAGGAATATGAGCGCACCAACATAGAGGGGTACAGCGTGACGGCCATACCGGTGCCTCACAGTGTTCCCACGGTTGGCTTTCAGGTGACTTCTCCTGAAGGGAAGATTCTATTCTACACGGGCGATGCCACCGTTGGGTTATCCGAATGCTGGAAGCACACCTCTCCGCATCTGTTCATCACCGAACTCAGCATGCCCCGGAGGATGGAGCAATGGGCCAGAGAGCATTCGCATCTTTCGCCGCAATTGCTCGAGATCGAGTTGTTAAAGTTCCGCGAGCTGAAAGGCTACATCCCTCGAACCATTCTCATTCACATCAGCCCCTATCATGAGGAGGAGATTGCCACGGAGATTGCTGAGGTCTCTCGTGAACTGAACGCCAGCATCACGCTGGGCAGAGAAGGAATGAGAGTCACAATCTGAGGGCAGACATGGAGTTCAGTTTCCTGGTCGATAGCAACGCTGGCAAGCTGGCGCGGTGGCTGAGGATGATGGGCTACGACACCCTCTTCTTCAAGGATATCGAGGATGGCCTCCTTGTAGATATCGCCATGAAAGAGGGGCGGATCGTAGTGACCAGGGATACTCAGATCGCGAAGAGGCGTGTGGCTACCAATGGCAATCTGAGGGTTATCTTGAGCCGCGATGATGACCCCAGAGACCAGTTGCGCCAGGTTATGAAGGAACTGAAGCTCGATTATCGTGCCAGGCAGTTTACCCGCTGCATCGAATGCAATCACCTGCTCACGCCGAAGAGCAGAGATGAGGTGAAGGACCTTGTGCCTCCCTACGTCTTTTGCACGCAGATACAGTACATGCAGTGCCCCTCCTGTCTCAGGGTCTACTGGCAGGGGACCCACTGGCAACGCATGAGGAAGGCTCTGGAGGAAATGGCAGGGGACCCCAGACAGAGCCCAAAAGACGAAGCGACGACCGACACTGAGTGATGAAAAGGCTGGCTAGTCATGATCGTAATCATGGGATACATAGGAACCCAAGCGGCGGCGGTTGAGTAGGCATTCTTCAGGTATTGTTGCGCCATTTACATTGGAGCGTAGGATTTGACGCAATACATACTGCCTGCGCCTCACGAATCACATTTTGTTCACACCGAAGTCCCTCGTGCTTGGTCAAAGGTCCCACAAGAATCTCCTCAACATTTTCGTGATGTATAATATGTGGCTATTGGGTTTTGACGAAAGATAGCAAGGAGGAATAGAAACAATGGGTCTTTTTGACAAAGTTCTCGGGAAAGAAAGCGGTGAGATCAAACTCGAGAAGAAGGAGGCTTTTGGTGCAGTCGCCGTGGCTGCTGTGGCATCTGATGGAGAGGTCAGTCCTGATGAGGTGCAGCGCGTCGCCATTGACCTCATGACACTGAAGGCTTTCCGAAAAGCAGATCTGAGAGACTTGGCCAACATACTCAACAAAGTGGCTGGTTTAATAAAGAAGCGTGGTATTGGCCCGGTACTGCAAGCAGCCAAGGCCAGCCTGAGCAAGGATGAATTGGCCGCCGCCTTCTTTGTGGCTGTGGATTTGGTTCTGGCCGATGGCGTCGTAGAGGAGGACGAGAAGAAGTTTCTTGAGGAGCTTCAACGCACCATCAGCATGGATGACGCTACCGCCACCAAGATTGCTGAAGTGGTCGTTATTAAGAACAAGGCCTAAACAGAACTAGAATATCTGGAATCAAGAAGCGGGCCTGTCGGAGTCTCCGGCAGGCCCGCAGAACATTTCTGTCCGGTCAATCAACCATCATGCCATAGGTATGGCAGTGCCGGTGGCTCTGGCGATAAGCTTCCCATCCTGATTGGTGACTGCAATCTCGCAGATATCGACGCGTCTGCCCTTGCGCAGCACCCGCCCTTCTGCCATAAGTTCGTCATCGGGCGCTGCCCCCGCAACAAAGTGGACGTTGAACTGGGTGGCTATACTGGGACGGCCCATAGAATTGGTGGAACAGGCAAAGGCCTGATCGGCCACGGATGTAATGATACCGCCAAATATGAAGCCGTTGAAAGTGAGATACTCAGGACGCATCTTCATGCTCACTTTGGCATGACCCGGTGAGACCTCCAATAACCTGATGCCCAGAAACGTGCCGATCGGCTCTTTCTCTACTTTGTCCCTGAATTCGGAAAGGTCAGCGGGATTCTCTTTACCAGTTGACATTCTTAGTCGCACCCTTTCTTGCTGTATTTGGTGGGATCAGGCAGCGTACGAGTCATGCATGAAGACGAGCAGCCCATCAAAGTCTAGCGACCCGTCTCATAAGCAGTCAAATATGAGACCGGGCAATGCTCGCAATTTCGGAATCGCGAATTGGAGATCGTGGTAGCGCCTGTTGAAGACTGCATGCGTAGCTGCAATCTTACCAAGTTGGGCGCTAGCCCAACTTCCGCAGTTTGACCTGCAAAGTTCTTTTCAGCGGACTTTTTCG
>CAYYWI010000002.1:0-34313 GCA_964475375.1 uncultured Dehalococcoidia bacterium
GATATAGCGCGAGCAACCCCGGTAGCCCAGCATGGGGTTCTCTTCCATTTCCTCATACTTCTCGCCGCCCTTGAGGTTGCGGTACTCATTGGTCTTGAAATCGGTGGTGCGGTAGACCACCGGCCTGGGATTGAAGGCCTTGGCAAAGGTGTTCAGACCGCGGGCGAGTTTGTCCACAAAATCCTTGCCGCGCTTCTGTTCGATCATGTACTTTGGGTGCTCGCCGATGTTGGCGATCATGAACTCCGCTCTCAACAAGCCCACGCCGTCGACGTCGCGGGTAGCTACCTTATCAGCCAGGTCGGGATCGGCGAGGTTGACATAAAGCCTGGTGACCGTCTTGATCCTTGGCCTCAGGATGGCAGGTGCCTCCGCCTTCTTGTCGCTGATCACCTTGCCCTTGTAGACCTTGCCCTGGTAACCGTCCACAGTGACCAGTTGTTTCTCCTTGAGTAGTTTGGTGGCATTTCCGGTCCCCACTATGCACGGCACACCCAGTTCCCGGCTGACTATGGCAGCATGGCAGGTCCGGCCGCCGCGGTCGGTTACGATGGCGACAGAACGCTTCATAGCCGGTACGAAATCCGGCGTGGTCATCTCTGCTACCAGAACCTCACCCTCTTTCAGATTGACGATTTCGGAAGGGTGCAGAATGATCTGTGTTCGGCCAGCGCCCACACCGGGACTGGCGGGCAACCCGTTCATGAGTTCAACGCCTTTAATTTCCGCAGTCATGGCCTCTTTGGAATTGAGGGTGGTTATGGGACGAGTCTGAACAATGTAGATGTTACCCTGTTCCTTGGCCCACTCGATGTCCTGGGGGCACTTATATAAGTCCTCTATCATCTTGGCGATCTTGGCCAGTGCGGCGATGTCTTTGTCCGCCAGCTTCTGGCGGCATTGATCGGCAGACGGGATGGAGACCTTGATGTTCTTTCTCTTTCTATCCCGGCCGTCCGGGTTTCTTACCAGTTGCCAATCTTGAGTGGCCACCTTCTTTTCCAGAAGGCTGAGCGATCCTTTGTCCAGGAGGTACATGTCCGGAGTCAGTTCGCCGGAGACGACAGCCTCTCCCAACCCAAAGGCCGCTTCAATCATTATCTTGTTTTCGTCGCTGCTGAGAGGCTCTGCAGTGAAGGCGACGCCGGAAATCTCTGACTGCACCATTCTCTGCACCACTACGGCAATGCCGACCTTGAAATGATCGAACTTCTGTTCGTTTCGGTAGAAGATGGCCCGGGCTTCAAACAGTGATGCCCAGCACTTCTGAACCGCCTCAACAACGTTTGCTGGCCCCTGGATGTTGAGGAACGTGCTTTGCTGCCCGGCGAAGGATGCTTCCGGCAGATCCTCAGCGGTGGCTGAAGACCTCACTGCCACCAGCCCCTTCTGCAGTTTCTTATAAGCGGCTTTTATCTCTTCAGCCATATACTCAGGCATGGAAGCCTGAGTGATCATCTGCATGATTTCGAAGGCGGTTTCCTGGAGCATCTGGGTGTCTTTGGGGTTGAGGGCCTTGAGGTAGGCGCGGATCTTTTCGGAGAGTTTGGCTTCTTGCAGAAAGCGGAAGTAGGCATCGGCGGTTACAATGAAGCCTGGCGGGACGGGAATCTTGGCCTTGGTCATTTCTCCCAGATTGGCTCCCTTGCCACCGGCGAGGGGTATACTCTCCCTGCCAATCTCCTCGAACCAAGCTATCACCTTTAGGGGATTCTTCATCGAGAGCAGCCTCCTTGAATTATGGCGGTTTGTATCTAAATCGGAAGGTCGATGTGATACTCCTTGAGAGCGGCCTCTATCGCGGCCTTACTCTTCTCATCCGGCTCTGTCAGCGGAAGCCGCGGCTTGCCCACGCGGAATCCGACATGATTGAGGGCATATTTCACAGGAATGGGGTTGGAGACTATGAACAGGGCGTTTATCAGAGGCAGCAGGTTCAGGTGTATAGCCGCTGCTTCTTTTATCTTTCCGCGCAGTGTCAGCTTGATCATCTCCTGAATCTGTTTTCCAACGAGATGAGAGGCGATGCTGATGATGCCGTAGCCGCCCATGGCCATGATGGGGAAGGTGTCACTGTCGTTGCCGCTCCAGACCAGGAAATCCTTTCTGGCCCCGTGGATGATCTTGGCGATCTGTTCCAGATTGCCGCTCGCCTCCTTCACGCCGACGATGTTGCTGACCTTGCTCAGGCGAATGACGGTTTCCGGTGCCAGGTTGGTTACGGTTCTGGCGGGGACGTTGTAGAGTATGCACGGCAGGCTGGTGCTTTCGGCGATGGCCTTGAAGTGCAGGTACATGCCCTCCTGGGTTGGCTTATTGTAGTAGGGGACCACCAGAAGAGCAGCATCCACTCCCAGCTTCTCTGCCTCTTTCGTTATGGCGATGCTCTCGCGGGTGCAGTTGCCGCCGGTGCCGGCGACTATGGTTCCCTTGGTGCCAATCGCTTCTCTGGCAGCAGCGAACAGCTTGAGTTGCTCCTGATCGGTCATAGTCGGACGCTCGCCGGTGGTGCCGGTAACCACCAAGCCATCGCTTCCCGAGCTGATGAGCGCCTTGGCGAGCTTCTTTGCCTGCCGGTAGTCTACTTCGCCCTTGTCGTCAAAAGGTGTCACCATTGCCGTGAGAAGTCGACCCAAGTCTGTCATCTTCCTCCACTCCTTGGTAAGCGATTAGAGTGCCGCAGCACTGATGATGACCATTGAACCACCGACCGGGGTTTGGGGCTAGCAAGGCTGATAGCGCTGCTCGCCGGGAATCTCCCCGTTACTCCCGAAGCATCCGTGCTTCCCCCGGTGCTCCGGTTGATGCCGTGCAAGGTCTATTTCTTAACCAGTCTCTCCGCGATCTGGACAGCGTTGAGGGCAGCGCCTTTACGTATGTTGTCACCCACAATCCAGAGAACCAGACCGTTGGGATGTGAAGCGTCCTTTCGAATCCGGCCGACGTAGACGTTGTCCTGGCCCGCAGCCATCACCGGGTAGGGATAGACCCTCTTCGAAGGATCATCCATGACTGTGATGCCGGGTGCTTTGGACAGGATATTCTTCGCCTCTGCAGGCGACATGGGCTGGGAGAACTCCACCTGCACCGCCTCGCTGTGGCCGATCATAACCGGCACTCTCACGCAGGTGGCCGATACCGCGATATCCGGCGCGTGCAAGATCTTGTGGGTCTCCTCGACCATCTTCCATTCTTCCTTGGTGTATCCGTTCTCCAGGAAAACATCGATCTCCGGAAGAACGTTAAAAGCGATCTGATATGGGTACACCTTGGGGGTGGCTTTCTTCCCCTCAAGAACCAGCCTGGACTGGCTGGTCAACTCGTCGATGGCGGCCAAGCCGGTGCCCGATACCGACTGGAAGGTGGCTACGGTTATTCGCTTGATCGGATTCACCTTATGCAGAGGGTACAGAGCCACCACCATCTGGATGGTCGAGCAATTCGGGTTGGCGATGATGCCTTTGTGTTTCTTGATGTCCTCAGGGTTGATCTCGGGTACCACCAGCGGCACCTCTGGGTCCATTCGGAAAGCGGCGCTGTTGTCGACGGCTACCGCCCCAGCTCGCGCGGCTATCGGAGAGAACTGCTTGCTGATGTCGGCGCCGGCGGAGAAAAGGGCGATATCGATGCCCTTGAAGGAATCCGGAGTGGTTTCCTTGACCTCAAGCTCTTGCCCCCGCACCTTCATTTTTCGCCCGTGGGAGCGATCAGAGGCAAGCAGGCTCACAGAAGTCATGGGGAAGTTGCGCTGCTCCAGGACTTTGATGAACTCCTGTCCCACCATTCCGGTAGCGCCGCCTATAGCAACATTTGTTCCTTTCATCTTCTCCAATTCCTTATTGAAGCCCGAGCAGTTTGTCCAGGCCGATAGTCAATCCTTTGAGCTCGATGACCTTTTTCACGGCCATGACTACTCCGGGCATGTAGCACTCTCGATTGATGGTGTCATGCCGGATGATGAGCGTTTGCCCTGCTGTGCCGAAGATGACTTCCTGGTGAGCCATGAGACCGGGCAGGCGCACGCTGTGAAGCGCTATGCCCTGCATTTCTGCCCCTCTGACTCCGGGAACGATTTCCTTCTGCGCCTTCGGGTGGATAAAGGGCTTCCCTCTCACCTCGGAGATCGCCCTGGCGGTGGAAACCGCCGTCCCTGAAGGAGCATCCAACTTCTGATCGTGGTGCAGCTCAATGATCTCCACGTTGTCGAAATAACGGGCTGCTATCTTGGCCAGGTGAATCATCATTACAGCCCCCAAGGCGAAGTTCGAGGCTACCACAGCACCCACTTCGTTGGCTTTGGCCAGCCGGTCGATCTCATCCAGGTTCTCCGGAGAGAAACCGGTGGTGCCGATAACCACACACATCTTGCGCTTCGCGGCCGCTTTCACCAATGACATGGTGGCTTCGGCTGTGGAGAAATCCACGATGACCTTGGGGTTAGTCTGATCCAGAATGGACTCTACATTCCTGGACATTGGCACGGAGCCGGACCCATCGGGCAAGGCAAGGACATCCCCATCGGCCTTCGCGTCCACCGCGCCAACCAGCTTCAACTGAGGGTCTTTGCAGGTGGCAATGACTACTTCTCTGCCCACCCTGCCCAGAGCGCCGTGAACCGCAACTTTGATTGGTCCAGACATGTGAGTTTCCTCTAGTCGCGCTTTGGTCGGCCATGGTCACCCCTGCTTCGGCTGTGGGGATGTCCATCGCCGGCCCTTCTCTCCGGGCGCGGCCCTTCGTGAGGTCTCCTTGAGGGATGGGATCGGACAGGAACGCCGGCACCGGCTTCCCTGTCAGCCGCAGAGGCCGCCTGGGCCTGGAAGACGGCCTTCCGTGAGAGGCTTATCTTGCCGGAGCGATCAACGTCGGTAACCATGACCATGATCTCATCACCCAGTTTGACCACTTCCTCTACACTGGGCACCCTGTAATCGGCGAGTTCGCTGATATGAACCAGCCCTTCTTTCCCCGGTAGTATCTCTACCACTGCTCCAAACGGCAGAATCTTGACAACTTTGCCGGTGTAGACGCTGTTGACCTCGACATCTCTGGTCAGGCTCTCCACTATAGCTATGGCCTTTTGGGCCGCCTCAGGGTCCACCGATCCGATGAGTACGGTCCCGTCATCCTCAATGTCTATAGTAGCTTTCGTCTGTTCAACGATGGATCTGATTGTCTTTCCGCCGGGACCTATTACGCTGCCGATCTTGCTGGGATTGATGCTTATTTTCACCATTCGAGGGGCGTACTTGCTCAGCTCGGGGCGGCTGGTAGCGATCGTTCCCTGCATGACCGTCAAGACGTAGAGACGGGCCTGGTGTGCGTCTGTCAGGGCTTTCTCCAGGATCTCGAAGGTGAGCCCTTTCAGCTTGGTGTCCAGTTGCACCGCCGTCACGCCGGCCGCGGTACCAGCCACCTTGAAGTCCATGTCGCCGTAGAAGTCCTCCATGCCTTCAAGGTCGGTGAGGACCTCGAACTCTCCATCTTCGCCGGTGATCAGACCCATGGCGATCCCGGCCACCGGGGCCTTGATCGGTATGCCGGCGTCCATGAGGGACAGAGTGCCGGCGCAGACGGATGCCATGGAGGTGCTGCCATTGGAGCTCAGCACTTCGGAAACCAGCCGTATCGTGTAAGGAAACTCGCCTTCCGGCGGAACAATCGGAATGAGGGCTCTCTCCACCAAAGCACCGTGGCCCACCTCGCGACGCCCGGGCGTGCCGATGCGTTTCACTTCACCGGTCGAGTAGGGCGGGAAATTGTAGTGGTGCATGAAGCGCTTGGTCTCCTCCAGCGTCAGACCGTCCAGCGTCTGTTCCTCTCTGGCGGAGCCCAGAGTGGCGATGTTCAATACCTGGGTAAGACCCCTTGTGAACAGTCCTGATCCATGGGTGCGGGGGAGCAGCCCCACCGAGCAGCTCAAGGGACGGATCTCCGCTATGCGTCGTCCATCAGGGCGGAGCTTCTTCTTAAGTATGCTGGATCTTATCTCTGCCTTTACTTTGGCTTCCAGCACCGCGACTATTTCTTTTGTGGGGTACTTCTCTCCCAGATTCTTCAGCAGGTCCTCTTCCAGGACCGATATTGCTCGATCCCGTTCTATCCTGCCTTGTCCTATCAACTGTGCAACTCTATTGCCTAGAACTGCGGTAACTTCCGCCTCCAGTCCGGGGGTCATCTCTGCAGGCTTGAACTCGTATTTCGGCTTCCCGCACTTGGAGACCAGTTCCTGCTGCATGGCGATGATGTCCTGGTTGACCCGATGGCCGAACTTGATGCCCTCCATGATGAGCTTCTCGGCTGCTTCTTTTGCGCCGGCTTCGACCATGGCCACTTTGTCTCTGGTGCTGACCACAACGAGGTCGAGCAGGCTGTCCTGGAGCTGGGTGAAAGTGGGGTTAACCAGGAACTCACCATTCAGGTAGCCGATGCGGACTGCGCCGATCGGGCCCTCGAAGGGTGCTTCAGATATGCACAGCGCCGAAGAGGCACCGATAATGCCCAGCACATCGGGAGAGTTCTCCTGGTCTGCGGAGAGTACCGTTATGATGATCTGCGTTTCGTTGCGGAATCCCTTTGGGAAGAGAGGACGTATCGGCCTGTCTGCCAACCGGCTGGCCAGGACTGCCTGTTGACCAGGGCGTCCTTCTCTTCGGAAGAAACTCCCCGGGATCTTGCCGGCCGCATATAGTCTTTCCTCGTAGTCTATGGTCAATGGAAGGAAGTCAACGTTCTCGTTGGGTTCCTTCTCCATACATGCTGTGACCAGCACGAGGGTATCGCCGTAGCTGACGGTCACAGCACCCCCCGCTTGCATGGCCAGATCGCCAGTGTTTACAATGAGCGGCTTTCCGCCGATTACTGTTTCGACTTTGTTCTGCATAGATAGCTCAGCCTCCTGGTGGGGTGACTGTGGGGATGATGCTGAATGGACTGCTGAGAAGGATTTATCTCCGCAGGCCGAGCTTGGCTATGAGCGCTTGATAACGCGCCACGTTGTTACGTCTCAGGTGAGCCAGCAGCCTTCTCCTCTGCCCTACAAGCATCATTAGCCCCCGCTGAGAATGGAAGTCGTGACTGTGAGCCTTCAAGTGCTCAGTCAGGCGGTTTATCCTTTCAGTGAGGATGGCTACCTGGACCTCTGTCGAGCCAGTGTCCTTCTCATTGGACCTGAATTGCTCGATGATTGCGCTCTTCTTCTCCGTCTCCACCTTCTACTCCACTGTTTCTTTCTAATCGCTTCATTATAGCATGACTCAATCGTGATGCAAAATGACCGCTTTGGCGGCAACTACCTCCACCGCTTCTCCAGGATTAGTTTGTCGTCACCTGGAGCGTAAAAGTCGATCACCTTTGCAGCCAGCGTGTAATTCCGGGATATATAGAAACGCCTGGTCTTCTCGTAATCCGGTCTTCCCGAAGTCTCCACGAGCACCAGCCTGCCATGGCTTTCCTGGATCTTGCCCTCGGCAAAGGCCATGAGGGCACTGCCCACCCCCTGACCTTGCGCTCCGGGGTCGACCGCCACCCAATAGACATCCCATGTGCCCTTGGTCAGCGGCGTCGGTCCGTAGCAGACATAGCCTGTCACCGTCAAGTCAACCTCAGCCACAAAGACGTAATATCCTGACGTCTCCGGGGCTTGCAGATAGGCGTCGATTACTTCTTCTGCCACAACGACTTCTTCCGGGCTGAACTCGCGTATGGTTTTCAACATGTCCATGATCGCTGACTTGTCCTTGTGAACCATTGGTCTGATGATAGTTTTCATGTTGTTCTTCGCTGCAACGCCAGTGATACGATTCTCTCAATGAATTGGGTGTAGGTCATGGAAGCGGCCGCAGCTTGACGCGGTGCGCCAGCCTCGGGGGTGATGTCGGGGTTGGGGTTGGCCTCTAAAACCTGGACCACTCCCTTTGCGTCTACTCTCATGTCTACACGAGCATAGCCGTGCTGCACCAGCAGCTTGAACACGGCCATAGCAGTCTGCTCCAGACGCTCTCGCTCATCCGCTTCCACCTCTGCCGGACAGACCACCTTGGTGCCGTTGAAGTACGGAGTGCCTTCCTCCCACTTGGCGGCGTAAGTCAGAATGCGAGGCATGTCCTTCGGCAGCGTGTAGACTATCTCAGAGACAGGCAGGACTGTCACCTCATCGTTGCCCATCACCGTGGCATTGAACTCGCGACCTTCCACGAACTCCTCTACCAGAGCCGTTCCTCCAAAGAGCCGGCAGATGGTATCGACCTGTCTTGCCAGCGAGGCGTAATCCTGCACCAGGCTGTCCTCAGACAGCCCGTGGCTGGCATCTTCCCCACACGGTTTCACAATGCATGGGTAAGAGAGATTGAACCGCGAAACGGTCTCCGGCGTCAGCAGTTGGTATCTTGGAGTGCTGATTCCGCATGATATCATAAGATCTTTGGCCTTGGCCTTGTCCAGAGCTAGGGCTATTGCCCTGCCGGTACAGCCCGTATAGGTGAAACCCATCCGGGCCAGCATGTTCGCTACGCCGATCTCAGTCTCCGGCTGACCGCCGAAACCCTCGAAAAGGTTGAAGACCAAGTCGGTGCCGATCGCTTTCAAGTTATCCTCAACACGCTCGATGGGTGGTGCCAGGGGTACCTTGGCTACCTCATAACCCAGCTCTTCCAAAGCTGTGTGCACTGCCGTCACTTCGTCGAGGACGCCAAAGATCGCTTTGCCCTCACCCATGCTTCCGTAGCGATCAGGATTCGGTTCGTTGTGAATGATGGCTATCTTACAGCGCACCACTATATCTCTGCAGGGCGGCTTTGAGGATGGCTGATATGAGAGATTGGTAGGTCCAACCCATCTTGCCGGCCATAATGGGCAGGTCGCCCGACTTCGGGTTCAGGCCTGGTAAGGGGTTGACCTCCAGAAAGTAGGGTGTTCCATCGGGACTTATCCTGAAATCCATTCTGGCAAAGTCCCGGCAGCCCAAGGCCTCGAAAGCCTTCAGGCTGGAGTCGGTGATATCCTGCAAAACACCTTGTCCAAGAAGAGCAGGACACTCATATGTCAAAAGGGCTTCCCAGTCCCTCTTAACTTCCAGGGAGTAAATAAAGCAGTCAGTCTTCTTCCGGGGGACCACTCGCATGATTCCCACTATCTTAGGTGGCGAGTTTCCCACCACTCCCACCGTTACTTCTTCTCCGCTTATGAACTCTTCCACCATCACCGGTTGCTGGTAATGTTCCAGGAGTCTGGCTACCGCCTCCTTTAGCTGTTGCGGGTTCTCCAGCCTTGAGGTTATGCGAATGCCCTTGCTTGATCCTTCGTGAGCCGGCTTAACAAAGGCAGGCAATGGGAACTGGCTCCAGTCTGCCTCTTTCCACTGACTCATGTCGTTGACCACTTGCCATCTGGGTGTGGCTACTCCTGACAAGGCTACCAGTTTCTTGGCCAGCGGTTTCTCAAGGGACACAGCCAGTGACAGGGGGTCAGAGCCTGAGTATGGCACACCGAGCATCTCCAGAACCGATGGCACTTGGGCCTCACGACTCCGGTAGTTTCCCAAGCCTTCCGCGATATTGAAAACCAAGTTGACTTTTGTGCTCAGGACATTGTTGAGGAAGTCCCGACCGCCGCCCAGCTTGATCACTGAGTGATGCTCAGCTTCGATGGCCCTGGCAATGGCCTCCACGGTCTCCATGGAGTCATACTCTTCGAGAGCATCTTCGAGCTTGCTCTGGGGTTGTGGAACGTTGTCCTTCAGGTCGTATGAGAGTCCTATTATCATTTCAGCGACAATTCCTCTTTGAATATCTCCGGGGCAATTGCAGTCTCACTTATGGAGAGTAAAAGACTGCAGGGAGCTATCTCTGTTCGAGTTAGCACCCTGCAGATGTAAGGCAAGGCCTTGCTTCTTAGCAGATTTTCTTCCTAACGACCTATGTACCTGCTTTTGCCGGCGAAACCAGATTGGGGAACGCCAGTTGATTGGTATTGCCGTTGCGTCGCCCGCTCTGCCCGCTGGCTTTGCCGGTACCCGTCCTGGAACCCTTGGGATTCCGGTACTGGAACAGCCGTCCCTGGTAGTTTCTTATCAGCAACTCCTCTGATGTCTGGAGTACCACATAGTTCGGCTGCATGGGTACTTTACCGCCACCCTGAGGCAGGTCAATGACAAAGGTCGGCACCGCCAATCCGGACGTATGGCCGCGCATTCCCTCAATGATCTTGATGCCTGTCTCCACCGGTGTCCGGAGGTGTTCCGTTCCCTGTACCTCATCGCACTGGAAGAGGTAGTATGGACGCACCTTGATCCTGAGCAACTCGTGGCACAGCTTCAACTGGGTCTCCGCGCTGTCATTTACACCGCGCAGGAGAACCGATTGGTTGTTCACCGGTATACCGGCTCGCAGTAGCTTGTCGCAGGCTTTGGCGGCCTCCGGCGTTACCTCGCGCGGGTGATTGAAATGGGTATTCACCCATATAGGCCCGTACTTGGATAGTACCGAGCAGAGCTCGTCATCTATACGCTGCGGCAGCACCACCGGGAACCTGGTCCCGATTCGGATTATCTCCACATGCTTAATCTGTCTCAAGCCAGCCAGGACTTCTTCCAAACGTCGTGCAGATAGCGTCAATGGGTCACCACCGGAGATGACCACATCACGGACGGTCTCAGTCCTGCGTATGTAGTCCAGCATACGTTCTATCTCTTCGGCGGTATGAACCCATCCACCGTGGCGCCATTCCCTCTTTCGGGTACAGTGGCGGCACAGCATGGGACAGATATCGGTCAGTACCATCAGCACCCTGTCTGGATATCTATGTACCAGTCCAGGGACCACGGAATGCCCCTTCTCATCAAGAGGGTCTTCCATACCCATGCCAGCCAAGCCAATCTCCTTGAATGAAGGGATAGCTTGAATCTTGACAGGATCCTCTGCGCTGGCCCAGTCAATGAGAGAGAAATAGTAAGGGGTTACTGAAAGGGGATATTTAGTGGTAACCAGCCGGATCTGCTCTTGATCCTTGGCTGATAGAGGAATATACCTTATCAGTTCATCAATGCTAGTGATACGGTTACGAAAATGCCACTTCCAGTCGTTCCAGCTTTCGTCTGAGATATGCCCGAAGAATCTGGCTCTGTTCTTCAGGAGCACTCTACCTGGAGGCTCTTCCTCCACCTCTCTTCTAACAGCTGTTGCACCTGGGGGTTCCTCCTCGGTTCGGCCTTCCACGGTTGCTGGCGACCTTTTCATTTTGTTTCGATGCACCTCCCTCTATACGACTGTTGGCTCACCTGCCAGAGTTTGCATTCTGTTAAATAGTGTATCAAATCTTGGTACAGTATCAAATCTTGGTACAGTATCAAATCTTGGTGCAGATTTATAGCACCGGTATAAACCCATGTCAAGTAGTTTTGGCGTAGTTGCATAACATATTCTTCACTATGTATTTCCCCTAACCCTGCGACGTCTCGATGATCTCTACCTTCCAGTTCTCATCGACCCATGCCCCGAAGATACTTTTGACGGGCAATCTCCAGGAGTGAATCCTGATGACGCACTGCCGGATGTGCATCTCGTGCTCGGCCCGGCTGACCGGGTTACCGGCGCAGTCGTGATGAGCGACAACCAGAATGGTATCCGAGCCATGCTTGTTGACCGAGATCAGGACGCGGGCTTTGATTGAATCCTGTGCTGCAGCACTGCCCTCGGCCAGGATCTTGTCCGGGCCGGGTTCGGTGATCATGTCTACATAGTCTGCCGAGACGTTTTCCTTCAGCCAGTTGATGATCGGCAATTGCACCCTGCCATCCATGCAGTTGATGGCAGTGGCGAACTTGCCTCCGTGCCCTTTCTCATGAACTTCTGCATTACTCAACGCAGTCGCACGGCTGATCGATGGCCATGTAGGGGTCTTGCTTCCTGGAGTTTGCTTCTTGTCCATGATACCTCCGCTACTATCTTCTGTTCATGAATGGCCTTATTGGAGAGCTTCTTCAACCTCGGCCCCCACTCTTTAATCCCGAATCCCGGCAGCATTCTGCACTATTCTTGTAGTGAAGGCCTGTGATATCACAGGCCTTCACTGCTTGATCTATGCTTCCGGGCAGCCCCTCTATTTCTTAGCTGCTTCCGGCTGTTTGGGTGGCTTCATGGCAAACGCGGCCAGCAACAGGCCAATCCCCGCCAGTATGGCGACCGGGATGAAGGCGTTGAGCAGGCCACCGCTGAATATCGACTTCGAGTACGCGGCCACAAAGGTGGCAATCAAGCCGCCGACGCCGTACGCCAGGAAGAGGACGCCGTAGTTCCGAGACGAGAACTTGGCGCCGAAGTACTGTGCCGTTGCCGTTGGGGCGATCGCCAGCCAGCCGCCCAGGCCTGCGTAGAAGGCGGCGAAGCAGACGAAGTAAAGTACCTTGTTCAGGGTCGTGGCCTCGGTGCTGCCCTTGATGGCGATCATGCCAATGGAGGCCAGCAGGATCAGCACGAAGGTAATCATGGCGGCCACCCTCGGCCCCAGCTTGTCCGTCACAGCCCCCAGGATCGGTCTTCCTCCCGCATTGAACGGGGCCAGAACGAACTGCACTATCGTTGCGGTTCCGAGAGCGGCAGTGCTGACGGTCAGGGCAATCATCGGCTGACTCATGACATTGGCGTAGATGCCGATGGCCATTAGTCCTGCCAGTGACCCGATGGTGAAGCAGGCGAACAAGACCCAGAAAGCCGGGGTCTTGACAATCTCGTTTCGATTGTAGTTGACCGCGCTGGTGGCGGCGGCAGGAGCTGCCTTTGGAGTCCAGCCAGCCGGCTTCCAGCCAGCCTCCGGGAATCGCATGAACCAGAAAGCAACCGATATTATGACCAGGAAGGCTATGCCCATGTACAGGAAAGCATCAGAGACATGTTCATTCATCTTGATGAGCTCCTGTGCCACGAAAGTGCTGACGAACGGGGAGCCGCCGAAGCCGGCCACCGTCAAGCCTGTGGCCAGCCCTTTCCTGTCAGGAAACCATCTGGTGGCTACTTGAATCGGTGCTATGTAGCACAGGCCCACGCCGATGCCGCCGATGACGCCGTAGGTAAGCACAAACAGAGGAACACTGTCAGTTCCTGAGGCAACGAAGGAAGCCAGTATCCATCCCAGCGAGACCACGATGCCGCCGATGATGCCCTGCTTCTTGGGGCCCAACTTCTCCAGAAGCTGGCCACTGAGTGGGAACACCGCAGCGAAGAACAACAAGAAGATGCCGAACGGGATCTGCTGCTGGAAAATGCCGCTCGACACGGAGGTATCGATATCCCACTCCTTCGCCAGTTGCTTGCCAAAAATGCTGTAGGCATAGACGCTGCCCAGACAGATGTTGATGATGAACCCCAGGACGATGAGGAGCCATCTACCCTTCTCTGCCGGCATGCCGAAGAGCTTCTTCTCTTCTGCCATTAGTCACACCCTCCTTTCCAAAATCGCGCAGATGACAAAAAGGGGCTGGCGACCAAAGTCCAGCCCCATACAACCTAGCAGACTGCTGATTTTATTGCGAATACAAGCATTACTTTGCTGTAGGGTATGGGGATCTTAAGATCCCCATACCCTGAACGTACGCTTTGTCTTAGACCGGTGCCCTGTCAGTCGGCTGTGCGCTGACTGATTCAGGCAACTGTCTCCAACTATGCAAACTTGAGGTCTGCTGCCCTCGGAAGCTTCTTGCGCCCCTCGACCAGAGTGTTCACCACACTGGGATCAGCCAGGGTGCTGGTATCGCCCAGATTGGTGGTGTCATCCTTAGCGATGAGCTTCAAGATGCGGCGCATGATCTTGCCGCTGCGGGTCTTTGGCAGGCCCTCGGCGAACTGGATGATGTCCGGAGTGGCAATGGGGCCGATCTCCTTGCGGACATGAGCCGTGAGTTCCTTCTTCAGGTCATCTGAAGGCGTCTTGCCGGTCTTCAAAGTGACATACGCGAAGATGCCGTCACCTTTGACCTCGTGAGGATAACCCACAACGGCCGCCTCGGCGACTGCCGAATGGGATACCAGAGCGCTCTCAACCTCGGCGGTGCCCAGGCGGTGTCCGGAGACGTTGATGACGTCATCAACACGGCCCATCAACCAGTAATAGCCATCCTCGTCCTTGCGGGCGCCATCACCGGTAGTGTAGAAGCCGGGGAAGCGGCTGAAGTAGGTGTCCTTGAATCTCTCTTGGCCACCCTTGCCGTATACGCCTCTCATCATGCCCGGCCAAGGCTCACAGATAAGCAGGTTGCCGCCCTCGTTGGTGTCGCACTCTACGCCGTCCTCGCGGACGATCTTGGGCTTTACGCCAAAGAACGGGACAGTGGCTGAGCCCGGTTTGATCGGTATTGCGCCGGGAAGCGGGGTTATCAGGATGCCACCGGTCTCGGTCTGCCACCAGGTGTCAACGATGGGGCACTTGCCCTTGCCGATGACGTTGTAGTACCACATCCAAGCCTCGGGATTAATGGGCTCGCCTACGCTGCCCATGATCTTAAGGCTGCTCAGGTCATGCTTGTTGGGCCACTCCTCGCCGTCCTTCATCATGGCGCGGATAGCGGTGGGGGCAGTGTAGAAGGTGTTGACCCTATATTTCTCTACGATGTCCCAGAAACGGTCCGGCTTCGGGTAGTTGGGCACGCCCTCGAACATCACGCTGGTGGCGCCGGCAGCCAGAGGCCCGTAAACGATGTAGCTGTGACCGGTCACCCAGCCGATGTCGGCGGTGCACCAGAACGTGTCCTCCTCGTGATAGTCGAAGATCCACTTGAAGGTCTGGTAAACGTAGACGAGGTAGCCAGCCTGGGTGTGAAGCACGCCCTTGGGCTTGCCGGTGCTGCCGCTGGTGTACAGGATGAATAGCGGGTCTTCAGCATCCATGATCTCGGGCTCGCAGTCGGCGTTGACAGTAGCCATCTCATCATTCCACCAGAAGTCCTTGCCGGCGTTCATCTTGGTTTCAGCACCGCTTCTCTTGACGACGATGACGGTCTTAACGTTCGGGCAGGACTGCAGGGCCTGGTCTGCCGTCGCCTTGGTGGGGATGGTCTTTCCGCTGCGATAGCCGGCATCACAGGTGACTAGAAGTGATGACTCGCAGTCGAGGATG
Organism: uncultured Dehalococcoidia bacterium; assembly: GCA_964475375.1. GTDB lineage: Bacteria > Chloroflexota > Dehalococcoidia > UBA2247 > RBG-13-53-26 > JAFGCL01. The sequence continues at coordinate 15,106 of CAYYWI010000002.1, forward strand.
CGGTCTCGCAGGGCCTCAGCGCTGAATCCACCGAACACTATGCTGTGGATGGCGCCAATGCGGGCGCAGGCCAACATGGAGATGGCCAACTCAGGAATCATGGGCAGGTAGATGGAAACGCGGTCGCCCTTCTTTATGCCATGCTTCTTCAGAACGTTGGCGAACTTGCAGACTTCGCGATGAAGCTGCTGATAGGTGTAGGTCTTGCTCTCGGTGACTGGCTCACCCTCCCAAATGAGGGCGGCTTTGTTCTTGCGCGGTCCATCCAGATGGCGGTCAAGACAGTTGTAGGAGATGTTGAGCTTGCCGCCCATGAACCACTTGATGTTCCCATTGACGAAATCGTACTCGCGGACCTTGCTCCACTTCTTGAACCAATCAATCTGCTCGGCTTGTTCGGCCCAAAAACCCTCTGGGTCATCGATGGATTCCTTCCAGAGCTTCTTGTACTGAGCCAGGCTCTTGATGTAGGCATTCTTGCTCAGTGACTTCGGAGGATCAAACTTCCTGGTCTCCTCCATTACGCTGCTGAGTCCCTTGACTTTCCCTTTCTCTTCAGTGGGTTGTGCCATGTGCTATATCACTCCTCCTTCTAATCCTTCCTGTTAGGGTCACGTTCAAAAAGGATACGTACCTCGACTTGGTATTATGCATTGGCATTGTTTTTGCCTGTATGCTCCTTGGTACTTCTCACCCCTTTCCGGTCCCCGATCCGACTAGTGTGCCACCGCAACAAGGTCGCAATAAGTCTAAGTTGAGAGATTTCCTGAGGATAAGTGGGGAGACAAGCCTGGTCGGAGGAATTTCCCGCTGTTGATGTTCATTCGTTTGACTAAATGATGAAACTATGACCAAATCAAATATTAGATTACCATACCGATTTGTCGAATGTCTAGCTAGGCGCATTCGAGGATGGGGTTGCCGCACCCGGAGGCTCCTCTACTGGGTGTCTATGATGGTCACATGCTCCGGAGGCAGGTGCACATAATACTGCTCGCCGTTTGAGAGTGACTGGACACCCGAGTTCGGGAATACAGCTTCAACATATGCGGTCTCCCCGGGCCGGCCATCCAGCCGGAATCGGCAATGGACCGAGGTAATTGCATCCGCCATGCGGTCCAGCGATCCCAGGAATGTATTCTGTCCGGGCCCCTCGGCAACACGAACATACTGGGGGTACACGCCGACCGCAACGGGCTGGTTTGCCGTCAGACTCTTATGGTTATTGGTGGCTACTCTCAGCCTGGTGTCCAATCCGGAAATGGTGACCCAGACATCCGAATCTCCAACCTCTGCGATGAAACCATCCAGGCAGTTCCTCATTCCCATCATTCTGGCCACCTTCCGGTTCGCCGGACTGGAGACGATCAGCTCTTTTGGGCCGCACTGGAGTATCTTTCCTCCTTCATATACCGCCAGTCTCGAACTCAGCCGGTATGCCTCGGCCAGATCATGGGTTACCAGGATGATACTTCCCTTGTAGAACTCCTGCACCTCCATAATCTCCAATTGGAGGTGTTCCTTGGTCAGAGAATCCAGGGCGGAAAAGGGTTCGTCAAGGAGGAGGACCTCCGGCTCCGGCGCGAGGGCACGCGCCATCGCCACGCGCTGTTGTTGCCCGGCAGACAACTGCCTCGGGCGGCGGTCTTCCAGCCCGCTCAGCCTCATCTTCCTCACCAGAAGCCTCACCCGTTCGTCTGCTTCCGAACGGGGTCTGTTGTGGATTCCATAGGCAATGTTCTCCGCGGCGGAGAGATGCGGGAAAAGGCTGTAGTTCTGGTAGACAAGCCCAACGTTGCGAACCCGGGCCGGCAGGTTCACGCGCTTCGATGAATCAAAGAGCACCCTCCCATTCAGCTTGATTGAACCTTGATCGGGCCGGACCAGGCCCGCGATGCATTGCAGGGTCATGGTCTTCCCTGACCCGGACGGCCCCAGTATGCCGAGCACCTCCCCATCGATGGAGAAGCTGATGTCCAGATTGAATCCGGGCAGTCTTCTCTTCAGCTCAACTTCGAGCAATTAGACGCCGTCCCCTTCCGGGACCAGGTCCGGGGCAAAGTCCGCTTTTTTGGGTTTGGGCTTCAAGTAGGCCAGACAGACGACCGACGTGAAGCTGACGACGAGCACAATGGCTGTGAGGTACAGGGCCCGCTCCGTGTCGCCGGCACTATAGGCGAAGTAGATCGCGACGGGCAGAGTTGTCGTCTTGCCGGCGATGTTGCCGGCGAGCATCAGCGTAGCGCCGAACTCACCGAGCGCACGGGCTATGCACAGAACGGTTCCGGCCATTATGCCCGGCCGCGCCAGAGGCAAGGTGATCGTTCGGAATACCTTCCATTCACTCGCCCCGAGCGTACGGGCGGTGTCTTCGATGTTGGGGTCCACCTGTTCAAAAGCGGACTTCGCCGTCATGTACATCAGCGGGAAACACACCACGGTAGCAGAGATCACGGTGGCCGGCCATGAAAAGACCACGTTCACGTCCAGCCGCGAGAGCAGTGGCCAGACAGGACCGTGCCTGCCGAATGTCAACAGCAGTGCGAGACCGACCACCGTCGGCGGCAACACCAGGGGCAGGATGAAGCTCCCGTCTATCAAAGGTTTCAGCTTGCCGGAATACCTGGCCATCCAGCGCCCTGCGGCGACGCCCAGGACGAAGGTGATCACCGTCGTGGTGGCGACCGTCTTCAGAGACACCCAGAGTGGCGACAGATATTCATCCATGACTCAGCCCAACTAACAGAACCAGACTCAGCCTTCAACCATCGTGAATCCGTATTTCACAAAGACCTCCGCTGCCTTGTCGCTGGACAGGAAATCCACATACTTCTGCGCGGCGTCGGAGTTCTCACTGGCCTCGATGATGGCCACCGGGTAGACAATGCTCGCATTGACTTCGGCCGGGCCTTCGGCGACTACCTTGACTTTATCGGATATCTTGGCATCGGTGAGATAGACAATGCCGGCATCGACATCCCCGTTCTCCACCCACGTCAAAACCTGTCTCACATCGGTGGCTTTGTTGAACTTAGACTCCACCTGGGAGTAGATGCCAAGCTGTTCCAGGGCCTTCTTGCCGTATGTACCCGCGGGCACGGATGCCGAATCACCAATGGCTATTTTTTTGACACTGGCGCCGGTCAGACCGTTGAAATCGGTGAGTCCGAGGGTGCTGTCGTTAGGCACAATCAGCACGATCTTGTTGTTCAGCAGGTTCTTGCGCGTCTCCTCCTTGATCAGGCTGCCACTCTCGAGATTGTCCATCTGCTTGGCGCCGGCTGAAATGAATACATCGCAAGGGGCTCCCTGCTGAATCTGGGTCTGGAGCGTCCCGGACGAGGCGAAGTTAGGCTCCATCGTCACATTCGGATGCTGCTTTGTATAAAGGTCATTGATCTCTGCCAAGACATCGGTAAGGCTGGCGGCAGCCGACACCTTCAGTGTGACCGCCTCCTCCTTCTCAGAACAACCGATCAGGCCTGTAACCAAGCCTGCAAAGAGCAAACCAACCAGTGCTATTAGCGCAACCTTCTTCAAGTTTCTTCCCCTTTCATTATTAAGATTAAGAGCAGCTAACCCCATGTATCTATCGCCTTCTCATGGTCAGGAATTCGACGTCGTCTTTGAATCGGGAAACCGAGTTTCCACCCTGGGATATCTTGAGCAGCATGCCCTCTGGATTGACCACATTCATTCCTCCGATCATGTCCACACCCCAATTGAAGAGGACTGGAGACAGAGGTGTGCTGGGACCGAAAACGACGGTGTAGCCCCGGCTGAGCTCCAGGAGGTGTTGCAGTGATCCGTTGGCCAGAGCGGAGCCGGTTATGGCCACGATGTCGGCCTGAGGAATGAGGTTGACGGCTTCACTCTCGGGAAAGTCCCCGGGGCGAGGGTCCTTTTCCAGGACCCAGAGCCGTCCGGCGACCTGCTTCACGGCCTCTGTCCTGGGGAAATGGCCCACCATGGCAATCCTCTTCCCCCTTCCTTGTTCGATGAGGAAGTCAAGCGCGTTGAGTCTTTCCCCCTGCGGCTCGATGAGCGAGTTGATGGCCGCCAGGCCGATTCCTGCCTCAATCGGGTTCGCCGACCTGGCGTACTCGGCCAGCTCCAGGGCGCTCTTGCCAATGAGCCGGCCCGCGTCTCTCACGCTGGATCCATGGGCCAGCGGGCAAGCGTGGGCCAGCCCCAGGTGACGGCTCAGTACCCCGATACAGTTGATACCCACGCGGACGTCCCTGACCTTCGCTTCACTATGGCCGAGGCTGGAGATCAGCTCGTCCAGAAGGGTCACCTCGGCTTCTGGCTGGAGCGTTTGAGGGGTCTGACAGACACCCGCCGTACGCAGGCAGCCGTTCTGCTCCGTGCCTGGTTTCCTCTCACCGCCTCGCAGTTTCTCGGGAACTTGCTTCATGTGTCTTCGCTACGCTCGCTTCCAAACTGGTACTTACTTACAGAAAGGGCAAACAGGGTAGGCGCATTTCTCGCACTTCAGACAGAGACCCCCATGTCCCATCTTCCGTGTCTCCTGGTAGGAGAGTTCTTCACCGGTCAGGATGATGGGGAACAGCTTGTCGAACGCACTTGTGGGTGCGTGCATGGTGCAGGCCGGGACCCCCAGGATGTGCGTGTCACCCAGTTTCGCATAGAGGGACATGGCCCCCGACAGAACCGGCAAGCCGTAGAATCGCACTTCCGCTCCGGACTTGCGGATTCCCTCCGGTGTCACGTCATCCGGGTCCACAGACATCCCGCTGCAACACAGGATCACCTCACACCCCCTCGCCTGGGCAGTCAGAATCGCTTGGGCGATCGCGTCCGGGTCATCGGGAACCATCACGTGCTCGTGAACGCTGCAACCAAGAGCCTCGATCTTCCGGCGTATCACCCCGGAGAATCCATCCTGTATCCGCCCCTTGAACACCTCGTTGCCTGTGACAATTACGCCGATCTTACTGAGCTTCAAGGGGAGCACGCTGATGACCGGTTGACTATCCCGGGCAATCCGTTCCATCCGGGCCAAATTTTCTTCCTGGATACACAGCGGAATGATGCGCATGCTGGCCACCCGCGCGCCCTCTTTGCAGATGGTGTCGGTATGCGCTGTGGCGACGATGATGTCTCCCAGCGAGTTTATGGCGTCAAGAGCAGCCACGTTTATTCTGAGGAGGCCGGCGAAGGCTGTCGTCAGGTTGATCCGTCCCTCTTTTGGCTTCGACTGCACCAGCCCCGGCCCTGTCACCGCCCCGGCTATCCGGAATGCGGCTTCCTCCTCGTGGATCTGCCCCTCATCAAGGTCCATGATGAAGACGTGCTCCTTGCCCATGTTCAGGAACTCGGCAACGTCCTCTTGCTTGATGGTGTGACCGCGCCGGAAGGCCGGCCCCTTGAAACCGCCCGGCACTACTTTCGTAATGTCATGGGCCAGTGTCATTCCTATTGCTTCTTCAACTCTGACTCTGTTGATCATCCTTCTCCTCGCTTATCCGCATGGCTGATATCCCACTCCGGGCATCAACGGACTGAATTGCCGCACCCGGCGAAATTGCTGGATAGAGATTTACGGCGGCAAGTATAGCATTGAAGCATGGAAATCCATACCGCCACCGAAAAAGGCTCTTGTTGCCAGGGGAAGGTATCTCGGGTGACTGGCAAGACATTCCGTTGATGGAATGTCCCTTACATCATGACGTATTACTCATGTTCCCTCTCCTTTCCCATAGGAGGTACAAGCGTTTCCACTTGTGCCCAATCAGGACTCCAGAGGAGCCCGTCGGCCGCAGCACCATATCCGGCGACTTAGGTGCCGCAGCTCGAAGAGTAATTGAGCTAGTTCGCTATTCTCCAGTCGTTGGTGTAGAGCGTCATGTCCTTTCCTCTAACAAAACCAACGACCGTCATGCCCAAGTCATTGGCCAGCTTGACCGCTACGTCCGTAGGGGCATTTCTGGAGACAATGACCGGCACGCCTCTCGTGGCCACCTTGAGCAGTATCTCTGAGGAGATCCTGCCGCTGGTGAGCACCAGGCTGTTGTCAATTGCCATGTCCTGGAGGAGGCACTGCCCGAACACCTTGTCAATGGCATTGTGCCTGCCGATGTCCTCGTTGAAGACCGTTATACCCGTGGCATCGCAGATGGCCGCGCTGTGAACGCCGCCTGTGACCTTGAATGTCTCGGAGCGCTGCTCAAAATCGTTCATTATGGAGAAAACCCAGGCAGCAGGCAGCCTCATCCGGGACCCTGCGGTCACCTTCTGCGGCATGTGGAGGCTCCTGCCTCCGCCCCCGCTGGATGTGAGCACGGACCTGGCAGGGATAGCCACTCGGTTCCTGGTCTCTATTGTGACCGTGCCCTCCTTGTCAAAGGCCATGCTCTTGATATCGTCTTTAGTCTTGATCAGCCCCTGAGATTGGAGGAAACCGACGGCCAGGTATTCCGGGTCTCTCGGCGAGCAAAGCAGGGTCATCAACTCCTGCCCGTTGAACACGATGGTGAGAGAGGACTCCTCGACAACAGCCGTCTCCATTCTGCTCGTGCCGTGTTCCGTCACTCGGAGCACTGAGATACCCTTGGTGTTGGCAATCATCCCTTCATCTCTTGTTTGCGACGGGCACCTCATACGGAGCCTTCCCCTGACAACCCAGACAGATTGCGCCGTCCTTGAGGGGATAGGCTTCGCCGCAGGCGCTGCAGATGCCGACAGGTCCTTTCGAGCCTCTGGCCAAGTCTCCGGCCTTGACCTGTACCGGGTGGAGTGTGCAGATATCCCGTCCCGCCCTCCGGATCTCTTTCTGGAGCGCTTCTCCATCCTGTTCACGCTTGGTCTTGAGCTTCAGATACCACGCCTTAATCTCATCCCAGCCCGCCAGCTTCTTTGGATCAAGGTAAACGCGCACGCCGTTGCCTTCGTATTTGTTGTAGAGGCTGACGGCATAGCGTCCCAGGTTGATCACCCTCAACCAGCCGTTCCCCACCGTGCACGGGGTGAGAATCTGGACCGAGTCCGGCAGGCAGGAGGGCGTCTCGCAAATGACGTTGAACAAGACCCCCTTGGGGATTTGCTCCATGGCCATATCGACCATGATGCCGCCGATCAGCACTCCCGGAGCGGCATAGCTGTGGAAGGATGTCACATGGTTGAGGAACTCTTCCCAGGTATATGGTCCTACCCGCTCAACAGGAGATGCTCTATGCACCAGATCATTTCTGATTTCCGCCATGTTCTTCCTTTGCATCTCGGTCCGCTGCTTCGTCCAAGATGGCTTTCGCTGAGATTGCCGGCCCGGAAACCTAGCTAGTTGTTCGGGGGCACTGCATTCCAGGCGCAATCGGCTGTCGGGAAAAAGCCCCTCTCCTGTGCAATGATATCAAGATGTACCATGCCTATGGCTGCCACCTCAACAGTCAGCCCCGTCTCTTTTCTGAAGTCGATTCCAACCACGTACCTGTGGCAACTGGAACAGAACTCCACCCATTCATATTCACAGCCATCTACGCGAACGAACTCCTTGCTCCTGTTTTGTTCTCCGCAATAAGGGCAGGCCATCCTGTCGAATCTCCAATCGTAGCCACAGAGAGAGCACCTCAGCCATCTCTGCCCCTCGCTGCCCTGGAGGAAGCTCAATTCCGGGAAAGCTCCGCAGATAGGACAGTAGCCTTGAAACCACGGCAGATTCTTGATGAGGGGCCGCAGGCTTTCCGTCCTCTTTTCAACGAAAGGCTTCAACATCTGGCCCAGGATGAACTTCAGTACAATGGGCTGAAGGCCAATGTGAGAGGCGATGCCATTGATGTCCTCTTCCCTGCCCTCCACCAAGGCGTGTATGCAGTGTTCCAGACCCACATCGCCTGCATCCAGAGCCTCCTTCAGTCGCAGCACATCGGCTTTGATGCTGGGAAAGGCTTTTGCCAGAGGCTCCATCGTGAACTCCACAGTTTCTCCCCACGGGTCCATAAGGGACGCAATCGTCTCTTCCGTCAACCACGGGTATCCCATCGAGAACCGGGAGCGCTTCGGTGGGGGGATGCTGATATCTGAACGCTCAGACAACCTTGCCTTGAGGATCGCTCTGCTGATGACTACTCCCTTAAAGGCATCGGCTACAGGTTTCAGGAAGGGCGTTTCCCTTTCAATGCTCTCGAACGCCTTCTCCAATCTGCCGATTTCGCTTGACAGAGCCTCACTCATCGAGAGAACACCTCTGCATGCTTCCACGAAGCTGCCCCAGTCCTAGACTGGGGCAGCACTAATGAAGCGACCTTGGTCTTGTTTTGGCTCAACTCCCGTTGGCTTTCTTCTCTATGTTGACCATAAATGCCTTGTACTCGGGCGTCATCGAGTTCCCGTCTCCGACAGTTGGGGTGACCAGATTCGCGCTGTCACCAAAGTCCTTGGGAAACAGCCAGCCACCGTTGAAGGTCATCCCGATCTGGTGAATTTCCTTGCCTCCGACCATCATAGGCTTGAAGCGCTTCGTGACTACGGCGAGGCAGTCAACCTCACCGCGCGCGGATTTGACGGTGACCCAGTCTCCGTTCTGTATCCCCTTCCACTCCGCCACCTCCTCGCTGATCTCAGCATAGGCATGGGGCTGCAGTTCCACCAAGTATGATTGCCACCTGGTCAGTGCGCCGCTGCACCAGTGCTCGGTGCAGGAGTAGGTGGTCATGACAATCGGGTAATCCTCGCTGGCGTTGGCGATCTTGTCCATTTCACCGGAGAAGATCTTGATGATGGGGCTGTTATGTTGCTTGGACATGAGGTTCTGCGCCAGAGGACCCTCGAGCGGTTCATAGTGCTCGGGGAAGGGGCCGTCGGCCAGACTGTCAGGCCCGTACAAGTTGCCCACACCCTCGGTCTTCATGATGAAGGGGAACTTGCCGGCTGGGTCCGGATTGCCGTCGGCGTCGAGTAAGGGATTACCGCCTCCGTCCACAACGTCACCCACCCATTTGCTGGCGCTCCTGTCCCACTTGAGCAGCGGCTTGGCTGGATTCCAGGGGTTGCCCTGGAGGTCCACCGAGGCCCGATTGTAAATAATGCGGCGATTCATGGGCCAGGCATAGGACCAGTTGGGATACAGCCCCAAGCCTGTCGGGTCCTCTTTGCCCCTTCTGGTCATAAGGTTAGCCCCGTCCTTAGTGAAGGCCCCGCAGAAAACCCACATCCCGCAAGATGTCTTGCCACCATCATCCAGGTTGGCGAAGCCGGGGACCAGTTCACCGGCCTTGAAGCTCCCAACATCCTCCAGGAAGTATCCATTAATGGCCCTGGACGTCCTCAAGGGACTCCAGCCTCCCGCTTCGCCATAATCCCATTGGAGGTTCAGGATCGGATCCGGGAAGGTGCCGCCTTCCGTCCGGTACAGCTCCTTGAGCTTCAGCATCAACTGGAAGAAGATGTCGCCGGTATACTTACAATCGCCCGGCAGCTTTCCTGCCTGGTACTTCCACTGCATCCACCGGCCGCTGTTGCTCTGGCTCCCCTCTTTCTCTACCGATGCCGCCGCAGGCAGCAGGAATACTTCTGTCTTGACGGTGCTGGGATCTACGCCAGGCCCCTTCCAGAAGGAGGCCGTCTCATTGTCGAAGATGTTGACGTGTATCATCCAGTCCAGCTTCTGCAGAGCTGCCCGGACTTTGTTGGAGTTGGGAAGACTGACGGCCGGGTCCTGGCCGACGCTGATGTAGCCCTTAATGCCCCCATTGAGCATGCGGTCGATCATGGTCATGACGGACCAGTCCACTCCGTTATCGTACTTGGGCACCCAGGAATAGACAAAATCATTGCTTGGGGTAGCACTATCGCCATACCAAGTCTTGAGCAGGCTCACAAGGTACTTCTTGTAGTTCTTCCACCAGTTGACCGATTTTGGCTCGTCCGTCTTGCTGTAGGCTTTCTTGAGATAGGCATCCATGGTGTCCAATGTGTCGTTGGGCGCCTTGAGATACCCCGGGAGGTAGTGATACAAAAGGGCGAAGTCCGTGGATCCCTGGACGTTGGGCTCGCCTCGCAGTGCATTGACGCCACCGCCGCAGATGCCGATGTTCCCCAGCAGTAGCTGGACTATGGCCATGGTCCTTATGTTCTGCACAGCCACTGTATGTTGCGTCTGCCCCAGGGCGTACATGATGGTCCCGGCCTTGTCCTTGACACCTGTGGACGAGTACAACTCGTACACCCTCACCAAGTCCTCGATCGGCGTTCCGGTGATGGAGGAGACCTTCTCCAGGGTGTAGCGGGAATAGTGCGCCTTGAGCTTCTGGAAGACGCAGTCGGGGTCATCCAGGCTGCTGAGCTTAACCGGTGTACCGGGCTTGGGCGGATCCGCATTTGGATCTGCACCTTCTCTGACTACCGCCCATTTTGTAGTGTCGTATTTGCGTGTTACCTCGTTGAAGCCGGAAAAGACGCCATCCTTCAAGTAGTATGTATCGGGGACCTTGAAGAGGGCGTTAGTGTAGTTCTCTACATACTCCTTGAAGTACTTCTTGTTCTCGATGATGTAGTTGATCATCCCGCCCAGGAAGGCGATGTCGGTCCCGGACCGCAGCCGGCAGTAGACATCCGCCTTGGAGGACGTCCTGGTGAACCGGGGGTCAACATGGATGATCTTGGCGCCGTGGTCCTGTCCCCTCAGCACCCATTTCATGGCCATGGGATGATGCTCCGCGGCATTGCTGCCCTGAATCAGGTAAACATCTGCATGCTGCAGATCGATGTAGTGATTGGTCATTGCGCCACGCCCGAACGACTCTGCCAGAGCCGGTACAGTCGGGCCGTGTCAAACCCGGGCTTGGTGATCGATATACACCAAGCCCAATGCCCTCGCTACGGAGGCCATCATGAAGCATTCTTCATTGTCTACGTTGGAGCTGCCGCCGTGGGCGATGGTCTCTACCCGATTCACCGTGTTGCCTTTGCTGTTCTTCTCAACGAAGTCCGCGTCGCGGACCGCCTTGATTCTCTTGGCCATCTCCGTGAGCGCCCAGTCCCAGTCCTTGTCTTCCCACTGGTCGCTATAGGCGGCCCGGTATTTCACATTCATCAAGCGATGCTCATTGACCGCTGTGGTTTGGATTATCGCTGCTCCCTTAGGGCAGAGCGACCCCTCATTTATGGGATGGTCAGGGTCTCCTTCGATGTTGAAGATGTTGCCGTCCTCATCTGTGCTGCAAATCAGACTGCATCCGCATGAACAGTAGCAGCAGATGGATGTTGTCTGAGTCGCATTCTTGAACTTGTTCATCTTCGTCATGTTGACGACGCTGGCCTGCGCTGGAGTAACATCAACCCCCAAGTGTGTCAGGGTCAGCCCCCCAGCTATGGCGGCGACGCCGGACCCTTTTAAGAACTGCCGACGCGTTACCATCCGTTTTCTTCCTTTCTCGGTCTGACTCATAGCACCAGAGACAGACACTTCTGAACTACGTACTCCGGACTCCCATCACAACCGGGTACAATATGCCCTATTCTGAAGATATGTTTGTACCAATGTATTAGTACAAATATACACGCCTCTGAAAATCAGGTCAAATACGGAAATTGACCCGTGAAAAAGGTGACTGAACGCGCTGTTGTCGGATGTGATTTACAAGGCGATGGGAAGGGTGTTACTTGGAGGTAAGGAAAGCGGGAAACAGAATATCAGGCAGTGGGCTGAGACACTAACGTGGTCATGCCTGTCTGTGATGTGTCGTAGCCAGCCACTTTGCTGACGATTTTTTTGAATTCGGCGCTGTTCAATATCTGCAGCAGGGGGACCAGCAATTCACCCCGATATATGTGCCCCGGAATAGCCAGGTCATAGCGTTCGCGAAAGAGGGGCAGAAAACCAAGCCCGCAACTCTGTGCCGCTGCTTCTATCCCCAAACCTGCATCTGCCTTGCCGCGGGCGATCGCCGCCCCAACGGCAAGGTGATTGCCCAGTTCAACATCGTACCCTCTTATTTCAGATGGGGCGATTCCTTGACGTTTGAGTTGCATGTCAAGCAAAACCCTGGTGCCTGATCCCTTCTGGCGGTTAACGAACAGAACATCAGGCCGTCGCAGGTCGGCCAAGCCCTTTATTTGCAGAGGGTTCCCGGTGCCAAACATCAGTCCCTGGATGCGATAAGCCAAGTTGACCACTGCAACCTCGCGGCCGGGCAATATCCGTTTGATGAATGGCAAATTATAGTCACCGGTCTCTTCATCCAGGAGGTGGGTGCCGGCCAGATCGGCTTTGTCTTCCTGGAGAGCGATCAGACCTCCCAAGCTGCCTGCAAGGGTCAATTGCACCTCCAGGTCTCTTTCACGCTGCCTGAGCAGAGCCACCAGCATGTTCAAGGCTATGTCATGGCTGCCCACAATGCGGATTGTCTTGCTGACTTCGATTCTTGAAGGCGAAATGCCTGGAACTTCGGCTGATATCTGCCTTTCTTCACGCCACCGTTCAAGGCGGGTGTAGAATGCAGCCTTCAGTTCCTCGATACTGTAGCCTTGGCTCAACATCTTGATGATGTCTTCATCAACGCTATCGAAAAGCCGCTTCTGTCGAATAGTCCTCATCATCGGGTCATCCGTGCCTGAGGTGACGATTGTGCCGCCTCCGCGTTTCGCTGCCACCACCTGCTTCCGCTCCAGCTCCAGATAGGCCCTTGCCACCGTATTTGGGCTGATGTTCAACAGGTAGCCAAGATGACGGACCGATGGCAGATGGTCTCCCGCCTTTATCTGCTCCGTGACAATAAGCCGTTGTAGCTGTTCCGCTATCTGCTGATAGATCGGCTTCGGAGAGCGGGGATCAAGTCGTATCGTCTCTATGTGTTTGTCTGTGACCACAGACGAGAGTATAGCAAACATACCTGTTCAGGGTAAATTTTGGGCTTGTGGAGACCCGTTGAGCTGAAGCGGCTGTTGCCGGCCACGAAGGTGAGAGCAGGTTCTGGATTTCAGCCGAACAACCAGCCGCAGAAGTAGATGCACAGCGCGCTGACAAGGATCATCAGGGGCGTGACTATAAGTCCGAGTTTCAGATATTGCATTGGGTGGATATCCAGCCCCCTCTGTCTCAGCAAGACCAGCCAGAGCATGGATGAGAGTGAGCCCAGGATGGTGATGTTGGGCCCCAGGTCAGCTCCCAGGATGCTGGCGTAGATGATGCTGCGGTCGAACGAAGGTGCCGGGTTGCTGATGGCGGCCAGGCTGGAGACAGACACCATCATCATGGACCAGTTGTTGATGAGGTTGGCGCCTATGGCTGTGCCGAAAGAGACGGCCAGGATCGCCCACAAGGTGCCCGCAGAGGACAGACGGGCCACGGTGTCGCCGATGGCCTGAGTCACCTCTCTGTTTTCCAGCCCTCTGACCAGCAGGGCCAGGGCGAATATAAATATGAATATGGACCACGAGATTCCTGAGGCCACGTTGCGCAGTTCAAGGCGTTCCCATAGTAAGCCGCCGAGAAGCAGGGCTGCAGCACCTCCCAGGGCCGGCCAGGAAACCGGCTTTCCGAAGATGGAAGCCAGGACATAGCCCACCGCGGTCAAGACAAGCACAAAGCAGACGAAGCGAAAGAAACCATCTACCTTGACCGGCGGTTCAGGGTGGTCATCTTCGAAGGAAGCAGTAATGTCCTTGCGGAAGATGAACATGAAGAGAGCAACGTTGATGGTAATGGCCAGCAGGCTGGGGAGCGTGGTGAACTTCAGATACTCGCCGAGGGTCATCCTGAAGCTGTCCACCGGCAGCAGGTTCACGGGATTGGACACAGGCAGGAGCATGGAAGCGGTGTTTGCTATGAAGGCGCAGGCAAAGACATAGGGAAGGGGTTTCAGCTTGAATTTGGTGACCAGCACGAAGACGATCGGTGTGAGTATCAAAGCGGTGGCATCGTTTGAGAAGAAAATGGTGATGAGTACTCCCAGGCCGAAGACGATGAGGAGCAGTTTTCGAGCGCTGCCGTTGGCCAGCACTACCGCCTTCTGGGCGCACCATTTGAAGAAGCCGGCCTGATCGGCTACGGCGCTGATAAGCATCAGTCCCAGGAAGAACAGGAGAATGTTGTCGGTGTCTTTGAGGACGTCGAAAGCCTGCTCTGGGGAAACTACGCCGACAGCCACCATGGCGATGGCTCCCAGCGCACCGGCCGTGCCTTCGTTAAGGGGCTTGGGTCGGACAATGATGAGGACCAGGGTGATGGCGAAGATGACCAGGGGCAGGATCATACGCGGTCAGTATACCAAAAGAAAGCGGAAGAGCTACTCTTAATCCGGTGAGCCCTTCCGCCTTCAGGCTGGCGATCTCTTCTTGCGTCGGCCTACTTCTTCTTAGCAGTCTTTGCGGGCTTGGCCGCGGCCTTCTTTGCCGTGACGGTGCCTTGCTTGCCTGTTCGGCTCTTGCAAGTCGGCATCTGGACACCTCCTTTCCCAATCAATTCTTTCAGCGGATCACTCCACTAGCGCCGACTACTTTGGTGCGGAGACTGGCTCCACCTGTCCATGCCGCTTGCCCGAGATAGCAACTCACTTGCAGGGAGAACCTCGAACGTTTCGAAACCGGGGGGGTTGCATCGGACCCCTGCTTGTGTGATAAGCTTTGAAAGTACACACACCGTCTCTTGTGATCAGCGAAGAAGCTTGACAGTGACGTGTATATCATCCACAGACAGTGGTGTCAAGATGTCCCAGCGTTTCTGTAGAGGTCTACTGTCACCATAGAGGGGAAGTAATGGAGGTGGGGAGATGATTTACCTGGCACCGCTACTGCACTTCTATCAGCCTTCAACCCAGTTCCACCGCGTGTTGAAGAAAGTATGCAACGAGTCCTACAGGCCGTTGGTGGGCCTTTTTCACGATCAGGCTAATGCCAAGGTGACCATCAACATAAACGCCGTGCTCACTGAGATGCTGGATGAGCATGGGATGTCGGATGTGATCGACGGTCTGCGCGAGCTTTCGGAGATGGGGCGACTGGAGTTCGTGGGTTCGGCGAAGTACCATCCTGTCATGCCTCTCATTCCTCAAGATGAGATGCTTCGCCAGATAATGCAGAACTACCAGACCAACAGGCGCTATTTCGGCAAGACCTACTCGCCCTATGGCTTCTTCAGCCCGGAGATGTGCTACAGCCGCGAGATAATCAGACCTATCCAGGAGACCGGACACCGCTGGATCATTCTCAGCGGGCTGGCCTGTCCGGTTGCCTGGCCTACGAGCGTCATTCACCGTATAAGAGCTAACGGACAGGGATTGGCGGTCTTCTTTCGTGATGACATACTCAGCAACCGCATAGCTTTCAAACAGACCGACGTCAAAGGCTTTATCGAGCAACTGAGGTTGTTCGGACGCAAGGGCGGTGATGTCTACGTGGTGACCGCCATGGATGCAGAGACGTTCGGCCATCACATCCGGCATTGGGAGGACATCTTCCTGGCTGAGATGTATGAGGCGCTGCAGCCGGAGGCCGGTGCGGAAGTCGCCCTGCCTGGAGGCAGCGTGGAGCGCCTGGTGCAGCCGGTGGATCTGGCCAAGGAGCAACTGGAACTGCTCCGTACTAATGAGGTGTCCAAGACCGGAGAGATTCAAGTGGTTACTCTGACCGAGTTGCTGGAGCGGTTCCCCCTCGGCAGCTTTGTCGAACCGAGGCCATCTTCCTGGAGCACATCGATCGAAGACATCCAGGAGGGTAATCCATATCCGCTGTGGAAGTCGAAGGACAACCTTATACACCAGTTGCAGTGGCAGCACCTGAAGATAGCTATTGAGCTGACCCACAAGGCGGAGAGTGGAGCAGGCAACGACGCCGCCAAGAACCATGCGGATCTGGCCAGGGGCCTGCTTGACCGGGCCATGCAGAGCGACCAGTTCTGGTGGGCCAGCCGCAGACCGATGTGGGACATCAACCTGGTGAACCGCGGCCTGATGCAGCAGCGCGAGGTGGTCTTCAACGCATACAAGTCCATCAGACTGGGCGACCTCAGCGAAGACGAGAAAACAGAAGCCTACTACCGGGTGATCGTCTCCCGTGATTTAAGGACCAAGATCACGGACCAACTGTTCATATTGTAGCTTTGCCCTTGCGGCACTCGTTCCTTGCGCTGGGTTGCAGAGCCTTTCCCCGCCGGGTTTTGGCGAAACCAGTTGCCCCACAAACAAGACAGGCTGGAGTTCTTCACTCCAGCCTGAACGACCAGATCGGTCTGCGGTAACCTATGAACCGGTTGAAGCCTCGGCCGTCGTCTCCCCGTGACTCTCCCCATGATCCTCGCCGTGCTTGACAACGGGCAGGAACTTGTTGGCCAGCATGATAACGATCATGCCGCCGGATACCAGGCCTACGGATATGGCGATCTCACCGAAGCTGGGGAAGTAAGTGTAACCTGGCCGAATCATCAGTTGTATGAGGCTGACGTTGAAGCGGTTGAGCACCAAACCCAGTACGACCAGCAAGGCGCTGAAGAACAGCCCTCCCCGGCTCTTCTGGATGCTGGGAAGGGAGAACAGGATCAGGGGCAGCACTACGCCTATGATCATCTCGGCCCACCAGAAGACGTTCGCCGGATACTCACTGAAGAGGGCCCCAAATTCACCGGCCACTATGATGTCTCCTACCTTGAGCACCAGGTAGATAGCCAGAGGAATGCGCAGTATCTTGCCCACGCCGCTGATGATGTCCAGGTCAATCTGGTGACCGAAGACCTTGCTGCTGATGGTGGATTCGAAGATGACCATGGCTGGTCCCACAGCAACAGCCGAGACGAAGAACAGCAGGGGCAGAATGGGGGTGTACCACAGGTGGTTGAGGGTGTTGCCCATGAGGAGCAACATGGAACCGAGGGAGTTCTGGTGGCCGGTCGAGATCACGATGCCGGCGATGATCAGGGGTATCTCAATCATGTGGAGGACCCTCAGGGGGATCTTCCATGTCGGGGCGGGCAGCTTCAGCTCCTTGAGCTTCTCGAAGATGGCCGGGAGGAACTCCAGGAACAGGACCACGTTGTACAACATTACGCACCAGCCGACTTCATACAGCGGCGAGTGGATGTTGGGGTTGAAAATCATCTTCCAGATGTACCAGGGTTGTCCGAGGTCCACCAGGAGGGCGAAGACCACCAACAGGTAGCCGATGAAGGCGGTCAGGATTGCCGGTCTGGCCAGGACTTGGTACTTTTTCAGGTTGAAGATGTAGACGATGGCGGCCATGGTGAATCCGCCGGCGGCCAGCGCCACACCACAATAGAGGTCGAAGCCGATCCAGATGCCCCAACCGCGGCCATCGCTCATGTTGCTGACGAATCCGAGCCCCTTGGCATAACGGGCCACAGCGGTTGCCAAGCCGATCACTACCAGAAGAGCCATCAAAAGGGTGCCGACGGGTAATCTGCGTTCTTTCTTAACTGCGGGCGTAGTCATGTCCGTCATCCCTCCTTCTTCTCATGCTCACCGGCAGCCACCTTCTGCCGCCGCTTGGTCACCCAGTAGATAGCCGCCATCAGACCCACCATGCCTATGGCGTAGTACGGCAGAGTGCCCATGGCCTTGCGAGCATTGGTGGGCACCGATTCGTCGCTGACCGGCGGCATGTCAAGGTCTTCGGGGGAGACCGAAGAGATGTACAGCCAGGCTGTTCCTCCCGCCTCATGCTCTCCGTAGACGTGATCGTAGTACCTGCCCGGAGCGGCCGCGATCCGTCTGTGGGCTTCCTCGATGAGCTCATCTCTCTCCCCGAACAGCAGCGCGTCCGTGGGGCAGGTTGTGACGCAGGCAGGCTGCATGCCGTTCTCAGCCTCGGTCAATCGGTTGGCGCAGAATGTGCACTTCTTGATCCAGGGTGATGGCTTATCCCATTGGTATGTGGGAATACCAAACGGGCAGGCCACCATGCAGTAGCGGCAGCCGATACACTTGCCGCGATCGTAGGTCACTGCGCCCGTCTCCTCACTTCTTCTGAGGGCACCCACTATGCAGGCGGTCTCGCAAGCCGGATGCAGACAATGCATGCACTGGATCTTGGCGAAGGCCCACTTGAAATCGTCACCCTCGCCGATCTCGCGGAAGCGCATGAAGGTGAAGGTCTCAGCAGAGACCGCTGCTTTGCCTGGTATTCCCCCTTCAACCGAGACTTTCGAATCGGTATCCGCGGGATTGTTGTTCCAGCTCTTGCAGGCTACTGAACAGGCCCGGCATCCGATGCACCGCGTGCCGTCATAGAGTACCCCGTAAGCCATCTCTTCCCTCCGTTAAACTTTTCCTATATTGCACAGGAAGCTCTTGGATTCGGGAATGCTGGTGTTAGCGTCCCCGACATGCGGGGTCAGAACATTGCCGCTGTCGCCGGTCACCCGTCCGGCATAGCCCCAGTGCCAGGGTATGCCTATCTGATGGATGGGCTTCCCATCCACAGTTATCGCCTGGAAACGCTTGGTGACTATGGCCACGGCTTCGATTGATCCCCGTTTTGAGCTTACCTTAACCTTGTCTCCGCTCTTTATCTTCGGTTCAAGCGACTCTGCCAAATCCTCACCCAACTCGACGTACATCTCCGGCATCAGCTCCGCCAGCCATGGCAGATTCCGGGTCATGATCCCGGTCTGCCAGTGCTCGGTGCAGCGGTATGTTGTGGCCACGTAAGGGAACTCATCGACGCTGCCCCGCTGGTTCCAGTCTGTGCCATCAACAACGAGCTTGCCGATATAGGCCGCTGGGTCGTTCTGCTGCTCTGTCATAAGGTTTGTTATCGGGCTCTCCCAAGGCTCGAAGACGTGCGGGATCGGGCCGTCCTTGAGGCCGTAGCCCCAGAGCTTGCCCACGCCCTCGACGTTCATAATGAAAGGCAGGTTCTGGCTTCCTGCGGCAGCCAACTTGATGGGATTGCCGCCGCCGTCAACCACATCGCCCACCCAGGTGGTGCCATTCCACGTCAGCACCGGATGCTCTGCATCCCAAGGATCGCCGTTGAGGTCCACAGCAGCTCGGTTGTAGATGATGCGGCGGTTCCTCGGCCAGCACCAGGACCAGTTGGGATAGAGGCCAACCTGCTTTGGTGAGCTATCTACAGTATTCCGCTTCCTGGCCTTGTTTATAGATGGAATACCGTTCACTACGGTAATGAGTTCAGGATAGTCCTGCTGGTCAGCGGCACTGGCTTTGGTGTATTGGCCGCAGTGGAGCCAGTTGCCGCTGGAGGTCCTCGCTTCGCCGGTAACGGGATCAGCAGTCTGC
>CAYYWI010000002.1:34323-73071 GCA_964475375.1 uncultured Dehalococcoidia bacterium
AGGTCGTTGAACCAGTCAATCAGCTCCCCGACCTCATAGAATGTCCCCGGAGATCCAGACTTGGGGATGTCGGGAACCAGCGCGTAGCCATTCATCTCCCTGGCTATGACGTCTGGTGCCTCCTCGTCGCTATAATTCCAGCCCAGATTGAGGATCGCCTCGGGAAGAACGCTAGGCTTTCCTGCCTTCACTTCGTCATCGTACAGTTTGCGTATTCTTTTGAAGAGCTGGATCATCATGTCCAAGTCCGAGATAGCTTCCCCGGGCGGCATCACTGCTCTGTAGCGCCACTGTACCCAGCGGCCGCTGTTGGATACGCTGCCCTCTTTCTCGAAGGAGCCGGCTGCCGGAAGAAGGAAGACCTCGGTGTTGATGCTGGCGGGATCCACATCCGGCCTCTTCCAGAAAAGATGGGTTTCATTGAACCAGATATCGCTGGCCACCATCCACTTCAGTTTCTTCAGGGCGTCCCGCGCGCCGAGCGATGTCGGCCCGCCGGCGGCCGGGTTCTGCCCCCAGATCCAGAGTCCCTCGATCTCGCTCCTTCCAATGGCCTCGATCAACCCCACGTGAGTGTAGTTGACACCGCTGGCCTTCTTCTTGGGCAGGTAGTCGTAGCTGACAGCCAAGTCGCTATTTGGCCACCACGCCTTGAGCAGGCTATGAACGTACTTCGGCGTGTTCTTCCACCAGTTCACCGGATTGTCTCCGGCAAGGTCGTCGGGAGGATTAGTGGGTGCAGGGGTGATGTTGGCGACATAACCGGCCAGCGTCTGGTGAGCGTCGATGTCGGTGGTTGTCTTCAGGTATCCGGGCAGGTATTGCTCCAGCAGAGCCTGGTCTGTCGAACCCTGCACATTGGAGGTGCCGCGTAGCGCATTGATACCGCCGCCCGCCACGCCCATGTTGCCCAGAAGGAGCTGCACTATAGAGTAGGTCCTGATGTTCTGAACACCGTAAGTGTGCTGGGTAGCGCCCATGGCATACATGATAGTGCCCGCTTTGCCCGTAGCGCCGGTCTTTGCGTATTCGGCATACACTGCTTCCAGTTTGTCCGCCGGTATGCCGGTGATCTTGGAGACGGTGGCTTTGTCATAGCGCCGGTAGTTTCTCCAGAGGAGCTTCAGGACGCAGTTGTCATTCAACTCACCCCAGGCCGTTTCCTCTGCGGCGGTCCTGTTGGCCCAGCCCTCCCAGTCGGGAGTCAGCAGCTTTGCCTCTGCAGCTGCTTTGGACATGTCAGAGTACTTCCACGTAGCCTGGTCGTACTTGCCGTCCTTCCAGCCGCTGAACAGCCCCTTCTGCCCATCTTCGCCAGGCAGCTTCACCTGATCAGTTACCAGGTAGGCCGCGTTGGTGTACTGCTGCACGTACTGGAGGTTGTACTTCGCCGGGTTCTTCCGCATGTCCTCCAGGATCCAGTAGATCATGCCGCCCATGAAGGCGATGTCGGTGCCGGTCCGGATACGGATGAACATGTCGGCCTTGGACGAGGTTCGGCTGTAGCGCGGGTCAACATGGATAACCTTGGCACCGCGATCCCGCGCCTCAAGGACATACTTGAAGGATATGGGATGGTTCTCTGCTGCGTTGGAGCCGATGATCAGGATGCAGTCAGCGTTCCTGATATCGATCCAGTGGTTGGTCATTGCTCCTCTTCCGAACGACTCTGCCAGAGCCGCAACAGTAGAGGAATGTCAAAGCCGGGCGCAGTGTTCAAGATACACCACGCCTAACGCTCGGCTCATCTTAGCCAGCAGGTAGCATTCCTCGTTGTCCAGCTCGCCGCCGCCGAAGGAGCCCATTCCTTCATTCCGGTTGACCACCTTGCCGCCGTCGGTCTGAACGAGTCTGGCATCCCGGGTGTCCTTCACTCTGCGGGCGATCATATTCAGGATTTCGTCCCACCCCTTTTCTTCCCAATGATCGCTGCCCGGGGCCCGGTACAACGGCTTGGTTACCCTCTGATCGTTGATGGGGCTGACTACTTTGCCGTCGGTGCTGTGTATCTGGTACATGGCCGACCCTTTTGGACAGAGCGAACCCCTGTTGATGGGGTGATCCGGATCACCCTCTATCTTGAGCATCTCACCGAATTCAGGGTTCTTTCGGCGGATGACCAAGGCTCCGCATCCCACCGAACAGTAACAACATATGGTAGGGGTCTCTCCGACCCATTCGTCCAGAGTGAACTTTTTTGCGTCCACTACGGACGCATCGGGGATGGTACTGAGAGCTACAGCCGCAGCTGCTCCTGCTGCGCCTGCGCCGGAAATCTTAAGGAAATCTCTACGGCTCAGTTCCATAGGTGCCCTCCTCCTTTCTACGATTTGGGAAGTCGAATGTCTGAAATAATAACAAGGGCAACCCAGCCCAAGCCTGCTTGCCCTTCCATACCCAATTTTGATTCCTACGGCCCACTTGATTTTTCCCAGTTCACCCTGTGCGCACCATCACACGGCCGCAAATATTATACAGGCACTAACCATTTCTGGAATGCCAAACATAGAAACCCCATCAAAAATCGTACCATAGGCCAAACTTGGCCTGCAAATCCAGATGAGCGCATGCTACATCTACTACACAAACGACTGGGACGAGCTGGCGAAAGAAAAACCGCTAGGGGAAGGTTCACAACAATGTCTGGAGAGGGTTATTGTGCCCCGACCTGTAGTTGGCCTCTTTCGCCTGTCTATCCAGATCTACGGTGAGTATCCTTTCCAGCGGCAGCAGAACCTCACCGGCCGTCTTCTGAAGGTCAATGGCTTTGATATAGGAGCGGCATTCCTCACAAGTGTAGAGACGATAAAGCCCTTGGCTGTTGGTGAGGTAGCCGAGCGACTCGTGTTTCTGTGTTCCGCAATAAGGGCACTGCAGGCGCTGGAACAGCCATTCCATTTCGCAACGGGAGCACATCAACCACCTGGCTCCCTGGTCCTTGTCAAGAAAGGCAAAGTCCGGTGTGCCGCCGCAGATGGGACAGTCTTTGCGACGCCACAACTCCTGCGCCACCAGGTCTGATAGTGCAGCACTCTGTGACACCAGAAAGGGAGCAAGAGCGGTATGGGTGCATGCTTCAAGAATCGCCGCGTTAATGCAGTGCTCCGTGGCTGTGCCTGAAAGCGGGGTGTTGTTGAAATAGTCTCTTGCAACCTGCTTCAGAAGAGGTGCATTCATGGCTATTGCCCGCAGATGCTTGCCCTCGCCATTCGATGCTTCCTCGACCAAGGCCTTGGCTGCAGCCTGGAAGAGTTCCTCCGCCAGAGCCCAGTCCAGGTTGAGGTCAGCGAACCCCAGGGCCGGTTTTCCCTGCATCAGCAGCGACGAGACTGCGTCTCTTGTCGGGAGAGTCTTCGGTACACTGATGCGGGATTGTGTCTCAATGCTGAGGCGCAACAGCCGCGTCTGTGTCTCGATAGAGCGAGGCAACCGGGCGTTGGATTTGTTCCAGCCATCCAGCCTCTGGATGATGGCCTTGTTCCTGGCTGCGCCCTTAAGCATAAGATTCACTGCGGCGGGATGTGATTACTCTCTGGTACATGGCTGCTCTGGAGGAGATTGTACGCTCAGATGACTTGGACGGCAAACCTCGCCCGGCGGGAATTCCAAGGTCCTACTCCGAGCTTTTCAGCAGGATAGCATCAGCTCCTTCAGTCTGGCTATGACCGGCGGCAGTACCTCGCCGATTCTTTCCTCGAACCGCAGGTGGGCTGACCTGTCCAGCGGCGTTTCGCCCTGGTTGATGACCACAAGGCGCGCGCCGGCCTGCAGGGCGACCCGGGGCATGTTGGCCGCCGGCGTCACTACCAGGCTTGAACCGACGACCACGAAAAGGTCGGCCCTCCTGGTGTGCCGGTAGGCCTCGGCCACATCCCTTTCCGGCAGCGACTGGCCGAAGTTGACTACGCTGGAAGCCATTGCGCCTCCGCAGATGGGGCAGGGCATCTGGTCGTCCATGTTGTCCATCAGAAACTCACAGGTCTGGCAGCGGAGCTTGGTGATGTTCCCGTGCAGTTCGGCGATCAGTTCGGGTCGTATCCCTGACCTTAGATGCAGATTATCCACATTCTGGGAGATCAGGAAAGCCAGCTTGCCCAGTGCTTGAAGTTCGGCGATGGCCAGGTGTCCGGCATTGGGTGCGGCGGAAGAGAAATCGATTGACTTCGTCGGGAGGCCTTTGGCCTGTCGGGTCCACAGGCCTTCCGGCCCGCGGAAATCGGCCAGGCCGGATTCGGTGCTGATGCCGGCACCGGTGAAAACTACCAAGTGCCTGACCTCAAACATCCAGTTGGCCAGAGTGGTGATACGTTGCTCCAAATCCTCTGTCATCGGGGACTCTCCTGACATCATCTCACTTCTCGAGTTCGATGCACAAGGCGTGGCGTATCTGACGTGTTCAGGAGAAAGGATTCCGGCAGTCTATTCGGCAGGATCTTTAGGAACTCTTGCTGGAAGAGGTGGCCTCTCGGCGTTCAAAACTGAATCCGCCTTCGCGGAACAACCTGATGCAGGCCTCAACCGCATCCGGATCATACAAAGTCCCCCTGCCGGAGGTGATCTCTTTGATGGCCGCATCGATTCCCTTCGCCGGACGATAGGGTCGGTTGGATATCATCGCCTCCACTACGTCAGCCACAGCAAGTATTCGGGACTCGAGAAGGATGTCGTCTCCCTTCAGCCCCTTGGGATAGCCGGAACCGTCAATCCTTTCATGGTGCTGGTGGACGATATCAGCGATTGAGCAGGAGAAGTCAATTGTCTTGAGTATCTCATAGTCCGCGTCAGGATGAGCCTTGACCATGGAAACCTCAGCCTGGCTCAGTTTGCCCGGCTTGGCGAGAATCTCGGCAGGTATAAACGCCTTGCCCAGATCATGGAGCAGGGCCGCTATGCGGATCACTCGAATCTGGTCGTTCTTCAGGCCCATCTGTGCGCCCATGGCGCAGGCCAGTTGGCTCACCCGCTGCTGGTGGCCGGCAGTGTAAGGGTCTTTCTTCTGCACGATCAAAGCGATCGCGCCGATGGTGTCCTCCAGGAGCTTCTCCACCCTTGCAAGGCTCTTCTTGCGGGTCTCCTCCTCTTCGGTGCGAAGAGATACCTCTCTCTGGTAGACTTCTTTCAGTTGAGCAATCTCTGCGGCCTGTTCCTGAACCCTGATTTCCAGTTCCTCTTTTGACTTTGCCAGGGCGTTGTCGGCCTCTCTATGTGTGGTGACATTCCTGACCACAGCCAGTACCTCGCCATGATTGAAAGACACAGCCCGGACGTCATAGTATCTGGTCCGGCCATGATGTGTGAACTGAAGCTCCACAACCTGCACGCTGCTTGTCTTTATTGCCTTTGCCAGGAGTCCCTTGCTCCGGTGTGCGAGTTCTTCACCGATGCTTCTGACCGGGTCCCATGGCTCGTCCTGTGCTGAAGGTTGACCACCCTCAGATGTCCCGGCTGGTTCTGCGGGTGTCTTACGGGCATCCGGAACACTGCCGGCAACAAAGCGCAGACTGCTGTTACCCGGGACTGAGACGACCCCTTTGCGCCTGATGCGGAAAATGAGGTCGGGAATCGACCGGAGTATTTCGCGCTCCTCCAGCTCGATCCGTGACAGCCCGTCAGGCGAGTTCTCCGCTGCCGCCTCGATACTCCTGCCAATCTGCTCGCGAATCCTGTCCAGTCTGGCAGAGATTCTGGACAAGCTTGGCTGGGCGGTATTGTCCATTTAGTGAGTATCGTATATACAATCCTCAACAATCGGCAAGACACAAAAGGTCAACTTGGCAGAGCCAGAAGGATCATAAGTGCATCAGAAGAAGACCGAAGCCGAGAGGGGTCAAGATTCTGAGGGGTCTGGATCCGATCAGTCCGGTCCGTTAGTGGAACTTCCCGACGGCCACCTTCGTTATACAGGTAGTGGACCAGTCTGAGTGGGGAAGGAGGGGGCATAACAACAATGGAACAACAAACTGATCTGCTGGCGCTTTCTCTACTGGCTGCCGTTTCGGTTACAGTGGGCCTCACGAGTGCCGGCTTTGCCAACACGCTGGACGGGCCTCGACCGGGTGAGAGCGGAAGTCTGGTGGAGACCATTGCATCTGTGCTTGGACTTGATCAGGAGGGAGTCGCTGACTATCTGCAGGGACATCCCAGTGAAATCCGCTACGGAGCTGCCGTGCTCCGTAGCGAATGATAACCGGTCAGTGCGGCCTTTTCTGTGGGGATCCTACTTGTTCTTGTTGATCGAATCCAGAAGCTCAGCGTACTTCTTTGCCGGCATCTTCGGTATGCCGGCCGTCCATCCGCCGTCAACCACCGACAACGTGCCGGTAACGAACGATGAATCGTCGGAAGCCAGGTACAGGGCTACCTTGGCCACTTCCTCCGGCTGTCCGAACCTCCTCATGGCCTGGGGTTGATGGAATGGGGGTACCATGGTTGCGTCAGTCATCGGCTGGCCGATGCCGGCCAACGGCGTGACTATTCCGCCGGGGCAGATGCAGTTAATCCGAATGTTCTTGTCGGCATACTCCAGCGCTGCAGACTTGGTCAATTGTATGACCCCGGCCTTGGATGCGCAGTAGGCCTGTTGTCCGGGCAGGCCAAGCATGCCTGCAGATGAAGCGGTGTTGATAATGACGCCGCCGCCCTGGCTGAGCATCACCGGAATGGCATACTTGCATCCCAGGAAGACCCCTTTCAGGTTCGTGGTGATAATGTTGTCCCACATCTCCTCCGGCAGATCAGCCGTCATGATGTACTTGCCCTGCATCCCTGCGTTGTTGAACATGATATCAAGCCGCCTGAAGGCATCCACGGCTGATTTGATCATCTTCTGCACGTCCGCAGACTTTGTCACATTCACTTCAACAAAAACGGCCTGCCCTCCGGCCTCCTTTATCATTTTGACTGTT
Organism: uncultured Dehalococcoidia bacterium; assembly: GCA_964475375.1. Classification (GTDB taxonomy): domain Bacteria; phylum Chloroflexota; class Dehalococcoidia; order UBA2247; family RBG-13-53-26; genus JAFGCL01. The sequence goes on from CAYYWI010000002.1 coordinate 41,229, forward strand.
TCGTGACCGCCCTGAGGCACAAAATCGGCCACAACAATCTTGGCTCCTTCTTTGGCAAAAAGAAGGGCTGCGGCCCGGCCGATCCCGGATCCGGCCCCGGTGATCAGCGCTACTTTATCAGCAAGCTTACCCATGTCTGGTGATTCTCCTTTCCGCTCTGAGGGCATGCCAAATTGACGATTCAGGCTCCTTTGCCTGCAATAATTATAGGCAGAAGACCCGTGCCTTGCACAACTACTCCCGTGATCGGACCCGTGAGGATAAGGCTAATTTTTGGGGATCGGAGCCGGTGCCTGCACTGCGGTGAGAACTACTCTGCTGCTATGTTGCCTTGGCACCCCGAGTCCGGGTAGACCGTTAATTTGCTTGCAGCGCGGGAGTAGATTGAGCCGAACCAGGCAAGAAGCAAGGTCTTATCCATGACTCGTTCCCACTTTCCATGAAGACCGGACAGGGCACCGCTGCTCCGCAGTTTTGCCAGTACCTCTGCTGCCTGCTGACGCGTGCCCAGGTCTGCATCTTGAAGTGCCCGGCACAGTGGCTCGAAGGCGGGACGTCCGATCTGCACCAGGGCCCGGGAGGCCTCTTCCCGGAGGCCGGCGTCTGTTTCTTTGAAGAGCCAAGTGAGCGGCTCGACGGCTGGTCTTCCTACTCTCACCAAGGCACCGGCTGCTGTTTGGCGCAGCTCGGCATCACTTTGCTTCATGGCCTGGATGAGAGGATCAACGGCTTGCGGGTCGCCTATCAGTCCAAGGATGACGGCCGATTGTCTGCGAACGGCGGGGTCGCTGTCCTTCAACGTGTGGATCAGGAACTGGAGCGCAGGTTTCCCCATCCTGACCAGGATTTCAGATATGACTGCGCGAACCTCCGGGCTCTCGTGTCTGCAGGCTTCAATCAGTGGTTCGACCGCCGGCTCACCAATGCGAACCAGCACTGCGGCGACTCTCTCACGATGAGCATTCTCCACTGCTCTCAATATGTGAATCAGGGGCCCTGTGGCCGGCTGGCCTGTCTTCACCAGCGCTTCAGCCGCTCTGCTCTGGACATCGTCATTAGAATCCATCAAAGATACCGCGAGGGATACCGCTGCTCTCCGGTCTCCGGTGCTGCCCAGGATTCCAACGATCTCAGATCGTACCAGCGGATCACCTTCTTCGAGGAGCGCCTTCATCAGCGGCAAGATGGCCGGTCCTCCAATCCTCGCCAGGGCCTTTGACGAACTGCGGCGGACCGTGCTGTCGGGCTCTCTCAGTCCGCATAACAATGATTGAACCGAGGGCCTGCCTATCTTTGTCAAGGCCTCGATTGCCTTTTCGCGGATATTGGCCTGTTCGTCTCTCAGGGATGCCATCAGTGGCTGGACGGATCCGGCGGTTCCTATCTTGCCGAGGGCCACCGTTGCCAATCGCCGCACACCTGGGTCGGCATCGCTCAAGGCTTGAGAAAGAGCTGCAACGGTCCGGCGATCTCCCATTACGCCCAGAGAAAACGCGGCCAGGCGTCGAAGATTGCGGTCGGAGTCGTATCCAAGTATGCTGACCAAGCCAACCAGAATACGGTCTCGGCATCCACGGTTGTACTGCCCGTCGATCTCCGCCGTCATCGCCCGGATGAAAGGTGTGGCCGGCGCTCGATTCCTCCCGTCCCTTGAATGATTCCCTGTTGTCAGTGCTCTGAGTGCCCTGACCTCCTGTTCAAGCGCCTCTAGCCTTGCCAATGCCTCGTTCCGCTCACGCTCGAGTATCCGAGACTGATCGAGAGCATCATCCAGTATCTTTAGAAGTACCAATCCATCTCCCATCGTCTACACCCAGGTAGCTGGTGTTCTTGCGGCAGGCAGACTCCCCCATTCCCTGACAAAAGAAGAAACCGACCCTCTGCAGGTCGGTTTCACTATTGACTCCCCACTGCACAAGTTACCACATACGCGCAGTGGTTCCGCGTCGCCCGCTTAACATGTGTGTCGTTATTCCGTCGTCCTTTTTGCGCCCCTTTGTTCATTAGTCGCAGGAATGATCTCTAACCCCTCGAATACGCTGAAGGTCCGGATGAGGTTGTGGGAATCCGAAGTAGCCCCCGAACCAGATCTGCGAAACTTCGGGCACAGCGAAGCAAGTTGGGTCGCTTCCCGGCGGCAGTGGTAAGATGCTAATCATGTTGCCGCTGCGATAGACGCCTTAATCGAGGAGGGAGAATGATAGCCGAGAAATTCAGGTTGGATGGCAAGGTGGCGATTGTGACGGGCTCCGGCAAGGGGATAGGCCAGGGAATCGGGCTGACCTTTGCTGAGGCTGGAGCCAGGGTGGTGTTCTCAGCCAGGACAGAGAACGATATCAAGGCTGGTGCAGAGAAAGCCAAGGCATTTGGTGTGCAGGCTCTGGCTGTTCCCTGCGACGTCAAAGATGACAATCAACTGCAGACGCTGGTGGCTAAGACCATTGAGACCTTCGGCAGGATCGACATTGTGGTCAATAACGCTGGAGGCACCGGGCCGAACCAGATCGCCAAAACCAGCCGAAGACGGTTCAACGATGCCTTTGATTTCAACGTTACCTCGGCATTCATGGTCGCTCGTTTTTGCCTGCCGCACCTGAAGGAAAGCAAAGGATGTGTGATCAATATCTGTTCAGCGGCGGGACGCATTGTGCAGCCCAATTTCAGTGTCTATGGTTCGGTCAAGGCAGCCCTGATTCATATGACCAGGCTGATGGCCTCCGACTTAGCTCCGGACGTGAGAGTGAATGGCGTTGCGCCGGGCTCCATTTTGACTGATGCTCTGAGAGGCCTCCTGGACGAACCGAATCTGCAGAAGATGTGCGACCGCACACCGATGAAGAAGCTTGGAGAGGTGGATGACATTGCCTTGGCTGCTCTGTACCTGGCCTCGCCTGCGGCGAGGTGGGTGACGGGCAAGATCCTGGAAGTGGATGGTGGTATGGAGACCACCAATATGCCTTTCTAGCCAGTCTTGAACTGGTGCAAGCTGTCTCCACGGTGCATTGAACCAATCATCATGGGATTTTGGGAGGGATTCCATGGTTATGATAGAATGCAGGTGGCATTTCCAGGCGTGTGAATCGATGGAAAAACCTGAAAACTGCTCACCGCATGAATGGGGCCTGCACCTGTCGAAGCTGTTCGAGCATAGACTGGTGATGCTGCTCTCTCAGGCAGAGGCTGACGCCCTCGCACGGGCCGAGGCAACAGACGTACTGTATGATCAACTGCGCTCATTCATGGCGCTCAAGAGCAGACTGAAGTCGTTGGAGCCGGAGTCAGATACGCTCAGACCTGCCCACGAAGCCCTGCTCAATTTCGTAAGCAGGTTGTTCATGGCCGCTCACCAGGCTCTCCTGAATAATATTCAGGAAGAAGAGAGAGGTCCTTCCCCCAAGAGCAGTCGCAAATATCAGCCCAGTGCGGTTGTCCCGTCCACGCTTGTCCCGTCCAAGAGATTTCTCCTTGAATGGCAGTTGGTCAGACTGAAGGCTGCCAAGGAAAGGCTTATCCTGGAGCTTGCCGACTTGTCCGAAAGGGACAAGGATACATTCAAACAGCTTGGACTGCCTGAGTCTATTGGCGCGGAAGCAGAGTCGGCCAGATTACGTATCTCCAGTATCTGGAGCGAACTCCCAACAGCGGGAGGTTCCACTCCCGCGGCGGAAGTCGGTAATCACACGCTTGCCTAGCCAAACAGACACTTCTTGTTTACAGTTTCTCCTCCCTGAGCCGGGTGCGCCCGCGGATCATCATTCTCAGGTGCTCTACAACTTGTATAATATGTATTGTAGCGACCTCCGGCGTTGTGGTGACAACCCACCGAAGGGAGGCGAAACATGAATTATCCAGAGACAGCAGCAAGGAACATGCCATGGTGGCCATTTGTGGTGGGAGGATTGGCTCTGCTGGTCTTCGGGATACTGGCCATTGTCTGGCCGGGTATCACTATCAGTGTGTTAGTGATAATGTTCGGTGCTATCGCACTGGTAGATGGTGTTTTCACTGCCGCCGGAGCAGTGGCCAGCCGTGAGAATCAGGCACTCCGCTGGTTCCTGTTGGTGTCGGGTGTGGTCTCCATCATCATAGGGGCATTAATCCTGATCTGGCCCGGCATCACGGCTAAGGTGGTCCTGTACGTCATCGCTGCGTTTGCGGTCATAGCCGGTGTCACAAAGATTCTGGCAGCCGCATTCTGGCCGCAGGAACGGCGCACCGACAGACTTGCGCTCATTCTCAGCGGTTTGGTCAGCCTGACCTTTGGGGTGCTGATATTCGCGTGGCCTGCCGCCGGGGCGCTGGCCATCGTATGGCTCATAGGGCTGTGGGCCATCATATTCGGCGTGGGGGCAATGATCCTGGGGTTTGAGGTTTTGGGTGTGAACCGGCGTCTGGCCAGAGGTGGTGCGTAACCACACGCGGCTACCCGGTTGTTCGCCGGTCTGAAAAGCCGCGGTTGGATAGGGTGTGGGAATCGAGCGGGGCTGGCTGTCACCTCATTGCCTTCCATGCTTGAATCACGCTGGAGATCGTTGCACCGGCCTCTATTCTGCCGACCAGCTTCTCGAAGCCCTCTGCACGGAGGACATCGCGCACCGGACCAGATGCCATGGCTATCTTCAAGGCTATTCCACGGGCGGCCAGCTCTCTATGGATCTCTGCCAGCATATCGGCCCCGGTGATGTCGAGTGAAGGGGTTGCCTCCAGGTCCAGCACCACCAACTCGATGGGCTGGTCCAGTGTGTCGATCAAGCCGGTGATGTCATCCTTCACTGTGGCAGCGTTGACAAAGAAAATGTCTGCATCGACCCTGTAGGCAAGGACTCCAGGGAACTGCTCGTTCTCAGGGTGCCGCTTCACGTCTCCGTAGCTGTCAGTCCCTGGGATGCGCCCCAGTACCGCCGTGTGCGGGTGCATGGCGCGGGTGGTCATGAGGATCAGCGACGCAAGCACGGCAATGAGTATGCCATAGAGGAGGCCGAAGGCCAGCACCCCGATGAATGCCACCATGGCGATGACGAACTCTCCTCTGTTGATGCGATAGATGCGCCGCAGTTCGGGAACATCGATCAGGCTCCTCACGGCTACCAGGACAACTGCAGCCAGTACAGGCTCCGGAAGGTTCTCGAACAGCCCGGTGAGAAAGAGCACCACGATGATGATGAGCAGGCCGGCGATTCCACCAGCCAGTGGTGTCTTGGCTCCGCTGTTGTCATTCACCACCGAGCGGGACATGCTGCCCGACACTGCATAGCCCTGGCCCAACCCGGCCATGATGTTGCTGGCTCCCATCGCCAGCAGTTCCTGATTCGCATCCGTTCGGTACCGGTGTTTGCCGGCGAAAGTGCGCACCGCAGCCATCCCTTCGACGTATGCCAGAATGAAAACGGAGAAGGCCAGCGGCAGCAGATCGCCGATGCTATCCCAAGTGATCCCCGGTATGCCGAAAGCAGGCATCCCGCTGGGAATGTCTCCTACTATTGCAACTCCGTAATCCGTCAGGTTGGTCGTGGACATGATCACGATGCCAAGCAGGACCACGAAAAGGGAAACCGGCAGACGGGGAAACTTCATCTGGCTGGCGACCAGGAGGAGGATGGCACCCAGACCTATTCCCAGCGAAGGCAGGTTGGTCTCTCCCAGGTGCTTTATGATCTGCCAGACCTGGTCGAAGAATTGGCCATGGGTACCCTCTATGCCGAACAGCTTTGGCAACTGTGAGGATGCAATGAACAGGGCTGCGCCGGCGGTGAACCCGGCCAGGACGGGCTTCGAGATGAAATTGACCAGGAAACCCATGCGGAATATCCAGGCAACAAGGCTGATCAATCCGACAAGGATGGCCACCAGCGCTGCAAAGGCCCAATACACCTCGGGGTTGTCCACGACCAGCAGGCTGAGCGTCCCCGCCACCAGAATGGAAACCGCCGATGTGGGGCCTATGGCCAGTTGCCGGGATGTTCCGAAGATGACGTAGACCAGCGAGGCCAGGAAAGCAGCATAGAGTCCGGCTTCCGGCGGCAGGCCGGCCAGCGAAGCGTATGCCATGGCCTCGGGAACCGTGAAGGCCGCCACGGTGATGCCGGCCAGGATATCGAAACGCAACCATGCTCTCTGGTAAGAGGGCACCCAGTTGAGCACGGGCACGGTCGATCGCAGGAATGACCGCACACGGCTCTTGTGTTGGCCTTTCTTAACCATTCCCTCTTACCTCAATCACGAAGTGCGGGACGCGGGCCATCCTACCTAGATGCCGACTCTCGAACAGATCTCGTTGCATGGAGTAATGCCACTGACCACCGCATCACTAGACAAGCTGTCCGATGCCCTTGCCTATGAGGATCACGCCGAACACAAGGAACAGGACCATCATCACCGTCTCGTTGTTCCTGACCAGCCAAACCTTCCAGCCGTCCAGTGTCTTGGCCGCCGCCTCTCCTCTCAGGAGGTAGAAGGCCACCGGTGCGGCCACACTCAGTGAGGCCACGATGACGAAGACTGTCAGGGAAACCGCGATGCCGGTGCCGCTGAGTTCAGCATTCACTATGGCAAGAGACGCCGCAATTATGAGGGCCAGATTCTTGGGATTCACGGCGGACAGGAGAATCCCCAATCCCATAGCTTTGAGCGGGGTGAACGAGTCTATTGAGGCCATCCAGCCGGGCATCTTCGGTTCTTCGCCTGGCGGCAGCCGGCGCCGCCAGTGCCTGAAAGCCAGCAAAAGGAGCAGTACTCCCAGCACCAGGCGGGTAACAGCTGCGCTGGTGGAAGGGCCGCTGTCCGGCTCGAAGTCCAGCAAGCCCACCACGGCGACAAGAATGCCGGCAACGGCGGCAATGCCGAGGATCCATCCCAGAAGAAAGGCCGGGCCGTTGGACCTGGCCCGCTTGGAAAAGAGCATGAGAATGAGGGCGACTATCGGCACGGGGCTGAGAGCAACGCCTATGGCCGGGCCCAGAATATCCCCTATGACGCTGCCCAAGATACACCTCCTGACAGGCCATCCCCGACGACTTGATTGTATCGACTTCTACGTAGCTACATCGACAAATGCAGATATGCTTCGACTGTGTTTATTAAGTATGAGATACGCAACAGATGAGGCAATAAGTATCTACCCCAGTCGTCTACTAGGTAAGTTTACGTATTGTACCTCCACTGAGGGGCTGCAAAGATGTTAGTTGAAAACAACGGGAAGGAGGTACGAATCCATGGCGACTCTATCAGTTCTGAAGTTCCCGGCAGCTGACGGTGCGGACAGGACTCTCCACTTAGTCCAGGACCTTTCAAAGCAACAGTTGCTCAAGTTGCAGGATGCCGCCATTGTCTCTTGGCCGGAGGGCAAAAAAAAGCCCCAAACCCGTCAACTGGCCAATCTGGCCGGGGCCGGAGCCTTGGGTGGAGCTTTCTGGGGCATGCTCTTCGGACTGATCTTCTTCGTACCCTTCCTGGGCATGGCCATTGGCGCGGCCATCGGCGCTCTGGCGGGGTCCATGGCGCATGTTGGGATCGACAAGGATTTTGTTGAGAAGGTGCGCAATTCGATCACGGAAGGCACCTCGGCCCTTTTCCTGCTGACCAGCGATGCCACGCTGGACAAAGTGGCGGAAGCTTTCAAAGGACTGAAATTTGAATTGCTGCAAACCAACCTCTCGAAGGAGCAAGAAGACCATCTGCGAGAAGCCTTCGGGTTGGAAGAATAGACCGGGCTAGCAGATGTGTTGAGTCAGACTATGCTGAGGAGGTTTTGGCATGAAGAAAGTGATTGTCTTGCTCGTAGCATCCATGCTGCTTGTGCCGATGTTGCTTGTGGCCGCCGGCTGCGGTGACGAAAGCAGCAATGACGCGGAGAAGCATCTATGCGAGGACCTTCAGGATCTCAAGACTTCGCTCGCTACTCTCAAAGGCTTAAACCTGCAATCCAGCATGGATGATCTGGATGACGCGGCGGAAGCGGTGAAGGATGACTGTGACAAAGTGATGGATTCCGCTTCAAAGGTCGCTGATGTGCAGACAGACGACCTCCGGGCGGCCATGAACGATCTGATGTACGCGATCCACCATATGCCTCCTGGTACCTCTATCGCGGAAGCTCTGCAGTCGATCAGTGGGCAGGTGTCTGAGGTGGAGAGCGCATGGACGGAAATGACCCAGAGAATGAACTGCGATGAGATGATGGGCGAATAGCAGCCACACGGGACCGTGGTATAGGCGCTAGCCTTGTCTGTGAATCGGTTTGTGTGTTTGAAAGGGAGGAAAAGAAGATGAGCAGCAAACAACCAAGCGGATGGGCAATCGGCTGGACGGTGTTCGCCGGCATCATGATGGTGATGATGGGCGGCTGGTGGATCTTCGCCGGCCTGGTCGGCCTGCTGAATGACGAGTTCTACGTGGTCACCCGCGAGTGGATCTTCGAGGTCGATGTGACGACCTGGGGTTGGGTTCATCTGGGGATAGGCATCGTGGTCCTGCTGGCAGGCTTGTTCGTGTTTACCGGTGCGCTTTGGGCACGGATCGTCGGCATGACCATTGCGGTATTGGCCGGGTTAGCGGCTTTCGTCTGGCTGCCGTATTACCCGGTCTGGGCGATTATCTTCATCATCATCTCGGTGGTGGTGATCTGGGCGCTCGCCGCACAGGGACGCGACGTCACGGTGTGACAGGAGCGGATGCCCGCTGTTCCCCCGGGGTAGCCAACTGCTTTCGGAGGTGGCTACGAGACTGATGCTGCAAGAGACAGCAAGATTGCAGAAAGGGGTACAAAATGTCGCCACTGAAAGAGTACAAGCCAGGAACTGCATTTACCGGAGTCATCGGCCGGACCGTAGACCAATCCGAACCGGCCTGGCCCCAACCGCTGCGCGCCAGAGAAGGCGCACCCAACGTCCTGTTCATCATTCTGGACGATACCGGGTTCGGGCAACTCGGCTGCTATGGCAGTCCTATTGCAACCCCGAACCTGGACAGCCTTGCGGCCGATGGCCTGCTGTACAACAACATGCACACGACGGCCCTCTGCTCGCCAACGCGGTCGTGTGTGCTGACGGGGCGCAACCATCATTCCAATGGCATGGCCTGTATCACCGAAGGTTCCACCGGGTATCCCGGGAGCGACAGCAACATCCCATTTGAGAACGGGTTCCTCTCAGATACACTTCTCGAGCAGGGCTACAACACCTATGCCGTTGGCAAGTGGCACCTTACCCCGGCCGACCAGATCTCCGCCGCAGGTCCCTATGACCGATGGCCGCTTGGCCGGGGTTTTGAGCGCTACTATGGCTTCCTCGGCGGCGAAACCCACCAGTATTATCCCGACCTGGTCTATGACAACCACGATGTCCAGCCACCCAGGAGTCCTGAGGAGGGCTACCATCTCACTGAAGACCTGGTAGACAAGGCCATCAGCTTCATCGCCGATGCCAAACAGGTGGCCCCCAACAAGCCCTTCTTCATGTATTTCTGCACCGGCGCCATGCATGCCCCCCATCACGTGCCCAGGGAATGGGCCGACATGTACAAGGGCAAGTTCGATGACGGGTGGGAGGCCTATCGTGAGAAGACTTTTGCTAGGCAGAAAGAGCTGGGCGTCGTTCCTGGAGACGCCCAACTCTCCCGCCACGATCCCGACGTCAAGCCCTGGAAGGACTGCTCCGCGGAGGAGAAGAAGCTCTATGCCCGCATGATGGAAGTGTTCGCAGGCTTCCTTACTCATGCCGACTATCACATCGGGCGGCTCCTGTCGTTTCTCAAGAGCATCAATGAGTTTGACAACACGCTGATCATGGTGCTGTCCGACAACGGCGCCAGCGCGGAAGGCGGCCCCACGGGTTCCGTAAACGAAAACTTCTTTTTCAACAATGTGCCGGAGTCGCTGGAAGAGAACCTGAAGGCACTTGATAAGCTTGGCGGACCGGAATGCTATAACCACTACGCCTGGGGCTGGACCTGGGCGGGCAACACCCCCTTCCGCCGCTGGAAGCGGGAGACGTACCGCGGCGGCATCAGCGACCCCTTCATAGTCTGCTGGCAAAAAGGGATCAAGGCCAGGGGTGAGGTGCGCACGCAGTACGCCCATGCCATTGACATGGTGCCCACCGTACTGGAAGCACTGGGCATCGAGTCGCCTACCGTCATCAAGGGCGTCACTCAATCGCCGATCGAGGGTGTCAGCTTCGCCCAGACCTTCGGCGATGCAAAAGCCGCCAGCAGGCATCGAACTCAGTATTTTGAGATGATGGGCCACCGCTCCCTCTATCACGACGGCTGGCGCGCCGTCTGTCCATGGCCGGGGCCTTCGTTCGCAGAAGCCGGTCACGGCTTCGGCACACCGATCCCGGCGGAGAAACTGACCGAACTGGATGCCAGACACTGGGAGTTGTATCACGTGGAGAAAGACTTTGCTGAGAACTATAACGTCGCAGATCAGAACCGTGCCAAGCTCATCGAGTTGATCACCACCTGGTATGTTGAGGCTGGCAAGTACAACGTCCTGCCTATTGATGGACGCGGCACGCAACGCGTCATTGAACCGCGTCCGCGGATAGTGGTCGGCCGCCGGCGATATACGTACTACCCTGGAACCCAGCCAGTGCCGGCCGGTGTAGCAGTAAATGTATTGAACCGTTCACACAGCATCACGGCTGATGTCGAGATCGCCAAGGGTTCAGAGGGCGTACTGCTGTCTCACGGTGGAAACGACGGGGGCTATTCCTTCTACATCAAGGGAGGCAAGCTCCATTACGTTCACAACTACGTGGCGCGGGAACTCTATCACGTCGAGTCTGCCGAAGCGATACCGGAAGGCCATCAGCGGTTGCGAGTTGAATTCGAAGTGACCGGCAAGCCCGATATATCCAGGGGGAAGGGTGCGCCGGGGCGGGTGCAGCTATACATTAACGGCACGCTGGTGGGGCAGACGGAGATGCCCGTGACGGTCCCACAGGCGATCGGCCTGACTGGTGGGGTAACGGTCGGGGCCGACCCCGGATCCCCCGTTACTCCGGACTACAAGCCGCCGTTCGCCTTTACCGGAAAAATCCACACCGTCGCTGTGGACGTCAGCGGTGAAATGACCAAGGATACCGAGGCTGAAGCACGCATGATTATGGCGCGGCAATAGTTTACATTTGCCTCCAGCGTGCTGTGAAGTGCGGGAGACGGCGGGCCATGCAAAATGGCCTCCGCTCCGGCGATGTCGACGTCGACATCGAACTGGGGCATGAACCATGGAAAGGAGGCAAGCAAATGTCAATTGTTGAATATCCGCATGGAACAAAGTTCCCGGGGAAGATCGGCCGGACGGTGCAGGAATCCTCCCCCGCCTGGCCGCAACCCATCCGCGCCAGGGAGGGCGCGCCAAACGTGCTGTTTTTCATCCTGGACGACGTGGGCTATGGCCAGCTTTCCTGCTTCGGCGGGCTGGTAGAGACACCCAACATTGACCGGGTGGCAAAAATGGGCCTTCGTTATGCCAATATGCACACTACGGCCTTGTGCTCGCCGACCAGAGCCTGCGTCCTGACCGGACGCAATCACCATTCCAGCGGGGTGTCGAGCATCATGGAGACGGCCACCGGCTACCCCGGCTATGACTGCCGTATGCCCTTCGAGAACGGCATGTTGCCGGAGATTCTTCTTCAGCACGGCTACAACACCTTCTGCGCTGGCAAGTGGCATCTGTCACCGTCCGAAGACAATAGCGCGGCCGGGCCCTTCCACCGTTGGCCGCTGGGACGCGGATTCGAGCGTTACTATGGCTTTCTGGGTGCCGAGACCAATCAGTGGTACCCGGACCTGGTCCAGGACAACCGTTCGATATCGCAGCCCCGGTTGCCGGAGGATGGCTACCACCTGAACGAAGACTTGGCTAACCAGGCCATTGCCATGATCCTCGACGCACACGTCAATGCGCCGGAGAAACCGTTCTTTCTCTACTATGCTACCGGTGCCGCACACGCCCCGCATCACGTGCCCAAGGACTGGATCGCGAAATACCAGGGCAAGTTCGACATGGGCTGGGACAGGTACCGCCAGAGCGTGTTCGAAAGACAGAAGAAGATAGGTCTGCTGCCGCCCGGCGCCGAGTTGCCGCCGCGGGACCCCGACGTTCCGGTGTGGGACACTCTTTCGGCGGATCAGAAACGGCTGTACGCCCGCTTCATGGAAGTCTTCGCCGGATACCTCTCCCATACGGACCATCATTTCGGGCGCATCCTGGATACGCTGGAGAAGATAGGTGAACTGGGCAATACCCTGATCATGGTTCTCTCCGACAACGGCGCCAGCGCCGAAGGCGGTCCGGTCGGGTCATTCAACGAAATGCTCTTTATCAACTTTGTTCCGGAGAGCTTCGAAGAGAACCTGGCCAGGATAGAGGAACTCGGCTCGCCCTCTGCCTACAATCACTACCCCTGGGGCTGGACTTGGGCTGGGAACACGCCCTTCCGCCGCTGGAAACGCGAGACCTATCGCGGCGGTTCAACGGACCCCTTCATTGTTGCCTGGCCCAGGAGCATCAAAGCCCGCAATGAGGTTCGACATCAGTATGCACATGCCATCGACCTCATGCCCACTGTCCTGGAAGCTCTGGGCATCGAACCCCCCGATGCTGTCCGTGGGGTCACTCAGTCGCCCCTGGAAGGCGTAAGTTTCGCACACACCTTCGATAAGCCGGAGGCCGCCACAAACCACATCACCCAGTACTTTGAGATGCTGGGACACCGGGCTATTGACCATGATGGCTGGCGGGCGGTCTGTCCCTGGCCCGGGCCCAGCTTCGCGGAAGCAGCCCAGAAAGGCCGCAAGTTCAGCGATCCCATCCCGCCGCAGGTTCTGGACGAACTGGAGACCAGCGGCTGGGAACTCTACCACATTGCTGAAGACCCTACCGAAAGCATCAACCTGGCAGCCAGGCATCCGGCAAAACTGCGCCAGCTGATCTCACTGTGGTGGGTGGAAGCAGGCAAGTACAAGGTCCTGCCGATAGATGGGGAGCTGAATCAGCGCCTCGCTGTGGAACGTCCGCAGACCAGCAAGCCGCGCACGCGCTTCATATACTACCCCGGCGGTAGTGTGGTCCCGCCTGGTACAGCCCCTCCTCTTAACAACAGGCCGCACAGCATAGAGGCCGATGTGGAAATCCCGGACGGCGGCGCTGAAGGTGTGCTGCTGGCTGAGGGCGGCAGCACCGGCGGATATGTATTCTACGTGAAAGACGGCAGTCTGCGCTATGCACACAACTACGTGGGACATGACATCTTCGAAGTAGTCTCCAAAGAAAAGGTGAAGCCAGGGCGGCACAGCCTGCGCTTTGAATTCGAACCGACCGGTCCTCCGGATATCAGAGAAGGCAAAGGCTCTCCGGGGCGGGCTCAGCTCTACATTGACGGTACTCTGGTGGCCAACGTCAATTTCCCCCACACCACACCCATCGCCTTCGGTATGGAAGGCCTGAGCTGCGGCTACGACTTCGGCGAGCCGGTGCTGCCGAAAGTCTACAAGCCACCTTTTGCCTTCACAGGGAAGATCCATCAGGTCGTTGTGGATGTCTCGGGTGAGCTCATTAGGGATGACGAAGCTACGATTCGCCGGTTAATGGCCCGGCAGTAGCAAACAAATGCCAGGCAGTGCAAGTCAACACGGTTTGGGGTGGAAAACCCGGCCGGTTCGCCATCGACCAGGCTGCGATGGGCAGGATGGGAATGAAGCAAGGCAAGAAAGGAGGATGACATGATCGGTTTCATGGCCATAGTCGTAGCGCTACCCCTTTTCTTCTTCAGTGCATTCTGGGTGATGATCTTCTGGGGTATGGCGGCTTCGTGGGTACATATCCGCACTATAAGCTACCCTGAGGCGCTCGCGGTGACCTTCGGTTTGTGGCTGGCCCTCGCGCCGCTCGCCTTCTCAGTGGGCAAATTGGCGGGGAGGATGGGTTCTAAAACCTGATGGAGGGTCGAGTCTCACCTTGCAGCGGAGCCGGAGCCGCTTCACAATACGTCAAGAGTGCTGACCCATATCCAGGGTGAACTCATCAATGAGTCTAAGCCCCGGAGTGAAAGCCTGGACCGTCACTTCTCCATCGCTCACGGAGAGAGTGCAGAAGTGGTGCGTGTTTTCAAAGGCCTGGCTCCAGACACTGGCCGCCACCTGGCCGCGCAAGGGAGCACCGCTGCCTGCAGTCACCACATAGTAGATTCCGTTCCTGTATGATCTCTCATAGTCGTGGTCATGGCCGTTGAACACCAGGTCCACGTCATATTCTTCGAAAAGCGGCTTGAGAATGCGGTCGAGATCAGGATCGCCGCCGTGCCAACCGGTGCTCAGCAGCGGACGATGGAAGACCGCAACCACAAAATTGTCGCTCATATCCTGCAGCTGGTCTTCAAGCCACTTGTACTGCTCTGATTCATGGTCGATGGCGGAGCTGGTGTCAAGCACAACGAACTGAAGGCTGTCTATTTGCATGCTGTACCATCGTTCATTGTTGGGAAGATCAAACAGGGCGAAAAAAAGATCCGGCGGCAGGTCATGGTTTCCCAGCGCCGGGTAATAGGGAGCCATCTGTCTAAGCCCGCGCGTTATGTTGTCGAAAATGGCCCACTGGTCAGCGCTTGAACTGTCGTCCACCAGATCGCCTGTGTTGAACACAGCCCTGGGTTCGGTTTTGACCACTGCTTCCACAATCGCCCGGTGGATGTCATGCCCGCCCCTGCAGTCGCCGTAAATGACAATGGAGCCGGGAGGCGGCCGGTCAGCGGGGTAGTCAGCAAGACCGGAACAGGCCAACTGAAGCAAGAGGAGCACTGCGAATATTGCCAACACTGGCTTGACAGTCTTTGCCACAACAGTCTCCGTACCAAGTCTGCCCCGCCGCAATGGATTTGTCCAGCTTGATAAACAAGCGTCCGCCAAATTGACTTCGACTGGTAGCTGTGTTAGTATCCCTCAAGGTCATGTCAAGCATGTCGGCACTCAGCGAGTTGTGCAAGGAAATTACCGTCTGCCGACGATGCGAGCTCGCTCGGCAACGCACCAGAGTCGTCCCCGGCGAGGGTTCGGAGAGCGCCTCTATAGTTTTCATCGGTGAAGCGCCGGGCTGGCACGAAGACCAACAGGGTCGCCCCTTCGTAGGCCCTGCCGGACAATTCCTCGATGAACTCCTCGGCTCGATCGGCTTGAAGAGGCACCAGGTCTACATCTGCAATGTGCTTAAATGCCGGCCGCCGGGCAACAGAGATCCTCTGCCAACCGAGATCGAAACCTGCCGGAGCTGGCTTGATCAGCAACTGGAATTGCTGCACCCTAAGATGGTCGTCACTCTGGGAAGATACTCTATGGCCAGGTTCTTCCCCGGCGAGGCCATCAGCAAGGTGCATGGCAAGGCACGCAAGGAAGGCAACGTCATCTACTTCGCCATGTACCACCCTGCTGCAGCTCTGCACCAGCAGAAACTCCGTGAGACAATCAAGGCTGACATGCTCAAGATTCCTGCGCTGTTGGCTGGTACGGAGAAAACGCCGGAGGCCAAGTCAAGCGAGAAACCGCAGCAACTCAGCCTGCTATAGGAGTTTGCTGATGCCATCACGGCAACACGGGCAACTCGTGCACAACAGATGATGGAGGTATAGTCACCGCAGCATGCCGCGCAAAGAAGGAAACGGCAAGTCGGAAGGAAGCGCACCGGAAACCCCTCTGGGCTGGGGCATGGCGCTGCGGCTCCTCTGGCTGGTTTTCGTTGGCGTCCTGCTGTTTGTTCTCTGGAACAGCCTCCTTGGTTTCTTCGGGCCGGCGGTTCTGTTCATTGCCGTTTCGGCAATATTCCTGACCATGCTCTACTGGTTGGGCAGAGTCTCCCTGCTTTGGGAACGCTGGAACCTGTGGCTGGGCATCATCGTCTTCAATCTGGCCTTCCTTGGCATATTGGCCTTCTTCGAACCCGGCGGCCTGATGGGTATGGCGAACTCCTGGGTAGGATCGACGGACACCCTGGAAAAGGTCACGCTGGGGGGCAGCCTGGGGCAGGCTGTGATCGGCGGCAGGGTTCTTGACGATACGCTGCACACCGCATTGGGAGTCCTCCGGGTTACAGGCGTGATTATATTGGGGGCGGTACTGGTGGCACCACACTGGTTCTGGCATGGGCTGAGCAACTGGTTGACCAGGACAATTCCTCTTTTCGGGCGGATTGGACAGAAAGCTAAGGATGCTGCCGTCAATGCCGTCAATTCCTACTCCGAGCACCCGCTGCATGAAAAGGCTCTCAACTGGTTGAAGGAACGCCGCATCCCGTTGATCTCGAATGCCATACACCCCCGCGAACCCAAGGAGAAGAAGGCACGAGGACCGAAGGTTGCCAAGGAGACAAAGATCGTGGCGACGGATGTTCCCGCCGTCACACCCGGAGAGTGGCGCTTGCCTGATATCGAGATGCTGGATGAGACCGTCAAGGCGGAAATGAGCAAGGCCGATGTAGAGAGAAGAGCCAGGCTGATCGAAGAGTCGCTCGCCAGCTATGGAGTAGAAGCCAAGGTGGTGCAAATCAATGTAGGCCCGGCAGTAACTCAGTTCGGGGTCGAGCCCGGGTGGGACAGGAAGTACAAAGAGGTCAAGGAAAAGGATCGCTACGGCAATCCCAAGACGAGAACCGAAGAAGTCTCCCGGACGCGGGTCAAGGTGGAGCGGATCACATCCCTGGCCAACGACCTGGCCCTGGCGCTGGCGGCACCCAGCATAAGGATGGAAGCCCCTGTGCCGGGAAAAGCGGTGGTCGGGATCGAGGTGCCCAACACCTCCAGCGGGATGGTCTCTGTTCGCGAGGCGTTGGAAGGCCCGGCCTACAAGAAACTCAGCGCCAAAGCGCCGCTGTCCATAGCCTTGGGCAAGGGTACTGCCGGCGATATGACGGTTGTGGACCTGGCCAAGATGCCGCACGTGCTGGTGGCTGGAGCAACCGGAAGCGGCAAGACGGTTTGTCTGGACTCCACCATAGTCTCCCTGCTGATGAACAACACCCCGAAAGAGCTGAGATTCATCATGATCGACCCCAAACGCGTGGAACTCATCGCCTTCGACGGCATCCCGCACTTGATGACCCCGGTGGTAACCGACAACGAAAAGGCGGCGGAGATACTGAAGTGGCTCACCCAGGAGATGGATGGCCGGTATCGAAGGCTGGCTCAGGTGAAGGTCCACAACATCGATACTTACAACAAGAGCAACAAAGTCCCAAAACCGATGCCATTCATCGTTCTCATTGTGGACGAACTTGCTGATCTCATGATGTCGCAGTCTGATGAAGTGGAACCCGCGCTCTGCCGTCTGGCGCAGATGGGACGGGCCGTGGGTATCCACTGTGTGGTGGCCACCCAGCGCCCGTCGGTGGACGTAATCACCGGCCTCATCAAAGCCAACTTTCCCACCCGCATCAGCTTTGCTGTGGCATCGCAGATAGACTCCCGCACCATCCTGGACACGATGGGTGCAGAGAAGCTGCTGGGAAAAGGCGACATGCTCTATCTTGCACCGGAGCTGGCCAAGCCCAAGCGTCTGCAAGGATGCTTCGCTTCACAACAGGAGATTGAAAGGGTAACACGCTTCTGGGCCGATCAGGCCCGCTCGCAGCCGGTGGATATGCTCACTTATGCCGGAGAGCAGGGAACCAAGGATCCTCTCCTCGAACAGGCAAGGCAACTGGCCAAGACCCACAGGCAGATCTCGGCCTCGTTCCTCCAGAGACAGTTGCGCATCGGCTCTGCGCGGGCGGAACAACTGCTGCAGCAGTTGCAGGAGGAGGATACATCCAAGGCTGCCGAACCACAGGAAGTCGAAGAGGCCAAGAAGCCCTGACCTTCGCAACGGCTCTACATGTCCGGCATCATCCCCTCATAAAGTCGCATGATGCTTCGTTGCACGCTAAAATATATGCAACCATGTTTTCAGGAGGCTAATCGGTGGAAAAGGTTCTAACAGGTATCAGAGTCCTCGATTTCTCTCGCTGGTTCGCTGGCCCCTACGCAGCCACTCTCTTAGCCGCCATGGGCGCCGATGTAATACGCTTGGAGCGCCCCACCGGGGAAGAGGAGAGGAATTTCGGCCCATTCGCTCCGAATGGAGAGAGCATGCTCACCATGGTGACGCTGGCCAACCGGAGGGGGGTCACCCTCGATCCAACTACTGACAAAGGGCGGGAGATCGTAGAGGCCCTTGTCAAGAAGAGCGACGTGGTGCTGCACAGCTACGTCAGCGGTTCCCAGGAGGAGAAACTCCTCAACTATGACAACCTGAAGAAGATCAATCCGGGCATTGTCGTGGCCAAGGTATCCGGGTTCGGTTCCTGGGGACCATACATGCAGCGCCCCTGCTTTGACACCATAGCGCAGGCCCTCTCCGGCGCTATGAGTTACACCGGCTTCCCGGAGACCGCCCCCACCAGATCAGGCTATGCATGGGTGGATTTCAGCACCGGCACCCACTGTGCTCTGGGCATCATGTTCGCGCTCTTCCAGAGACAGAAGACGGGCCGGGGCCAATTCGTAGACGTTGCACTGCTGGACACGGCAGTGGCCTGCGTCGCTGGTCTGGCAGTGGCCGCCGAGGCCAAGGTGGGAGGCATGGTCCGGGAGCGCATGGGGAACACCAGCTACTACAACTTCACCGATTGCCTCAAAGCCAAGGATGGATATGTAATGATTGGCTGCGCCGGCAATCCCATCTTTAAGCGCTTCTGCAGGGCCATTGGACGGGAGGAGCTGAAGGACGACCCCAGATTCAAGACCGATCAACTCCGCTTCGAGAATCGCTTTGCTATTCAAGTCATAGCCAAGGAATGGGTGAAGGACAAGACCCAGGTAGAGACCATGAAGATCCTTGAGTCCGCCAGGGTCCCCTGCGCCAAGGTGAACAGTACCCTGGAAATGACGCAGGATCCGCAAGTTGCTGCCAGGGAGATGCTGGTCGATATACCCTACCCTCGCGTTGGTGACATTCCAGTGCCGGGTGTGGTGATCAAGCTGTCGGAGACGCCGGGTGCCATCGAGCGGCCCGGCCCCACACCGGGGCAGCACAACCAGGAAGTCTACTCCGACATCCTGGGCTTCACGCCCCAGAAGCTGGCTGAACTTAAGGCAGAGGGGGTTATTTAACAAGTCGTTACGGTGACCATTTCGCTGAACGTTTGGACCGCAATCGTAGAAGACCGACAAGCGACGCTCGTTCAGCTTGCCTGTAGGGGCTCATTGTGTTAGACTCTAGCGTGGCATAGCCCCGCCTCTGGGAGGTCGGGATGGGAGAGTTGTTACCTAAAACTATCGTTCAAGAACTAGACAAATATATTGTAGGTCAGAAAGAAGCTAAGAAAGCCGTAGCTATCGCATTGTCCAACCGGGAGCGACGTCGCAAGCTCCCGCCGGAGATTCGGTCTGACGTCACACCCAAGAACATTCTGATGATCGGCCCGACAGGGGTCGGCAAGACAGAGATAGCACGTCGTTTGGCGGCGATGATCAATGCGCCTTTTATCAAGGTGGAAGCCACCAAGTTTACCGAGGTGGGCTATGTTGGGCGCGATGTTGAGTCGATTGTCCACGACCTCGTGGAGATGAGTGCCAGAAAAGTCTACCATGAACAACTGAAGCAGGTGGAGAGTAACGCTGAGCGACTGGCTGCCGAGAGGATTGTTGGTTACCTTTATCAACAGATGGCCCAGAGGGGCAAGAAAGCCGTAAGTAAGGAGCAGCAAGCATCCGGCAGCAGCACCCGCGTGCCAAAGACCCCTGTTATGGCTGGCGGCGGTAGTGCCGTTTCTGCACTGACGCGTGAACGGTTGGCCAAACTCCTGGCAACCAACAAGCTGGAAGACCAGTTTGTAGAGATAGAGGTGACTGACTCAGAGTCAGGGATCATGCTCTTTGATCCCCGTTTGGATTTGGAAATGGAAGGCGATGGCCTTTGGTTTGATGACGCCGGAAGGGGCTTCAGGGGCCGGGGACAGCGAAAGAAGAAGGTGCGTGTCAAGGAAGCCAGACGCATACTCGCCAGAGAAGAAGCGAACAAGCTCCTGGACCTCGATCAGGTTCTGGATCACGCTATCAGCGACGCCGAGGAGAATGGTCTGGTCTTCGTTGATGAGATGGACAAACTCTGTGGGCCGAAGATAGACGTGGGCAGGGATGTATCTGGTGAAGGCGTCCAGCGGGACATGCTCCCGATCCTGGAAGGCACCATGGTGATGACGCGCTACGGCCCGGTGAATACTGAACACATACTGTTCATCGCTGCCGGTACATTTTCACAGAACAAGCCCTCGGACCTCATCCCTGAACTCCAGGGGCGCTTCCCTTTGAGGGTAGAGCTCAACCCGCTGACACAGCATGACTTCGAAAGAATTCTGACAGAACCGCGGAACTCCCTCACCAATCAGTACGTGGCGCTAATGGCAACCGAAGGGGTTTCGCTGAAGTTTACCGAGGATGGAATCAGAGAGATAGCCCGCTTGGCGGTGCTTATGAATGAACGGATGGAGAATATCGGCGCTCGGAGGCTTTTCACCATAATAGAGAAACTAGTGGAGGACTTAAGCTTCACAGCTTCAGAGAGGAAGGGAGAGCGGGTCGTGATTGATGCCGATTACGTCTCGCAGCAGGTGGGGAGCTTAGTCAAGGACGAGAATCTGAGCCGGTATATTTTGTGAGGTGAAATGACGGAACAAGTGGCTACAACCAATTCTGCAGCCGTATCTGTGAAATTGCTTCTGGAGGCTGGAGCACACTTCGGGCATCAGGTTGGTCGCTGGAATCCTAAGATGAAGAAGTACATCTTCATCGAACGCAACGGCATACATATCATCAATCTGGAACAGACCATAAACCTGCTGGACAAGGCCAGCAAGTATGTTACCGAAGTGGTTTCCCAGGGAGGGGATATCCTCTTTGTGGGCACTAAGAAACAGGCACAGGAGGCGGTCGAACAGGAAGCCAAGAGATGCGGCATGCCCTACGTCAATCAGCGTTGGATAGGCGGCATGCTCACCAACTTCAACGTAATCCAGTCGCGCGTTGACTACCTGGTTCATCTTGAAGATCAGAGGACCAGAGGCTTCTTCCATCGTTTGCCCAAGAAAGAAGTCCTGAAACTGGAGAGGAAGATCCAGAGACTCAATCACCAGATGGGCAGCTTCAAGGAGATGACCAAGTTCCCCAGCGCGCTTTTCATAGTTGACCCGTCCAAGGAGCGGATCGCTGTGGCTGAAGCCAAGCATCTGGGCGTTCCCATTGTAGCCATTGTCGATACCAACTGTAACCCGGATGAGATCGATTACCCTGTTCCCGCCAATGACGATGCCGTAAGGGCTGTCAAGCTCATGTGCAGTAAGATGGCTGATGCGGTTATGGAAGGCAAGAGAGCCTTGGAGAAAGCAGAGCGAGAGAGCGCAGAGATAGCCGGCAAAGAAGCTATTGAAAGCCTGGCCTCGCTGTCATTCAGCCCTGAGGAGGAGAAGACTAGTGGAGATTTCAGTAACACAGATAAAGGACCTCAGAGATAAAACCAGTGCCGGTGTAATGGAGTGCAAGCGTGCGCTTCAGCAGGCAGAAGGCAATGTTGACCGAGCATGTGACATCCTGCGAGAGCAGGGCCTGGCAAGAGCAGAGAAGAAGGCTGCAAGAGTTGCCTCCCAGGGCTTGGTTGAGGCATACGTGCATGGCGGAGGCCGCATCGGCTCGATGGTGGAGTTGAATTGCGAGACTGATTTTGTGGCACACACCGATGAATTCAAGGCTCTGGTTCATGACATAGCGTTGCAGATAGCTGCCACTGATCCGCGATTCATTTCGTCCGCAGAGATCCCTGAGGGGGAGCAACTGAATCCCGAGGAAGTGTGCCTGATGTCTCAGCCGTTCATCAGAGATCCCTCCAGGAAGATATCGGACATTGTTGCGGATGTGTCTGCCAAGATGGGCGAGAAGGTGGCAGTGCGGCGGTTTGCCAGATTCGAGCTCGGCAAGTAAGACTGAACTCTGAGGAATGATGAGTTGTGGAGGCAGACGACCTTAGCGGCAAAGTGGCTCTGGTAACCGGTTCCAGTAAGGGGATCGGGCGGGCCATAGCTGTGAGGTTAGCCGAGAACGGCGCATCAATCGTAGTCAATGCCAGAACCCCCGGGCCGGCCCTGGAGGTAGTGGGACACATCCAGGCTCTGGGCTGCCAAGCACACTTCGAACAGGCGGACCTTTACGATTACCAGGATGTGAAGCACATGGTCGATAGTGCCGTGCTCAAGTTCGGCAAGATCGACATCCTGGTGGCAAATGGCGCTGCGGCAGGCCCGCCTCCTCAGCCCTTCGTTGAAATCGATCCAAAGTCATACATTGACTGCATCAGCAGCCATCTTTTTACGCGTCTCTATGCTATCAAAGCTGTGCTGGAACACATGATGGCGCGCCAATCCGGCAAAATTATTATAGTCACCACAGATGCCGGAAGGACGCCCACGAAAGGCGAGTCCCTGATTGGAGGAGCGGCGGCGGCAGTGGTGCTCATGACCAAGGCGCTGGCCATGGAAATGTCTCCCCACAAGATCCGGGTCAACACCATCTGTACTACAGTTACCAAGGATACTCCCGGCTATGAGAAGGCGACGTCACAGCAGGGCACCCGCCTGGCCAGTCTATTCAAGAAGGCGGAGGAGCGGATGCCCTTTGGTATGAACAAGCCGGAAGATATTGCGAAACTGGCGTTGTTCCTGGCTTCGGAAGACTCTGACCAGATCACCGGGCAGATTTTAAGCATAAGCGGCGGGCTCTCCTTTCCGGGCTGAATAGGGCAGCCAAGCTGTTCACTGGAGGTCTGCGGAATGACAGAATCACTTTCTACCAACTACAAACGAATTCTCCTGAAGCTCAGCGGCGAGGCTCTGATGGGCAAGCGCGAATTCGGGATCGATGCCGGGATCCTGAAGATGGTGGCCGGGCAGGTGAAAGATGTTGTTGGTGCCGGTGTACAGGTGGCCATTGTGGTTGGGGGGGGTAACATCTGGCGGGGAGCGGAGGTGGCGGCGACCGGAATGGACAGGGCGGCGGCAGACTATGCAGGGATGCTGGCTACGGTCATAAATGCCCTGGCCCTGCATGATGCCCTGGAGAAGCAAGGGTTGGTTGCGCGGACGCAGTCGGCCATCCCTATTCAATCGGTGGCAGAACCCTATATCCGTCTCAGGGCCATTCGCCACCTGGAGAAAGGAAGGGTGGTGATCTTCGCGGCTGGAACCGGCAATCCCTACATGACCACTGACACGGCCGCAGCACTGCGGGCGATTGAGATAAAGGCAGAAGTCCTGCTTATGGCGAAGAACAAAGTCGATGGTGTTTACAATACCGATCCGAATAAGGACCCCACAGCCAAGAAGTTTGAACACCTGAATCATCGTGAAGCTTTGAATATGGGCCTTCACGTTATGGATGCTACGGCATTTTCGCTCTGCATGGAGAACAACCTGCCCATAGTGGTCTTTGACCTTCATGCACGCAACAGCATCAAGCGAGCAGTAGCCAGGGAGAAGATTGGCACTGTGGTTTCTTCGGGGGTGAGAGAATGATTGAAGAAGTACTTCACGCGGCTGATACCAAAATGCAAAAGACTGTCCAGGTGCTCAAGAGGGAGATGGACACGATCCGCTCCGGCAGGGCTACGCCGGCGCTGGTGGACCAGATCAGTGTGGAAGCATATGGAACCAACACTCCGCTCAGTCAGCTGGCTTCTATATCTGTGCCGGAGGCCAGGCTCCTGCTTATTCAACCCTGGGACAGGAGCATAGTAGGAAGCGTCCAGAAGGCTATCCAGAAGTCCGATTTGGGACTCAACCCTATGAGCGATGGTGAAGTCATTCGCCTGGTGTTGCCGCCTCCGACCGAAGAACGGCGGAAGGAGCTGGTCAAGGTGGTGCGCAAGAGGGCTGAGGATGCGAAGGTGGCTGTGCGCAACGTCAGGCGAGATGCGTTGGAAGAGTTGAGAAAGCTGGAGAAAGACAAAGAGGTTTCGCGGGATGACAATGTCCGCGCCACGGACAAGCTGCAGAAGCTGACGGACCGGTTCATTGCAGAGGTGTCGAAGGTTGGCACGGACAAAGAAACGGAGATCATGGAGATATAGCCAAGGCTGTGAATCTGTTCGCACCAAATCCGAAAAGAGGTGCAGGAGAAGCCTCCTGCAGGGGGTTTGAAAGCGCGATTCGAGGCAATGCTGATGGGTTTCACTTCGCTCTATCCACTCTGCCCGCTGCCCCTTGATCAACGGAAATGACAATGGCCGAACCTAACAAATTGCGGATCAGCCCTGTTCCCACCCATGTCGCCATCATCATGGACGGCAACGTGAGGTGGGCGGAGAAAAACGGTTTGTCCCGTCTGAAAGGACACCGTGCCGGGACGGAGAACATCCGCCGGGTGGTGAGAACCTTTGGCAGAAACGGGGTCAAATACCTCACTCTCTACGCCTTCTCCACCGAGAACTGGAAACGCCCTACTTTGGAAGTCAGAGAGCTGATGCAGATCCTGGCCGGCGTCATCGATCGTGAGACGAAGGAGATGCACAAGGAAGGCATAAGGCTGCTTCACCTGGGCCGGCTGGACCGTCTGTCTGAGAAGCTGCAGGAACGTGTTCGCTATGCCGTTGACCTGACGAAGAACAACGACAAGATGACCTTGAGCGTAGCCTTCGATTACGGTGGACGGGCGGAGATTGTGGAGGCCGCCAGGAAGCTGATCCGCGAGAATGTTGCGCCGGAGGCGGTTGACGAGAACCTGTTCAGTCAGCACCTGTATACTGCCGGGCTTCCCGACCCGGACCTCATAATTCGAACCGCCGGTGAGATGAGACTGAGCAACTTCCTCCTGTGGCAATCTGCTTACAGCGAGTACTACTTTACCCCCGTCTTCTGGCCGGACTTCGATGAGGAGGAGATCAGGAAGGCGCTGCTGGCTTACAGCCAGAGAGGGCGCAATTTTGGTGCTTGATGCGGCATAGCGGTGGCCATGCTGATTGTAGATGAAAAAGAGGATCCTCACCGCCGTTATTGGCATACCTCTACTCCTCGCATTCATCTATTTTGATTTCTCCCTTAACACTACCTGGCTTTCCCGGCTTCCTCTCATGGTTTTCCTGATCGGCGCTGCTGCCGTCCTCGGATCGCTGGAGTTCTACCGCCTGGGGTCGCTCGCCGGCGGACGACCGCTGACCATACTTGGAACAATCGGTGCCTTTGCTTTCACGGTTGGCGCTCTCTTCGACAATCGCTGGGTTGTCCCCGCACTCGTGGCGACAGCCATCCTGCTGCCGCTGTTCCTGGCGCTGGTATTTCGCAAGGAGACGCTCTCTCTCAGTTGGGGCTGGACGGTGGCAGGCATGCTCTACATGGGCTGGATGCCCGGTCACTACGTTGCTCTGAGGCAGCTTGATGACGGAATGGAGCTCGTGGTCCTGGCAATGTTCACCACGTTTGCCTGCGATACCTCTGCCTTTCTGATCGGCAGGACCTGGGGCAGGCACCACATGACACCGAGAATAAGCCCGAAGAAAACCTGGGAGGGAGCTGTCGCCGGTTTTGTGGGAGCAGTTGCGGCTTCTCTGGCTCTGTGCTTCTTACTCAACCTTGGCGACTGGTCGCTGCCGCTGAGCTACGCTCAGGCGGCGATCCTCGGCTGCCTTGTCGGCGTCGCGGCACAGTTGGGCGATCTCCTGGAGTCGCTGCTCAAACGGAGGGCCGGGGTCAAAGACTCGGGAAATCTGATACCGGGCCATGGCGGCATCCTGGATCGAATAGATAGCCTTGTGTTCACAGGTGTTATCGTATACTATTTTGTGATATGGGCGGACTGAAGCGCATTGCAGTCCTTGGTTCCACGGGTTCCATAGGGCAGCAAACGCTTGAGGTGGTGCGGGTACTCAGAGACAGATTCTCAGTCGTCGGCCTTGGGGCAGGCAGCAATGCCGGACTCCTGGCCAGCCAGATCAAGGAATTCCGGCCCTCTTTCGTCTCATTTCAAGGTTCCAAGAAGGATCTGCAGCAGACGCTTTCTTCGCTGGGCGAATCTGTACCGGAACTGCTGCCCCTGGATGAGATGGCCTCGCATCCTGATGTCGATCTTGTACTGGTAGCCACCTCCGGCAAGGCCGGGCTGGCTCCCACCCTGGCGGCGATCCGGACGCGAAAAGAAATAGCTCTGGCTAACAAGGAAGTCCTGGTCATGGCCGGGGTGATAGTGATGGCTGAAGCTAGAAAGCACGGAGTAAAGATAAGGCCGGTGGACAGTGAACACAGCGCCATCTGGCAGTGCTTGAAGGGTGAGCAGAAGAAGCGCGTGTCGCGACTATTGCTCACTGCTTCCGGCGGGCCCTTCCGGCGCTACCCTGTCGAGAAGCTGAAGGCCATCACGCCGGAGCAGGCTCTCAACCATCCCACCTGGCGGATGGGGCGCAAGGTGACTATCGATTCGGCCACGCTGATGAATAAAGGTATGGAGATCATCGAAGCTCGCTGGCTGTTCGATGTGCCGTTCAGCTGCATCGATGTAGTGGTTCACAGCGAGAGCATAGTGCACTCCATGGTTCAGTTCGCCGATGGTTCCATCAAGGCACAGTTGAGCCGGCCTGACATGCGGTTGCCGATCCAGTATGCTCTGACCTATCCGGAGAGGCAGCCCAATCCCCAGCTACCCATTTTGGACTGGGGCAAGACGATGGCTCTCAACTTTGAGCCGCCCGACCTGAGCCGATTCCCCTGCCTTGAGCTGGCGAGGGAGGCCGGAGATAAAGGCGGGACTTATCCTGCAGTGCTGTCTGCGGCAGATGAGGTGGCAGTGGAGTTGTTTCTGTCCGGTCGGATTGGCTTCCTGGATATTGCCAGCCTCGTGGGTGATGCGCTGGAGCACCATTGTGTTGTGCAGCATCCCTCGCTGGATGATATTCTGGAGGCTGATGCCTGGGCCAGGCAACACGCCGGGAAATGGAGAACCAACTAGATTATGGGCGTTGCTTTAACCATCATCATATTCATAGCAGTGCTGTTCTTTCTGGTCACCTGTCATGAACTGGGACATTTCCTGGCATGCAGGAGAGCCGGGATCGTTGTCGAGGAATTCGGCATCGGTTTCCCTCCGAAACTCTTTTCGTTCAAGAGGGGGCAGACTGTTTATTCGATCAACCTCATTCCGGTGGGGGCCTTCGTAAGGCCCACTGGCGAGGATGACCCAACGATCGAGGGTGGTTTGGCGAACAAAGGCCCGTGGACCAGGATGGGCGTGTATGCTGCCGGTCCTCTGGTGAACCTTCTCCTCGCTTTTCTGTTTATCACAGCCTTCTACATGAGCGTAGTGACGACCAGTGTCTCCGGCAATGAAGGGATTATGGTGCACACCGTGACTTCGGGATCGGTGGCCGAGCAGGCCGGCATTCAGCCTGGAGATGTCATACTGCGGATCGACGACACAGCCATTGCAGAATACAACGATATCGGAGATGCCTTGAATGCGAATCCGGGGGCTGCGAAGACTATTGTGGTGCAGAGGGATGGTGAGCAGTTGGAACCGATCACCGTGCAGCCGCAGTATGACCAGGAGCGTGATAAATACATCCTGGGTATATCGCTGTCGCCGTGGTTGGATGTGGTGACCGGCGTGGACGCGGATTCGCCGGTGGCCGGGGATATCCTGTATGGAGACACCATTGTGCGCGTAGGTGGGGAATGGGTCTACAGCCGAGACAGCCTCTCGGAGGCCCTCCAGAAAGCTGCGGCCAGCGGAGAAGACTTCAACGTGATAGTGGAGCGGGTCAAAGACGGCACTTTGGAGGAGAAGGTAGTGTCCCTGCCATCCAGCTCTGTGAGTGATGGGGCGCTGGCGGGCGTGACAACTCAGTGGGTCAACGGGGCGACGTTGGAGAGGGAGAGGCGCACACCCTGGCAGGCGGTGGCTGAAGCCGGGGATTTCGTGATTCACCTCCCGTCACTCATCAAGGACTCCCTTCCTCTCATCAAGCAGGACCCCGGTTCGGCATTCGTAGGACCGGTGGGTGCGGCTCAACTGACGGTGGAAGTGGTGAAGATAGGCGGCCTGGCCAACGTGCTCTTCCTGGGCGGCTTCATCAGCATCAGCCTGGCGCTGTTCAACTTCCTGCCGATCCCGCCGCTGGACGGCGGAGGCATGCTGATTGCATTCATCGAGGGCATCCGCGGCGGGAAGCGCCTGCCTCAGAAGGCGGTGCGCTTTGTTTACCTCGCTGGAACGGCGCTGATGATCATGCTCTTCGTGGTGGTCTTCTACGGCGATATCGCCCGTATCATCACCGGCAAGGGCTTTCCCGGTCTATGAGGAAACGTAGAATCTCCAAGGCGATAAGCATCGGCGGCGTCACCGTCGGCGGCGGGGCGCCGATCGTAGTCCAGTCGATGACCAAGACCGACACCCGCAATGTTGCTGCCACCGTCAGGCAGATAGAGGAACTGGAGGAGTGCGGCTGCGAACTGGTGCGGCTGGCCGTGCCTGATGCAGAAGCGGCCAAAGCACTCCGGTCGATCAAACGCCGCGTGGAAGTTCCCTTAATTGCAGATATTCACTTCGACTACCGTCTGGCATTGGAGTCTCTGGAAGCTGGTGTCGATGGATTGAGGCTCAACCCCGGCAACATCAGCGATCCTGACCAGATCGCCGCTGTGGTCAAGTCGGCCAAGTCCCGCAAGGTCCCCATCCGGATCGGTGTGAACGCCGGCAGCCTGCCCAAGAAACTCGTTCGCGGCCCGGTAGCCCGGCGCATGGTGAGTGCCGCACTGGAGCAGGTGAACTTGCTGGAGAGCCTCGACTTTGACCTGATCAAGATCTCGCTTAAGGCCTTTGATGTTCCCACCACCATCGAAGCCTACCGGCTGATGGCGCGGAAGACGGTCTATCCGCTGCACCTGGGCATCACCGAGGCGGGGTTGCCGAGAGAAGGCGCGATCCGCAGCGCGGTGGGCATCGGCATTCTGCTCTACGAAGGGATTGGGGACACTATCCGCGTCTCGCTGACCGCTGACCCGAAGGAGGAAGTGGCGGCCGGATACGAGATACTGAAGAGCCTCGGCCTGCGGGAGCATGGTCCTACTCTGGTCAGTTGTCCCACCTGCGGCCGCTGCGAGGTTGATCTCTTCACCCTGGCCGGAGCGGTGGAAAAGAGACTGGAAAAGATCGAGAAACCGATCAAGGTGGCGGTGATGGGGTGCGTGGTCAACGGCCCTGGTGAGGCACGGGACGCCGATGTGGGCATCGCCTGCGGCAAGGGCAAGGGGGCCATCTTTCGCGGCGGTGAGGTTGTGCGGACGGTGAAGGAGACTGAATTCCTGGAGACCCTGATGCGCGAAGTGGAAGGAGCCTGACATGATGGAGTCTGATCCCGTCAACATGATCTCGGAGATCGTAGATTTCGTTCTGCCAGAGCTAACTCCTTACGAACTCTCATTCTATCTGTTCTTGCTGCGGAACTCGTATGTCAAGTCTGGAGCCTCTGATCTGAGAGTTGGTAAGAGAACCATCGCTCAGAAATGCGGAAAGGGGACAAGGTCCAACGTATCCAACTTCGCCCACGTTACGAAAGTACTAGATGCGCTAGAAGCGAAGGGGTGCATCGTGATTGGTGATATGAACAGGGAAGGCACACTATACAGGGTAAGAAGACCTAGCGACATACCTTTCGTGGCGAGGATACTTTCAGAATCCAAGTCGTCTGATGCATCCACAGACTACTTCAATGATCCTGAGAAGAGACGCCAATTGTTCGACAGGGATGGGTGGTCGTGTCACTACTGCGGGGAGAGGGTGACAGACAAGAATGCGACCTTGGATCACTATGTGCCAGTTTGCCAAGGAGGGCCCAGTGATCCGGACAACCTGTTCACAAGTTGTCTGCTGTGTAATTCAGTAAAATCAGGGAAGAGCTACGAGGAAGCGGCACCATTGATCTTGAGAAGCATTCGGGATCGTGCCGCAAGAAGACAAGGATAGGCTAGCAGCAAAGAAGGACTGGATATATGCGTGTATCTCAACTATTTGCCAAGACCCTGCGAGAGACCCCGGCTGAAGCGGACACCATCAGCCACCAGCTACTGCTCAGATCCGGCATGATCCACCAGATAGCCACCGGTGTTTATGCCTACCTGCCTCTGGGCTGGCGGTCGCTGCGCAAGCTGGAGCAGATAGTCCGTGAGGAACTGGACGGTGTGGGTTGCCAGGAGCTGATGATGCCGGCGCTGCAACCGCTGGAACTGTGGGAGAAAACCGGGAGGCACCATGCTTTCGGCCAGAACCTGTTCTCCATCGTCGACCGGCGGGACCGGCAGCTGTTCCTTGGCCCGACGCATGAGGAGGTCATTACTGAACTGGCCCGGCACCAGATCAGGAGCTATCGCGATCTGCCAAAGCTGATGTACCAGATACAGACCAAGTTCCGTGATGAGCCCCGCCCGCGCGGCGGATTGCTGCGGGTCAGGGAATTCGACATGATGGACCTCTACAGCTTTGACTGTGACTGGGAGGCGCTGGACATCACCTATCAGAAGGTGAAGGGGGCCTACCAGAGGATCTACGACAGGTGCGGCCTGCCGACCATGATGGTCGAGGCGGACAGCGGGGCCATCGGCGGCAAGGATTCCCATGAGTTCATGGCTATCACCGATACCGGCGAGGACCAGATCATCTACTGCGGCAACTGCAAGTATGCCGCCAATCTGGAGAAGGCGCAGAGCGTCAAGCCGGAGGTCCCCCGCGAGTCCTCGCTCCCTGTGGAAGAGGTGTCCACTCCGGGTATGAAGTCCATTGAGGAAGTGTCCGGATTCCTGCACGTTCCCAAGAGCCGGACCCTCAAGGCTGTGTTCTATGCCGCCGATGGCGGGATTGTTTTTGTGGCCATCCGGGGCGACCTGGAGGTCAACGAGATCAAACTGAAGAATGCTCTGAAGTGCACCGAACTGCGGTTGGCGACGGAAGGTGAAGTGACCGGCGCCGGACTCGTGGCCGGGTCGGCTTCTCCGCTGGGCCTGTCCGGCATCAAAACCGTAGCCGATGACTCGGTGACCGAGGGCATCAACTTCGTGGCCGGGGCCAATCGGCCCGACTATCATGTGAAGAACCTCAACTACCCCCGCGACTTCAAGGTTGACCTGATGTTGGACATCGCCTCGGCGCAGGCCGGCCGGGGCTGCCCGAAGTGCGGGCAGAGCCTGTCCATCACGCGGGGCATCGAGGTGGGGCACATCTTCAAGCTGGGCACGGTGTTCAGCGGGAAGATGGGGGCCTCTTTCCTGGATCAGAATGGCGAGCAGAAGCCCATCGTCATGGGTAGCTATGGCATAGGCATCGGCCGCCTGCTGGCGACGGTGATCGAGAGGAACCACGATGACAAGGGCATTGTCTGGCCGCTGTCTCTGGCCCCGTACCAGGTCTACCTCTGCGGGCTGGGGATGGATAAGCCTGACGTGGTGGCTGCCTCGGAGAAACTGGACGCCGATCTGCGGGCGAAGGGTGTCGAAGTCCTGTTCGATGACCGGACCGAGTCGGCGGGCGTCCGGTTCAACGATGCCGACCTGCTGGGGATTCCACTGCGAGTGGTGATCAGCCAGCGCACGCTCAAGTCGCAGAGCGCCGAGCTCAAGTGGCGCAGCAAGGGCGAGAGTCAGACGCCGCCACTGGATGGGCTGGCGGAGAAGATTGCGGGGATGCTCAAGTAGGGCGGGCAGTCTCCGTTTGGCGCCGACTTGAGCGCGATGCCTATTCTCCTAGCCCAACTTCCGCAGTTTGACCTGCAAAGTTCTTTTCAGCGGACTTTTTCG
>CAYYWI010000003.1:0-68468 GCA_964475375.1 uncultured Dehalococcoidia bacterium
AGTCCCAGGTGGGCGCTACTATCACCCATCGCGTGCTCACCAGGCTGTTCCGCGAGCAGGGCGTCAAACTGGAGCGGACCTATCAGTTGAACTTCGGAGGCAATACCGACTTCTACAACATGCTGGAGCGGGAGCGTCTGGAGTCCAAGAAGATCTCCAAGACCAATGCCGTTACTTCACAGCTCGAATACCAGCTTGACCCGGAAAATATCCATGTAGGGCCAAGTGACTATGTTCCGTGGCTGACCGACCGCAAGTGGTGCTACATTCGCATGGAGGGAACCACTTTCGGCAACGTGCCCCTTAACCTGGAATGCAAGCTGGAAGTATGGGATAGCCCCAATTCGGCCGGCATAGTCATCGATGCCATAAGGTGCTGCAAACTGGGCCTGGAAAGGGGGCTCAAAGGATCGCTGGTGGCTCCATGCTCCATGTTCATGAAATCACCGCCGATCCAGTTCTCCGACGACGAGGCAAGGCGGAATCTGGGGGACTTCATCTCCGGGACAAACAACGAAACCCTGCCGGCGCAGAAATGAGCAAAATACAACAGCTTTCTCTGTCAGGCCCATGAATATTGGATTGGTCTCCCCCTATGATTATGCCCACCCCGGTGGGGTAAATACTCATATCTCAAATCTGGCCAGGACTATGGCCGCCATGGGGCACAGAGTCAAGATCCTGACTCCTTGCTCCAACACCCAGGCAATATCCAGGGACCCCTCCATCATCCCCCTGGGAAATACAATCCCCTATCCATCCAACGGCTCCGTGGCCCGGCTTACCCTGTCTCTCTGGCTGATGCCAAAAGTCAAGGCCATTCTTGATGAGGAAAAGTTTGAAATACTCCACTTCCACGAACCCCTGTTCCCTTCGCTGCCATGGATGGTGTTGCCCTATTCCCGTTCGGTCAACGTAGCCACCTTCCACGCCTACTATCGACGCTCACTCGGCTACACAATGTGGAAGCCGATCCTGATGAACTTCTACAACAAATTCGATGGTAGAATTGCCGTTTCTCAGCCGGCCTACAAGTTCGTTTCGAGGTACTTTCCCGGCGATTACCGCGTCATTCCTCACGGCGTCGATCTGGAGCGATTCGCAACAAAGGTCGCTCCCATTGAACGGTTCTGCGATGGCAAGCTCAACATACTCTTCGTCAGCCGCCTGGAGAAACGCAAAGGCGCGACGTATCTGCTCCGGGCTTACAGGCGAATCAAGAAAGACATCCCTCCATCAAGACTCATCCTGGTTGGTCCCGGCGACAAATCAAGACGTGAGTATGAAAGATGGGTCAAGGCAGTGAAGCTGGAGGATGTCATCTTCACCGGCCACGTTCCATATGCCGACTTGCCGCGTTACTACCATACCGCCGACATCTTCTGCATACCGGCAGTAGGGCAGGAGAGTTTTGGTCTCATCCTGCTGGAGGCCATGGCTGCGGGCAAGCCTATCGTTGCCTCCAACATAGAGGGCTATGCCAGCGTAATGAGCAACGGTGTCGAAGGGGTGCTGGTCAAACCCAAAGATGAAAAAGCCCTGGCAGAGGCGCTGGTTTCCCTGGCTGAAAACAAAAGCCAGCGAGACGAGATGGCCGCCAGAGGCAGGGCCAAAGCAGAAGCGCTCAGTTGGCTCAATATCACCCAGAGGACGCTGGATTTCTACCAAGAGTTGTTAAGTAAGAAGAATTGAGCGATCTTCCTGACTTGCGCCATAGGCTGGCCGAGCGTTTCACCACGCCGGTGGCCAAGGCGCTTTCAAAAACGGGAGTTACCCCAAACACACTGACGGTGGTGGGTTTTCTGGTGAGCATAGCCGCCGCCGTGCTGGTTGCCAGAGAGTTCTTCCTTGCCGCTGGGCTGGTGGTACTCCTGAGCGGAGCTTTCGATCTACTCGATGGTCCTCTGGCACGGGCTACCGGTAAAGCCACCCGTTTCGGAGCTTTCCTGGATTCAACGCTGGACCGCCTCTCTGAAGCGGCTGTAATCGCAGGAATCCTGGCCTACTATGCGTATCACGGAGGCACCTGGGAATCCATCCTGGCGTACGCCACCTTCACCGGCTCCGTCATGGTCAGCTACCTCAGAGCCAGAGCCGAAGGGCTGGGAGTCAAGTGTGAGGTTGGGATATTCACCAGAGCCGAAAGAGTCATCGTTATGTCAATTGGACTCATGATCGGGCAGTGGATCAACATGGCGATACCTGTCATGCTGGGCATCATAACTGCGCTCGCCTTCGTCACTGTGATCCAGCGGCTGGTCCACGTCCAGAGAACTGAGAAGACCTAGCCAGGGTTGGATCGTGGCGCTCATCTCCCGCTGTAACCCTGATAAACAACCCCTGTTATTCAATCCATGGCGGATCCGCTTCGCTTGATCCACCCCACGTCTCCAAAAATCTGGCGGCGGCTGAAACCAGGAAATCCTCGGCTGGCAACCTCACAACCAATCCCTTCAAACGTGATTCAGATCAGACTTGCCAGCAACGCAAGCTTGTTCTACTATTGTAGGTGGCTTCAGCCCTGAAGGGCTGTTTTGGCGCGTATTAAACGAGACAAGCGAATTCTGATGTCAGTAGTTGTGATCATAGGGGCACAGTGGGGCGACGAAGGCAAAGGCAAGATCATCGACATGCTTGCGGAGAAAGCCAGCATGGTGGTCCGCTTCTCCGGCGGGCCGAACGCCGGACACACCGTACACAACCCTTACGGTAAGTTCAGCCTGCATCTGGTGCCCTCCGGCATCTGCTATCCTCACACCGTCTGTATCATAGGCAACGGCGTAGTGGTCTCACCTACAGTACTCCTGGACGAACTGGACCAGCTCACCGGCAAGGGCATAGACACCTCCCGCCTCTTCATAAGCGCTCGGGCCCACCTGATCATGCCCTACCACATTCTCCTGGACAAGCTTGAGGAAGAGGCCAAGGGTGCTAAAGCGCTGGGCACCACCCGGAGCGGAGTGGGACCGGCCTATATGGACAAGGTGGGCCGGCTGGGAATTCGCGCCGGGGACCTCACCGACTTGGAAGGACTGCGCCATCGACTCGCCTTTGTTCTCAACCAGAAGAACGCTATCCTGACCAAGGTATACGGTGCTCCGCCGTTGTCACTTGACCAGGTCTATGATGATTGCTGCCGCTATGCTGAAAGACTGGTTCCCATGGTGCGCGAGACGGAGCCGATGGTGGCGGAAGCCATGGAGAAGAAGGAGTTGGTGCTGCTGGAAGGAGCACAGGGCACGCTGCTCGATGTTGATTTCGGCACGTACCCTTATGTCACGTCATCTTCAGTCATCGCTGCCGGAGCCTTTTCCGGACTCGGCCTCAGCCCCAACAGGATCGACTACGTGCTGGGCGTGGTAAAGGCCTACACCACCAGAGTGGGTGCCGGACCCTTCCCCACGGAGTTGAATGATGAGACCGGGGAGAGGATCCGGAAGATAGCCCATGAATACGGAGCCACCACCGGGCGGCCCCGCCGCTGCGGCTGGTTCGATGCCGTGGCAACACGGTTCAGCACCCGTATCAACGGCTTCACCGGCCTGGCGCTCACCCGACTCGATGTGCTGGATCACTTCTCTTCCATCAAGATATGCACCCGGTACAGGGTAGACAGCAACACGACTACCGATCGGTTCCCCAGCAGCATAGCCACCCTCGAAAAGTGCCAGCCGATCTATGAGGAAGTGCCCGGCTGGCAGTGCGCCACCAGCCATGTTCGCCGGTACGATGACCTGCCGCCGCTGGCCAAGTCATACGTGAAGAGGCTTGAGGAACTGATGGGCAGCCCCATCAGCATCATCTCGGTAGGCCCTGATCGAGAAGAGACCATCATGGTCAGGCCGATCCCGTAAGAATCCTGCTGTTAAGCCCAGGCTCACTATCCCCTGTCGCCGCCCGTTGATATTGATCCGTCATCGTTAAACCTTGGCAGGCTGGCGCCGCACCAGTAGATCACGTTCGCTGCCTTCAAGCCACTCGGCCACCCTCCGCCAAAGACCAGCATTTCCGTTCGATACGGTTTTCCCAGGCCATCGATCCCCGACAAGACCAATACTCGGCCGCCCAACTGATTCATTCCATTCTTGAACTTCCTGCCAGGGAGCAGATATGTGTCCACGATTTCCGGAGGCTCGGCAGGAACCCCTGCCCATTCACCTGCAGCCCTCCACTGCGGCTCGCACATCCCGGTCGAACTGCCCAGCTTGCAGAGACCATCGAGGTCATGTGACTGAGCGTATCCCACTGCACGATTCAGAAGATTTGTGGCCTGTTCAACACTGATTTCGCCGGAACGATTATTGGGCCATGCCCAGGCAATGACCGCCACTACGGCCGCCAGCAATAGAAAGGCAACTACGATCAGAACAAGTCTTCTTCGTTTCATTTTTTGAACTCCTCTGCATATCATGTCCTGTAGCAGAACACATTGCGGCATCATAACTTATGAGAATATAGCGACAAAACCCATTGCCTGCAACCCCGGCTGTCGATGTATCATACCCACTCGCTCTCAAAACACGCTATAATAGTGGGCCAGATGGCTGAGAACAAAGAGGAACGGATAATCTCCGGCAAGCCCAGGGAAGACGATACGGGGCAGGACAAGAGCCTGCGTCCCAAGCGTCTTTCTGAGTACATTGGACAGGACAAGGTCAAAGAGAACGTCAAGATCGCCATCGAGGCCACCAAAGCCAGGAAGGAAGCGCTCGACCACGTTCTCATCTACGGACCGCCAGGCCTCGGCAAGACGACCTTGGCGCACATCATCGCCGCAGAATTAGGGTCCAGCATTCGAATCACCTCAGGCCCGGCAATCGAGCGTCCCGGTGACCTGGCGGCCATAATCACCAACCTCCACGAAGGCGACCTCCTGTTCATCGACGAGATCCACCGGCTCCCCAGAGTCGTGGAGGAGGTACTGTACCCCGCGATGGAGGACTTTGCCCTGGACATCGTGATCGGTAAAGGGCCGGGAGCCAAGAGCCTGCGCCTGCACCTGCAGCGCTTCACACTGGTCGGGGCCACCACGCGGTTCGCCATGCTCAGCTCCCCGCTCAGGGACAGGTTCGGCTCCATCTACCGGCTGGATTTCTACGACCAGCAGGCCATGGAGACCATAGTTCAGCGCTCCGCCTCGATCCTGAAGGTGCAGGCCGAGGATGGCGGTGTGAAGGAAATCGCCTGCCGCGCCCGCGGGACACCGAGGGTAGCCAATCGACTGCTGCGGCGGGTCAGAGACTATGCCCAGGTCAAGGCCAAGGGCGTGATCACCAAGGCGGTAGCTGTAGATGCGCTGGCCAAGCTGGAAGTGGACAAGATCGGCCTGGACCAGGTGGACCACCAGGTCTTGCGCACCATCGTGGAGAAGTTCGACGGCGGACCCGTTGGACTGGACACTATCGCCGCATCCATCAGCGAGGAAGCGGATACCATCATGGACGTCTATGAGCCGTATCTTCTCCAGTTGGGATTCCTGGAGCGGACACCGCGCGGCCGGGTGGCCACACGCCTGGCATACGAGCACCTGGGTTTGAAGTACAGGAACAAACAGTCTCCCCAGTCATCTCAAGGACAGCTTCTCTAATCATGGCTTCTCTGCTTGTACACACCTGCTGCGGACCCTGCGCCTCCGGATGCTTTGAGCACTGGCGTCAGGAGGGCTTCGAGGTGACCGCATTCTGGTACAACCCCAACATCCATTCCTTCACCGAACATCAGAAGAGGCTCCAGACGCTTCAGGATTTTCTCAAGAGGAACAACATCCCCCTCATCATCTCCGAGGGCTACGACGTCATCAACTACTTCCGGGCGGTTGTCGGCCATGAGCATCAGAACGAACGCTGCCGGTATTGCTTCCGCCTGCGCCTCACGGCCACGGCAGCAGCCGCAAAAGAGCGAGGGTTTGAAGCCTTCACCACCACGCTGCTGATCAGCCCTTACCAGAACCAGGAGCTTCTCAAGGAGATCGGCGAAGAGATTGCCGCGAAAGCGGGGCTGCGGTTCATTTCCGAAGACATGAGGCCATGCTACAGCGACAGCCGGAGGATAAGTCAGGAGCTTGACCTCTACCGGCAGAAGTACTGCGGGTGCATCTACAGCGAGTGGGAGCGCTTCAGCAAGAAGAAACGCTAGTTCTTTCATGGCACTCCCGAGCCACGAGCTATGAGCTCACAGCTCGTGATTTCTAGAATGCCCCCACCATCCTCAGCCCCACCACCAGCATCACGATAACAAAGACTATCCTCAACACCCTGGCTGAGAGACGGTGAGCCGCCCAGGTGCCGACCTGGGTCATGGCGATACTGGTCGGCGTCAGACAGAGCCAGGCCGTCAGATTGAAGTAGCCCAGAGAGCCGCCCGGCGACCCCGCAACATGCAGGCCGTTGATGAAATAGCCCAGCGCCCCTGCAGCGCTGGTAAAGACCATCACCGCGGCCGAGGTGGCCACCGCCTGGTGCATCCTGAATCGGAGCACCGTGGTCATCACCGGCACCATCAGGATGCCTCCACCCACACCGAGGAGACCGCTGAACATGCCCAGGAAAAAACCGAAGATACCCCAGAAGAGCGGCCTCTCCCTGGGGACTTCATGAGACTCGACCGGCTTTGCCGTCAGAAGTCGGACACTGGCCAGGATGACCATCACGCCGAAGACGATCTTCATGACCTCGCCGCCGATGACCTGCGTGGTGAGCGTGGAGCCCAGCAGAGCACCTGCGGCACCGGCGATACCGATCACGATAGCCGCCTTCCACCAGATCATCCCTCTCCGCTGATAGGCAAAAGTGGTCGCTACGGCAGCCGGGAAGATGACCAGCAGGCTGGTGCCGAAGGCTGTCTTCACTGTGATGTCCACGTCCCAGCCCAGATGACCGAACACCGCCACCATCACCGGAACCATGATGAAAGCGCCGCCGACACCCAGAAGCCCCTGGCCTAGGCCAACGACGATTCCGGTTACGAGCAAGACGATTATGAGACTCAACTCCAAGGGTGACTTCCCTCACTACTCAGTTCCAGTTATGCAGGCCGGCATTAGCTATCGCGTGTTCATGACCCCAGACTACCTGGGGACACCCCAAAACCCCGGCAGGAGATCCCTCCTGCACCTCTCCAGATAACGCCAACGTAACCCTCCTGGTGCTGATCTGATAGCGTAGCACAAAGCCACAAATATCTGAACCAGAAGGAGACAGGACAGGATCAGAAACGTTGGTGAAAATGCGAGGGAGGGGAGATGCGCAACTTCTGAGGAGGGCTAAGCTTTCTTCCTGAGAACCGTGGCCTTTACCGCTTTCTCGATGTCGGCTGCAGTCAGACCATAGCGCTTCAGCAGTTCAGCAGGCGTGCCCGACTGGGCGTACATGTCCTTGATGGCCACGAATGAGACAGGCACGGGGTGATGTTGAGCCACCACCTGAGCCACCCTCGCCCCCAGCCCGCCGTGCTCCAGGTGCTCCTCCGCGGTCACGATAGCGCCGGTCTCGGTGGCTGCCTTCACAACAGCGTCGGCATCCAAAGGCTTGACGGTGGCCATGTTCAGCACCCGGCAATCGATCCCCTGTTTCGCCAGGTTCTCCGCCGCCTCCAGGGCCGGTGCCACCATGATCCCGTTGGCGATGATAGTGAGATCAGATCCATCTCTCAAGCGCGCCGCTTTGCCCAGAACAAACTGGTACCCGTCCTTGGACACCCGCGGCACCTTCGGCCGTCCCAGGCGCACGTAGAAAGGACCGGGAGTGGTTGCCACCACTCTGATCGCCTGAGTCGTCTCTTCGGCATCGGCTGGTACAATCACATTGAAACCGGGCAGCGAGCAGGCCAATGCCACATCCTCGATAGCGTGATGCGAGAGGCCATCCTCACCAACGCTGATGCCGCCATGCGTGGCCACCACCTTCACATCCAGCCGGGGCTGGGAGACGGACATGCGCAGTTGGTCGAAGCATCGTCCGGTAGCAAAAACGGCAAAGGTGCTGGCAAAGGCGATCTTGCCAGAAGCCGCCAGCCCGGCCGCAATCCCGATCATGTTCTGCTCCGCAATGCCGCAGTCGAAAAAGCGATTGGGGAACTCCTTGGCAAAGTGAAGGGTCATGGTTGACTTGGAAAGGTCCGCATCCAGGACAACGATGTTCGGGTTCTCTCGCCCCAAGACGACGAGCGCCTTGCCGTAGGCGTCTCTGGTAGCAGCCGGCGCTTCCTTCACGTTACCCACTACGCCAACTCCCGCAGCGCCCGCTCAGTTTCCTCACGGTTTGGAGCCTTGCCGTGGAAATCCACGTTGTTCTCCATGAAGCTGACGCCCTTGCCTTTGACGGTGTGCGCAATGATCATGGTCGGCTGTCCCTTGACACGCTCCGCCTGCTCATAAGCCGCGAGCAATTGAGACAGGTCATGGCCATCGACTTCGATGATGTTCCAGCCGAACGCGCGCCACTTGTCGGGCAGCGGTTCGAGATTCATAACGTCCCTGTTCCAACCGTCGATCTGTAATCCGTTGTGATCGACGATGCCAACGAGGTTGTCCAGCTTGAAGTGAGCAGCGGCCATAGCCGCTTCCCAGACCTGACCCTCATCGCACTCACCATCGCCCATCAAGACATATACCCGGTAGCTTTTGGCATCCAGACGCCCAGCCAAGGCAACGCCGACGCCAAAGGACAAACCCTGGCCCAGAGATCCGCACGTGGCTTCCACACCGGGAGTGCAGGTCCTGTCGGGATGCCCCTGCAAGCGGCTGTCGATCTTCCTCAGAGTGCACAGCTCATCACCAGCGAGGTAGCCCGACTCGGCCAGGACAGCATAGAGAAGCGGTGCAGCATGGCCCTTGCTCAGGATGAAGCGATCGCGATCCGGCCAATCAGGCTCCGAAGGCCGGTGCCGGAGGACACGGAAGTAGATAGCTGTGACAATCTCAACAGATGAAAGGGAGCCGCCGGGATGGCCGCTGCCTGCGATGGAAGTCATTTCAATGATGTGGCGGCGCAAAGTCTTGGCCATCGCCTGAAGGTCTTGGATGCTGACCAGACTCTTACCTGTGGAGGATAACTTCGCAGATGGGCCAACACTGGTTGGCCGAGGGCTGCTGCCGGGGATACTTTGTTCAAACATGGCTATGAAAGAAGTCGGACTGTCATTATACATTAGCGCTGAGGCAGAAGGCAATTGCGCCAGCGCTGCCTCCTTCACTTTTGGTTTGGTTTTGGATTATACTGTGATGGTTCGCGTTGGCCCTATATATAGATTGTAGAACCTGTGAAAGGGGGATGGTTTAATGCAGAGCTACAGCACTGACCACATACGCAACGTGGTCCTGCTCTCACACTGTGGAGCAGGTAAGACCTCGCTGTCGGAGGCGATGCTGTTCACGTCTGGGGCCATCCCGCGCCTGGGCCGGGTTGACGACGGCAGCAGCACGTCTGACTTTGATCCGGACGAGATCAAGCGCAAGATCAGTATCAACCTTTCCGTACTCCCTTGCGAGTGGGATGGCAATAAGATCAATATTCTGGATGCTCCCGGCTATGCCGACTTCGTGTCCGGGGCGGTGGCCGGGGTGGCAGTAGCTGATGCGGCAGTGATCGCCATCTGTGCAGCGTCAGGAATCGAAGTGGGCACCGAGATGATGTGGAAGCTGGCCGATGGCAGGGCACTCTCCCGCATCATTTTCATCAACAAGATGGACAGAGAGAACGCTGATTTCAGCAAGGTGGTGGAGCAGATCCAGAAGAGGTTTGGCCGACATTGCGTGCCCCTGGCCATGCCCATAGGGGCTCATTCCACCTTTGAGGGTGTTGTGGACCTTCTGGCAATGAAGGCTTACAAGAAGGAGAAGAAGGAGGAAGCCATCCCAGCTTCGGTTGAGGCTCAGGCCAAGGCTTTAAGGGAGAAGATGGTTGAGGCAGTGGCGGAGATGGATGATGAGCTCACCCTCAAGTACCTGGATGGACAGGAGATAGCAGCCGAGGAACTGAGCCGAGTTCTGATTCAGGGAGTGAAGGCAGGGAAGATAGTCCCCATCCTGACCGGCTCGGCGCTGCAGAACCTGGGCACCAACGGTCTGCTTGATGCGATCTGCAAGCTCCTGCCATCGCCGCAGGAAGTCCCGCCAGCGGAAGCGACCAACGCCAGCAACCAGGCCGAGTCCCTGAAGGCCGATGAGAACGCCTCTCTGGCTGCTCTGGTGTTCATGACCAGCGCTGATCCGTATGTAGGCAAAGTGACCCATTTCCGGGTCTACTCCGGCACCATCAGCAGCAACTCCCAGGTGTGGAACAGCACCAAGGCGCAGCTTGAGCGT
The DNA here is from genome assembly GCA_964475375.1 of uncultured Dehalococcoidia bacterium. Lineage (GTDB taxonomy): Bacteria > Chloroflexota > Dehalococcoidia > UBA2247 > RBG-13-53-26 > JAFGCL01. The sequence continues at coordinate 10,304 of CAYYWI010000003.1, forward strand.
ATCGGTCAGCTCTTCATGTTCAAAGGCAAGACCCAGGAGGCTGTTCCCAAGGTTATCGCCGGAGACATCGGCGCGGTGGGCAAGCTGGCGGCAACCGTTACCGGAGACACTCTGTCAGTCAAAGAGCATGCGGTCAAGTTGCCGTCTATCGTTTTCCCGGAGCCGATATACAGCGTGGCTCTGCATCCCAAGACCAAGACAGACGTGGACAAGCTGGGCACTGTGCTGCCCAGGCTGGCGGAAGAAGACCCCACCCTCCGCATTCGAAAGGACACGGATACCGCTGAAACCGTGCTGATGGGGATGGGAGACACGCATGTCGACGTGGTGGCCGAGAGGATGCAGCGCAAGTTCGGCGTGGGGGTCAAGCTGGAAATCCCCAAGGTTCCCTACAGAGAGACCATCACGGCGAAGGTCGAGGCTGAGCACAAGCACAAGAAGCAGACCGGTGGTCACGGACAATACGGGCATGTTCTGATCCGGGTGGAGCCGCTGCCGCGGGGCACCGGTTTCGAGTTCGCTGACCAGGTCGTGGGTGGCGCAGTGCCCCGGAACTTCATCCCGGCTGTGGAGAAGGGCGTTATGGAAGCGCGGCATGAGGGCGTCCTGGCCCGTTACCCGATCGTCGATGTCAGGGTCACTCTGTACGATGGCAGCGCCCACCCCGTGGACTCTTCGGAAATGTCCTTCAAGATTGCCTCATCGATGGCGCTGAAGAAAGCCCTTTCGCAGGGATTCACCGTCCTGCTCGAACCCATAATGAAACTCAAAGTCATGGTGCCGGAAACCTTCACCGGTGACATCATCTCCGACCTGAATACCAAGCGTGCCAGAGTGATGGGCATGATCCAGGAGGGCGGCCTGCAGGTAATTGATGCGCAGGCACCTCTGGCGGAAGTGCAGAAATACGCTGTGGATCTGAGGTCGCTGACTCAGGGCAGGGGCACCTACACCATGGATTTCGATCACTACGAAGAGGTGCCGTCCTTCCAGGCCCAGAAGATCATAGACGCGCGGGCCGAAGAGAAGGAAAAAGAGAAGGCCTAGTTATTCGGAGGGCGATCGGCATCAAACTGACCGCCCTATTTGTTCAATCGGCACTGCGAGACCCTACCAGTAGCGCGTTCCGGCCACGAAGGCTTCGGTACCCTGTTTCTTCAGCTTCCGCAGGTTCTTGACGTTGGCCGTGGATCGGCTTCAGAAAGTCCAGCTTCCGGCAGGTCTTGAACTCATCGCACTCCCAGCAGCCCTTGATGCCCCGCTTGTTGCAGCAGACTTAGGCAGGACTCGTCTTCAACCGCGTACCTTCCTGTCCCGAGGACAAAACCCGGTCTCCGTAGGGGCGAAGCTGGTGCTTCGCCCTCGGGAGGCACCATCCTTCGGCCCGGTGGTAACATGGCGTTGTCTCCAGGCTCTGCCGTTCACCCCCTTCATCCCCCCACTGGGGATGGAGATAAGAGGGGAATCTGAGGGACACCCCCAGACCCCCGGCAGCGTTCCGCTGCACCGTTATGCCACTCCATCTTCCTCGATGGCAGGGGACAGAGAGGTGAGGCGCAGCCCCCAAGCCCCGTCCGTTGGGAAAAGAGAAGGGGCCATGCTTTCGCGTGGCCCCTTGAAGCAACGAGTTTGATTCTCGAGCTATTCCTTCAGCAGTTCCTTGACCTTCGCAGTGAAGGCCGGCAGAGCCTGCTTCCAGTCGCCGACGATCCCGAATCGAGCCTCTCGGAAGATGTTGGACTCGGGGTCTTTGTTGATGGCGACGATGGTCTTCGATCCGGAGCAGCCGGCCATGTGCTGGCTGGAGCCGGAGAGTGCGATTGCGATGTATAGTTCGGGAGCCACGATCTTGCCGGTCAAACCGACCTGGATGCTGGCGGGCACCCAGCCATTGTCCACTGCGGGTCTGGTGGCGCCAACAGCACCCTTGAACAGCTTCGCCAGCTCTTCGAGCTGCTTGAAGCCCTCGGGGCTTCCGATGCCGCGACCGCCAGCGATGACCGCCGGAGCATCCTCCAGCTTCACACCAGCGACCTCTTCCTTGACCTTCTTCACAAACTTGGTCTTGATCTTGGCCGCATCAATGCCGGACGGCACATCAACCACTTCACCCGTCTTCGCGGCATCGCGCGGGAGAGCAGTCATGGCCTTTGCGCGGACGGTAGCCATCTGCGGCAGGGCTTCGGTGGTGAAGATGGCTCTGGCATTGCCACCGTAGACCGGCCTGGTCTGGACGAGCAGCTTGTTGGCATCGACATCCAGGTCAACGCAGTCCATCGAAATGGCCGTGTTGAACCGGAAGGCCAGCCTTGGGGCCAGGTCGCGGCCCATGGTGCTCTGGCCGAACAGGACGATCCGGGGATTGGCCTGCTTGATCACGTTCTCTGCGGCCGTGACATAAGCATCGCTCTGGTAATCCTTCAGATTGGCGTCATCAACCACGAACACCTTGCTGGCCCCGAAAGCGATGGCCTCGGCGGCCAAACCCTTGATGCCACTGCCCAGTAGAGCGGCGCAGAGCGGCTCACCCAGCTTGTCGGCCAGTTTCTTGCCAGCGCCAAGCATTTCTGCGGTAATGGCGGCGAGTTTACCCTCGACGATATCTCCAACAACTAGTACGCCTTTGTTGTCTGCCATTCGTTCCTCCTTAAGTCGTTATCCTCTCTGAACCACTTTCCTCGGTTGGTGTCTGTCCTTCAGCCTCTGCAGGTTCCGGCACGTCAGCACAGGTAAGCTGGTCGAGGATCTTCTCGGCCTCTGCCGAGCCAGGCGCTCCGCTAGCCTTCATCCTGGCTATCAACTGATCGATTTGCATTCCGCACGGCATTCCTGTAAGTCTCCTGCCCTCGACGCTTTCTGCCGACTCCTCTTCCTACAGGACCTTGGCCTCTCTCAGGCGGGCGGCCAGCTTGGCAGCAGCATCGGCTACATTCTCGCCCTCGACGATTTCGCACTTGCCCTCTTTGACCGGCTGGAAGAGCTTGACCAGCTTGGTTCGTCTGCCCTTGGCGCCGATCTTGGCGGGATCGAGGCCGACATCGGCCGGCTTCCAGATAGTGGGCTGGATCTTGGCGGCCTTCATGATGCCCTTGAGCGGCGCATAGCGAGGCTCACCGAGTTCGTTGGTGACTGTGATAAGACAAGGCAGCGGAGCTTCGACGACTTCAAAGCCGTCGGCAACCACTCTCTCGACCTGCACCTTGCCGTCCATGACCGTGACCTTCTTGGCCAGGGTGATGCAGGGCAATCCCAGTATCTCAGCTATGCCGAGGCCAACCTGACCGGCGTCCCAGTCAGCGGCCTGGCGTCCGCAGAAGATGATGTCGAATTTGCCGATCTTCTTGATGGCCGCAGCCAGGGCGGTGGCGGTGGAGAAGCTATCGCCATCCTCGTAGGCTGGGTCTTCCAGAAGGACCAGCGTGTCAGCGCCCATGGCCAAGGGCTTCTTGACGACGTCCCTTACCAGGTTGTTGCCCAAGCTGAGGACGGTCACCTTGCTGCCCGCTTTGGCATCCTTGACCTTGAGGGCTGCTTCCACAGCGGTCTCGTCGAAGGTGCTGACTACGGGGGCGACTCCGGGCGGGGGAACAACCTTGTTAGTGGCGGCATCAACTTTGAAACTGGCGGGAGGTGCTTCCGGATCGGGTACTTGCTTTACACAGACGATCAACTCCATAAACGACGTCCTCCTTTAGGTGGTCGATACAAATAGAGATTTGTGTACAACAAACCAACCTAAAATTTAGCATTCAGCGTTGTTTACTGTCAAACAGACGCTGTGAGATACCCAAGACATGCTATGCAGTTTCAGCGGCTTAGACTTGCCGAGGCGGCTACCTGCGCACTGGAGAGGGAGCGAACAGGCCAACCAGAGCGCCCACAGAAGCCGAGCCCAAAGCTACCAATACCTCGGGGGTAGCTTTGTCTATGGCCACAAGCACAACAGAGCCAATGGCCGCAACCAGCGCCAGGATGCCGAGCACACAGACGGCGATACGGTAGAGCATCAAGTCATCGGTCCAGGGCTGGGTATTCTCCTTGGCTTCATCTCGTATCTTCTCAAGCACGGGAATAGGGTCTGCCTTCATCTTGTCCACCAACTCCTTGTCCGCCTTGAGGAGTCTTACCATTTCATCTGCTGAACGTGTTTCTGGTTTCATTCTTCGGTCCAACCTCTTTCTTTGAATCTTTGCTGATTCTGCTTCCAGAGGACCTGCACCTTTGTGGCAAAGACATAAGCTTATTCTCGACTAGATGGATTTACCACGACTGCGGTTCTGCAAGAGATCCCAGATATCGGAGGGAATGCCGATGCGTCGGTGGATAATCATATCACGAAGGAAAGTGGCATCACCCGGAGAGAGATTTATCGTCCAGACTTTCAATTTCTCCTCATTGGAGATCAAGCTCATGCGGATGCAGTTCAACTTATAGCGGTCATGACGATAGGTGGTGAGCAAGTCGCCAATCTCGTCTGCTGACATCGCCAGCAACCGGGATTGTGGATACTCGGGGTCCGGTGTCGGAGGTTTGTAGGAATCCCCGTGAATCGACTTCATCAGCGCTTGCCACGATTCTTCGGGCAGATGCAGCCTCGATCTCCGTATAGCCGGCACCAGCCCGATGATGTTGTAGGGGGCAATGTTATGCAGACGAGCCTCGAAGGTCGGCAAGTCCAGCCGACCCCAGGTTCTCTCCAGCAAGGTACGGGCATCTTCTTTGTGATTCATTCGGCAAAGGCACATGAGCAGCACTCCCTGATCGTTCGGTGACGACTCAAACAGCGTGGCGACGAATAGCTCTCGATGCAGTAGATCGGCGATCGCATTTTGGAGTTCCTTGTTCAGGCCCGCTCCGCCCAGATAGTCCAGGAAGGTGACCAGGCGGTTTGGCGGCATGCGCGCCAGCCGATCATTGAATTCCACCATTGCCAGGAGGCGGCGAACGATGCCTGCACCAGCGAGTTCCCCGTTGCTCGCCTTGATCTGCCTGATGTCCAGATACTTCAGAAAGTTGACCACCACTTCACCCGCCGGGGAACGTGCCAGTGTTTGTGCGAACTGGTCGAGCGCCAGCAGGTGGTGAACGATGCCCGTGCTGACCAACTCTCCGTTGTCTGCCTTGATCTGCCTGATGTCCAGATACTTCAGGAAGTTGACCACGGAGAGCAGCGGCGTACGCGCCAGCGCTTGTGTGAACTGGTCGAGCGCCAGCAGGTGGCGAACGATGCCCGTGCTGATGAACTCTCCATTGTCTGCTTTGATCTGCCTGATATCCAAGTACCTCAGGAAGTTGACCACCTCCCCCGCCGGGGAACGTGCCAGTGCTTGTACGAACTGGTCAAGTGCCAGCAGGCGGTGAACGATGCCCGTGCTGACAAGCTCTCCGTTGCCCGCCTTGATCTGCCTGCTGTCCAGATACTTCAGGAAGTTGGCCACCGCTGCCGCCGGTGAATGCGCCAGCGTCTGCGCGAACTGGTCGAGCGCCAGCAGGTGGTGAACAATGCCTGTGCTGACAAGCTCTCCATTGTCCGCCTTGATTTGCTTGCCGTCCAGATACCTCAGGAAGTCCGCCACGTAGTTCGGCGGTACACGTACCAGATTGTTGAGAAGCACAATGTAACCCGTGCCTGATTGCAGGGCGCACAGGCGCTGCCAGCTCCAAGGTATATCCCCTCTCTTGAGACTTCTTGCCGTATGGGGCGGCGCATTGCACAGCGCGCGCTCCACAAGGCCATCTTCGTTCATCACTGCCTGAGACCATTGATCATGGCTCATCAGCTCGTTGTAGTCACCGGAAGCCAGACGGTAGTTCACCAATCCCACCATGAATGGATAGCGTCGGCAGACTGCGAGGACGTGGCTGAGCCACAGACTGCTGAACTGCCGGTCATCAAAGCCACTCTGAGCTTGCAGTATGAGCTCTCCCAGGCTGGGATGGAACAACCGACAGTAGAGTCTCGGGCTGTTGCCTCGTATAGGAGCCCGCAGCACCGTGCCATTGGCGGTGAACTCGGGGAGGAGGGTTTCGATGCTCTGGCCCCAGATGGCGTTGTCCTCCGCATCCAGATCCAGGCTGCCAAGAACGCAGAGCTCGGAGAAGCATTTCCTTTGCCCCGGTGCTCTGTCCGCCGGTATCAGATAGCGCTGCTGCACCATGGACGTGATTGAACTGCGGCTCAGTGTCCCCGGGTTCCTGGGGTCAAAGGCGGTAGCGAATACCGCCAAGTCCCCACCACACTGTTTGACCCAACGGCGAGCCGAACCCGAGGCCACTTCACGATCTATCCCAAGGCGTTGGGTAAGCCTTCGGGCTACGCATCGGAAGGCCTCCTCGGTCGCCCTCAGTTCCGTTATCTTGAGGGACTCCTCGTCGTAGAGACTGTTTCGATCAGTCACTCTGTGTTCGGAAAGACGTCCAAGCAGCAACACATGTACCTGCATCCCTTGAGCACGGAGCGCTTGAGTGCGCTTCAGCAGGCGATGTGCCAGTTGCTGGTCGATATGCACATTGTCAAGGATCAGTAGCAGCGGCTGCTGCGTGGTGCGGACGAACCACTCGATGTCGCTGCGGGCATTTTCGAACGATTGAGCGCCGTGGAGATCGAGTTCCTTCAGATCCAGGAAGAGGCTCCGGCCATTCATCTCTGCCGCCCATTCAAATGCTACGGCCAAACCAAAGACGGTTTTGCCGCAGCCGCGTGCGCCTCTGACCCACACATCGTTTGAAGCTTTGAGCAGAGAGAGCACCTCCTCGCGCTCGGTCTTCGGCAAGTAGACCTTGCGACCGGCAAACTCCTCGTACGAGGGGCTATGGGCGTTTCTGCCACCCATGCTAGCCCGAACCCAATCGGACAGGTCGGTTAAGATATGCAGTCCCGGCAGCCGTTCAGCGTGTTGGCACTCTCGCAGGAACATGCTCTGATCTTTCTGCTGCCACTCGGTGCCCGTCCATTCACAGACCATGCCGGTGTGGGGTCTGACGGGCAGATTCGGTCCTGCGCTTTTGATCACATCCTCCGCTGGAGGCAGTGAGAAACACAGCAGCCATTCCCCTCGAGCAGAAAGCCGGAGGCGTTGAGCATAGTGTCCGAGGGATGGTGCATCTCTCACCATTTCCCCGGTGCTTGGATCTTTGAGAACGGAAGCCAAAGTCCTCTCCCAAAGGCCCAATGCCGGGAGTTCGCTCTTGAACGGGCAGGTCACCAGCCAGCTGTGCCCGGCCTGCACCGCTTTGCTCTCCACATTGATATGAGCCACATTCGGGCTGACCACCCTCATCGTCTGTGTCTCAACCTGGGCATGGTGATACAGATCCACGACAGCGCGCTGGAAGTTGTAATCGAGCGGTTCGTTATTGCATTGAGGGAGCAGTAGATAGTGAATCCCCCCATGCCCGGCTCGGGCATCCTGCAGCAGGTCGCTGATGAAGAGGCTCTTTCCTCCAGGTTGGGCGATCAGGTCGTAGCAAATGCTGGTCATGACATTGTGATCACCGATCTGGAGCACGTAGGTGAATCGGCCTTGCAGAAACCTCCCGCGACCCGGCTGTCGCTCCAATGGGTATGGATACCGCTTGGGTTGGAAGAAATACTGACCCGGAGCATCCGGCATGGCTGGATTGCAGGCCAGCAGGACAGCGACATTGACGAACGCGGTCGATTCCGATGCCGGGGGGACGAGGGCGAAAAGGCGCTGGCAGCCATCCGGTCCGGTGAGAGACCGATCGCCCGAAGCCAGGTTCTTGTTGTTGGACAGATCATCTCTCAACAGTTTCCTGAAGCGCGAAAAGCGGAGATACTCAACAGGGAGGCAGATCAGACATGCTCCGGTTTCTGCAGGACGCGCGCGGACAAGCCCCCAGGCAAGCTCCATCAATTCCGGAAGCGAATCGGCCGGCACTGATATCTCCGGCAGCACGACTATGTTGGCCCAATGATCACGGATGGCGGTCGTCAATGCCTTGGAAAGCTTCATTGTGTGGGCGGATACGTCAGACAGACAGGATGGAGCACCGTCAGGTCCTCGCGCCGTCAGTGACACCGCAACCTGGACAGCCGCAACCCTGTGTTCTTCAGAGGGGAAGCTGCAGTTTTCGATTCTAAAGGCCGCAAGGCTGCTCATTCCGGGATACCAACTGCTATAACGTCCAAGCTCTTGATTGACCGAGACTTGGCTTTCAATATCAGGCTATACATTGCTATGCGCATCCTACGATATCGTCTACGAGGAAGTCAAATAATGACCGATCAAACCGGTTGCGCCGTCATTGCAGTGATCCCTGGTTCGGCCTACCCGGGAGTCACCAACCCTATAAATTGAACACCCAACGTGGGGTATGCCATAATAGAAAGTCATCCGGAGGATTGGGCTATTGTTGTGTAGAGGAATCAGGGGAGCAACCGTGGCGACGGCCAACACCAAAGAGGATATTCTGTTGGCCACACGGGAACTGCTGGCTAGGATCGTGGAAGCCAATCAGGTGGACAAGCAGAGTGTGGCCTGCATGTTTTTCAGCACCAGTCCCGATCTCAACGCAGAGTTCCCCGCGCTGGCGGCGCGCCAGTTGGGCTGGACCGAGACGGCCTTGATGTGCAGCCAGGAGATCCCCGTTCCCGGAGGCTTGCAGCGGTGTATCCGGGTCATGGTTCTTTTCAACACGGATAAGAAGGCCGAAGAGATCAAGCATGTGTACATCAGGGGCGCTGAGGTGCTGAGGGATTTTCAGGGGGGACGAGGGAAGCAGACATGATTGTGGTAATGAAGACGGGTTCACAGGCCAAAGAGATAGATATCGTCATGGATCGCCTGCACAGCCTGGGCTTGCAGGGGCATTTGTCCACGGGCGTGGAACGCACTGTCATAGGTGTTGTCGGCGTTATCTCGACCATCCCGGATCTGCGTGAGAGACTGGAGCTCGTCCCCGGTGTTGAAGAGGTGGTGCCCATCTCCAAGCCGTTCAAGCTCTCCAGCCGGGAGTTCAAGGCGGAGGACACGGTAATAGACGTCGGCGGGGTGAAGATAGGGGGCAAGGAACTGGTGGTGATGGCCGGTCCCTGTGCTGCGGAGACGCGGGACCAGGTGATGAGCACGGCGCGGGCGGTCAAGGCAGCCGGAGCCAGGATACTCCGGGGCGGCGCCTTCAAACCGAGCACTTCCCCGTATTCATTCCGCGGCTTGGGCGAAGAAGGACTGAAGCTGCTGGCCGAGGCCAAGCAGGAAAACGGCTTGCCTTTGATCACCGAGGTTCTCACGCCGCAAGACGTGGAACTGGTGGTCAAGTATGCGGACATCCTGCAGGTCGGCGCTCGCAACATGCAGAATTTCACTCTCCTTGACGAGGTCGGACAAGCCGACAAGCCGGTGATGCTCAAGAGAGGGCTTTCGGCCACCATACAGGAATGGCTCCTGGCGGCGGAGTACATACTGGCGCAGGGGAACCGGCAACTGATACTCTGCGAGAGAGGCATCAGAACCTATGAGACGTACACCCGCAACACCATGGATGTGAGCTCAATTCCCATTGTCCACAAGCTGAGCCATCTTCCCATCATAGCCGACCCCAGTCACGGTACTGGAAAGTGGTATCTGGTGGCACCGATGGCCATGGCCTCAGTAGCTGCCGGAGCCAACGGCTTGATGATCGAGGTTCATCCCACTCCGGACACAGCTCTGAAGGATGGCGCTCAGTCCCTTACCTTTGAGCACTTCGAGGAACTGATGAAACGGGTGACTCCGATTGCCGCTGCTGTGGGGCGGACGGTGAATCAAACCAGGTAGAGGAACGCATGAAGGTTGAGGAGGAGCTCCGGGAGTTCACGCCACAGCGTGATACTGTGCTCACCATCGGTGTATTCGACGGGGTTCACCTGGGCCACCAGCACCTCATGAACTATCTCAAGAGGCAAGCCATATCAGTCGACTGCATCCCCGGAGTGGTGACCTTCCGCAGCCATCCGCAGCATGTCATGTCACCCAGGACTCCGTTGTTTCGACTGGTGACTTTGGATGAGAGAGTCCGGCTGATCCGGCAGTTGGGCATCGATCTGGTGGTGCCGATCTCGTTTGACCTTGAAGTGGCCAAGGTCTCGGCTCGCGATTTCGTCGGCCTGCTGAAGAAGCACCTCAAGATGCGCGGTCTGGTGGTTGGACCGGACTTTGCGCTGGGCAAGGGGAGGGAAGGGGATGTGGTGGCCTTGCGGAAACTGGGGAAGGAAATGGATTTCTGGGTGGAGGTGGTTCCACCGGAGATAATAAACGGCGAAGTGATAAGCAGCACTTCGATCCGCCGGGCGCTGTCTAGTGGCGACATAGCAAAGGTAACCCGTCTGCTGGGCAGGCCGTTTGTGCTGCACGGCAGGATCGTTCATGGTGACGAGCGAGGCAAGCAACTGGGTTACCCGACCGCCAACCTGGCCTTTTCCAGAGGGCAAGCGCTGCCTGCAGATGGCGTATATGTCACCAAGGCCTACATTGGGCAGAATACCTATCCTTCGGTCACCAACATAGGCAAGCGGCCCACCTTTGGTAAAAATGAGCGGACCGTGGAAGTCTACCTCATCGGCTTCGCTGGTGAAGTCTACGGCGAGGACCTCAGAATAGAGTTGGTGGAGCGTTTGCGGGCCGAGAAGCGCTTCTCCAGTCCGGAGGAGCTGACGGCCCAGATCAGCCAGGATGTGGAAAAGGCAATTTCGATGTTGAAGAAGGTGGAGAGATGACGGCCAAAGCACCGGCTTCGCTGCTGAAGCGGGGTGTAGCAGAGATCATAATTGAGCAGGAAATGTTGAAGCTCCTGGAGTCCGGTAAGCCGCTGCGGCTGAAGCAGGGATTCGATCCCAGCCGTCCCGATATCCACCTCGGACATGTGGTGGGCTTGAGGAAACTGCGCCAGTTCCAGGAAATGGGCCACCAGGTCGTGCTCATCGTCGGCGACTGGACGGCCCAGATCGGCGACCCCAGCGGCCAGTCGCTCACCCGGCCCATGCTGACTGCCGAAGAGGTCAAGCGCAATGCCGAAAGCTATCTGCTGCAGTTCTTCAAGGTGGTGGACAAGGACAAGACCGAGGTCAGGTTGCAAAGCGAGTGGTTCGGGAAGTTCAACCTGGCCGACATCATCAGGCTGACCAGCAAGTTCACCGTGGCCCAGTTCCTGGCCCGCGAAGATTTTGCCAAGCGCTATGCCGGTGGCCAGCCCATCGCCATCACTGAGCTTCTGTACCCGCTGCTCCAGGCATATGACTCGGTAGCCATCAACTCCGACGTGGAGTTCGGAGGCATCGACCAGAAGTTCAACTGTCTGGTGGGGCGGGAGCTGCAGGGCATGATGGGGCAACGCCAGCAGCAGGTGTTCCTGATGCCGCTGCTGGTGGGCACGGACGGCGTGCAGAAGATGAGCAAGAGCCTTGGCAACTATATTGCGGTTGATGAGCCGCCGTATGGCATGTACGGCAAGGTGATGTCTGTACCGGACAACCTGATCATGCTTTACTTCGAGCTTCTGACCGACATTCCTGACAAAGAGCTGGCGGAAATGAAGCAACAGCTTGACGCCCAGTCAGTGAACCCCATGGACTTGAAGAAGCGTCTGGCTTTGGACATCGTGACCCAGTTCCACGGTGCCGTTGAAGCGCGTAAGGGAGGAGAGCGCTTCGCCAGGGAGGTGCAGAAAAAGGAGCTTCCTGACGATATGCCCGAGCGGAACGTCAAGGTGGCCGTCAAGGGCACCCCTGATTCTCAAACCGGACTGGTGCTGGTTTCTATGCCCGCACTGCTCGTAGAGACGCATATGGTAGCCGGCACAGGTGAGGCCAGAAGGCTCATCGCTCAGGGTGCGGTGGAAATTGACGGCGAGAAAGTTGCCGACAACGACTGGAAAGTCGCCTCCGGCATGGTAGTGAAAGTTGGAAAACGACGGTTTTGTCGTATAATGGTAGACATGAACGCTGGCAGTGGTAAAGTCTGAACCCGATATGGCCGGTCTTCTACAGTCCGACTGGAAGAGAAGGCAGGCCAAAGGCCTGCTTTTTTGTATTCTGTTAAAGATGGAGGCATAGGATGCAACTACGTATTCCGGGGCCCACACCTTGCCCGGAGGAAGTGCTCCAGGCGCAATCCAGGCAGATGATCAACCACCGTGGAAAGGAATTCAGCGTCATCATCCGCAAGGTAACTGGGCAACTGAAGCGCTGTTTCCAGACCAAGGGTGATGTTCTGATTCTGACGGGCTCCGGTACGGGCGGCATGGAAGCCGCCGTCGTCAATACCCTTTCTCCCGGCGACAAAGTGCTCTGCGTCTCCATCGGTGCCTTCGGCGACCGTTTTGCCGATATCGCCAGAACCTATGGCGCTGAGACCAGGATGCTCTCCTTTGACTGGGGGACTGCGGCTGATCCGGATGCCGTACGAAACGCTCTGAAGGCCGATGCCGCTATCAAGGCCGTGATGGTAACCCATAACGAGACCTCCACCGGCGTCACTAACGACATCAAATCGATCGCCAAGGTTGCCAAGGATTTCGACAAGCTGCTTCTGGTTGACGGCGTCAGCAGCGTCGGCTCCATCGACATTCAGGTGGACGACTGGCAGTGCGATGTTGTAGTCACCGGCTCTCAGAAGGGCTGGATGACCCCGCCCGGCATGGCCATGGTGAGCATGAGCCAGAGGGCCTGGCAGGCATATGACAAGGCCAAGATGCCGAAGGTGTACTGGGACCTGGGCCGCGCCAGGAAGATCTTCGATGAGAAGGGACAGACGCCCTGGACTCCGGCAGTCTCGACGCTGTATGCCCTGGAGGTCGGCCTTGACCTGATCGAGAAAGAGGGGCTGCAGAATGTGTTTGCCCGTCATGCGAAGGTTGCCAAGGCAGCAAGAGAGGGAGCCAAGTCGCTGGGGTTGACTCTGTTCCCCAAGGAGTCCCACGCCTCCAACACCGTGACGGCCATCAACTCGCCGCAGGGTGTCGATGCCAAGAAGCTTTTGCAGATTCTGCGGGAAGAGTACGGCGTGGTGCTGTCCGGCGGTCAACAGAAGCTGGAAGGGAAGATATTCCGTATCGGACACCTGGGCTGGGTCAACGAAGCTGATATGACCGAGGTTATCGCAGCCTTGAAAAAGGCGCTGCCTCGGGCGAAAGCCTGATATGTCCGGCCAAGCTACCCTTACAGTGGGCAGCCCACAGGAGGTTGCCCATGCATCCGGATTCCTGCCGGGGCGTGCAGAGGGGCGAAGCCCCTCTGAATACACACAATCCCCCAAGAGTGCGGGATTCGAGGGGGTTGAAAGATCTTCCATCGGATTCCGGAACGTTGGCTTGATTCTGGTCCTGTTGACTCGGCGGAAGCCGAGTCAGAAGAGGTGAGGTTGCATGAAAGTACTGGTTGCTGATCCCATAGCCGCAGAGGGAATCGACATTCTGAAGAAGGATGCCGAGGTTGATGTAAAGACGGGCTTGAAGCCCGAGGAACTTATCTCCATCATCGGCGAGTATGAAGGGCTGATGGTACGCAGTGAGACCAAGGTGACGGCCAAGGTAATCGAGGCCGGCAAGAAACTGCAGGTCATCGCGCGGGCCGGAGTGGGGATCGATAACATCGATGTTGAGGCAGCCACCCAGAGAGGCATTGTAGTGGTCAATGCCCCCACAGCCAACACCATGGCGGCGGCCGAACACAGCATAGCCCTGATGCTGGCCCTGGCCAGACACATTCCACAGGCGCATGACAGCCTGAAGAACGGCGCTTGGAAGCGCCAGAGCTTCGTGGGGGTCGAGGTCCGAAACAAGACGCTGGGAATCGTTGGCTTGGGCAATGTAGGGTCGGAGGTGGCCCGCCGGGTGCAGGGATTCCAGATGAGGGTCCTGGGATATGACCCGTTTGTTTCTCCTGAGTACGCCCGCAATCTGCGGGTGGAGTTGGTGCCCCTGGAGCAGATCATAAAGGAGGCGGACTTCATTACTCTGCATGTGCCTCTGACGTCGCAGTCCAGGAACCTCATCGGCGCGAAGGAGCTCTCCATGATGAAACCCAACGTCAGGATCATCAACTGCGCCCGCGGCGGTCTGGTTGATGAGCAGGCGCTGGACCAAGCCATTAAAGAAGGCAAAGTGGCCGGGGCCGCCCTGGACGTATTTGCACAGGAACCGCCCAAAGACAGCCCGCTACTCAAGAATGAGAGGGTGATCGTCACACCCCACCTGGGTGCTTCGACCCAGGAGGCGCAGACCAATGTGGCCATCGATGCCGCCCGGCAGATAATCTCGGTGTTCAAGAGTCAGCCTGTCAGATATGCTGTGAATGCCCCGCTCATCTCTGCCGAGACAATGCCCATCCTGGCCCCCTATCTCAACGTGGCGACGGCTGTGGGCAGGATGATCGCCCAGCTTGCCGAGGGACAGATGAGCAGCATCGAAATAGAGTACGAGGGTGAGATAGCCAAGTACGACATGACGGCAGCGAAGGCGGCTGTGATCGGCGGGTTGCTGGGAGAGATCAGCGAAGAGCGCATAAACGTGGTCAACGCCAATATCGTGGCCCAGCGGCGGGGGCTGCGGGTCACTGAGCACAAAGACATGGCTTGCGAAAACTACGCCAGCCTGATCACAGTGTCAGTCACCACGAGCGCCGGAGCCACCATTGTCGCCGGGACGGTGTTGCGCGGCGAACTGCATATCGTCCGGATCAACAACTACTGGATCAACATAGTCCCCAAGGGCGACTACTTCCTGTTCAGCGACCACCGAGATCGCCCAGGACTCATCGGGGCGGTGGGGAACGTGACCGGCAGCGCGGACATCAACGTCAGTTCCATGCAGCTCGCTCGACTCAAACCGAGGGGCCAGGCATTGATGGTGCTGGAGTTGGATGAGCCTCTGAATGAGGTGCAGATCAAGCAGATACTGGCCATCCCGGACGTCTACACAGCCAAGCTGGTGAAGCTTTAGTTTTTCTTCAACCCCTGTCCCCCGATCTCGGGGGGAAGAAAAGGATTTTGGGGGCACCCCAAGCCCCGGCAGGAGGAAGCCTCCTGCACCTCCTTTAGGATTTGGAATTTCAGATTTGCAGCGAACAGCCCGGCAAGGGGCTTCGCCCCTCTGCGCGCCCCGAGGTCGAGTTTCGTGGCTGTCGGGTCGCCGACCCGACGCCGGGTCAGGTCGGGAGACCTGACACCCACAGAGCAGGTTCCGAACCTGCCTGGAAGCCATTTGTAGTGGGGAAGCGAAACCCGCCACTATTTCAGAAGGATCACCCGGCGACCGCCAGCACAATGCTCTTGTAGATGAAGTAGATCCCGAATCCGACCAGTGTGAGGCCACAGACTACTGATATGCCGCGTTGTATGTTGGCTGTCAAGAACCGCCTCATGAAGAACGCGATAGAGCTGATGATGAGAAGCCAAGTGGCATCGAACAGCCAGTGAATGCCTCCTGTCAGCGCCACCCACCCACCACCGAAGGCTTTAGCGCCTGTCATGATGGTGACTCCCACTGTAGCCCACCAGAGGAAGAAGTAGGGGCTGGCCGTGGTGGTCGCCACTCCAGCCATTATGGCGTTCTTGTGAGTGCCCTCGCTCTTCACGTCCACGTCTACTGGTTTTGCCTTGAACACACCCACGGACAGCCAGATCAGGAGCAACCCGCCGGCCAGGCCCAGACCGATCTGAACGCCGTCGCTCTTCAGAAACTCGGAGACAGAGACTGCGAAGTAGATGAGAGCCATCAATGGCAGTTCGATGATACCATGGCCAATGCCTACCATAAGGCCGGCCCACTTGCTCTGAACTCCCTTTGAGATGACGACGGCGGTAACCGGCCCGGGCATCATTACACCGCTGGCAGATATGCCCATGACCCAGAGGAGGAACAGCGGAAGCGTTGATGGAGCAGTCATATCAATGTCTGAGAGTTATTGTTGCCTCAGGGGAATCGACCCAGCCTAAATAGACCTGCCGACCGATTCCGCCAGCGGCTTCAGCTCTTTCATCAGTCTGGTGAAGTCTGATGGAGTCAGGGACTGGAGGCCGTCCACCAGCGCCTCTTTCGGGTTGGGGTGCACCTCGATGAGCAGCCCGTCAGCCCCGGCTGCTATGGCCGCCTTGGCTATGGCAGGTACGTAGGCGTAGTGTCCCGCAGCATGGCTGGGGTCCACGATCACCGGCAGATGGCTGAATCTCTTCAGCACCGGGATAGATGAGATGTCCAAAGAGAACCGTATGCTGTCCTCGAACGACCGAATCCCTCGTTCACACAGGATCACCTGATTGTTGCCTTCCGCGAGCAGATAGTCGGCAGCAGTCAACCATTCTGTAATAGTGGCTGACAGGCCCCTCTTGAGAATAACCGGGTGTCTGCTCTTGCCGATCTTGGTCAGGAGCGCATAGTTCTGCATGTTGCGAGCGCCCACCTGGAGGATGTCGGCGTACTTGGAGACAAGCGGCACACCGCGGGGTTCGACCACCTCGGTGACGATCGGCAGTCCCATCTGCTGCTTGGCCCGGGCCAGAAGCTCCAGGCCAGCCTTCTCCAGACCCTGGAAGCTGAAGGGGGACGTTCTTGGCTTGAAGGCACCGCCTCGAAGGATAGAGGCTCCGGCTTTCTTTATGATCCTGGCTGCGTCCATGAGCTGCTTTTCGCTTTCTACAGCGCAGGGTCCAGCCATTACTACGACACGTTTACCGCCAATATCGATGCCGTTGACGGAGACGATGCTGTCTTTGGGCTTGAATTCCCGGGAAGCCAGTTTATAGGGCTTCATGATGCGAGAGACGCGCTCCACTCCCGGCAGCACGCCGAAAGCATCGGTGGAAAGCTGGCCTGTGTTGCTGCCCAGTATGGCCACCACGGTTTTGTCGGTGCCCAGGTTAAGCTGGACGTCCAGGTTCAACGACGTGGCCCGTTCGATTACGGCATCGATCTCCTTCTGAGTGGCACGGGTTCTCATCTCAACTATCATGTTTTGTACTCCATCTTCTCATGATTCTCACGAAAGTACACAAATTCCCGATCAGGACCGCAGCACCGATGGCAATTCCCTGGCCTTTCCCCTCTGCACGCCCCATATCCGATATCCTCATCCTTTGTGATGGGAGCTACAGACCAGAAGCGAATTCCTGCGGGGTCGGATGTATTCAGATCGGCCGAGTTGTCTGCATGCTTTCCGACAATCATAGCACGAGTCCGATCGCCGACCAAACGAGTGAAGAGCAAGAGACTCCCCTTCCGAATGCCGGCCCGAGTGGGAGACCCTATGTCCGCGGCAGAGGCTGTTCCACCTGGATCACCACCGTGTGGGCCATCATGTCCAGCGGTCTCTGCTTCTTCACCGATATCCAGATGAATATGGGGCCGACAAATGTGTAGAAGAGGAGCAGTGCCACAACAAGCCTCGACACCGTTCCGGCGGCAGCGGGGTCTGCAGGCAGCGCCAGTCCCAGGAGGATATCGAACCGTCTGAGATTCCTTATGAGAGCTTCCTTGAGCGGCAGCCTGTCCTCGCGCTCGCTCCTGACTCTGATTCTGAACAGTGACTTGCCTACGGTCTGGCCTTTTCCGTGTTCGAAATACACGAAGTAGAGGTACCTGAAGAACGCTGCAGCGCCGAACAGTGCATAGGGCCATACGCCACCAATACCAGCGCTCTGTACAATCAGGGCCGGCACGAACAGAGGGAGGGTGATGATCTCATCGAGAGTGACCGCCACGAACCTTTGCCAGAGGTAGGCATATTTGACTTCTTCAGCCGGCGTGCTTGATGGCTGCATCATTGCGGATCTCGGTCCGTATCAGGGAACATGCTACGATTCTTCTCTGGCTCTCAGAGAGGCTTGTCTCAACCTGGTGAAAAAGCTACGTTGGAGTGATCTGGTACTTGCTCAGGATCACAGCATTCTTGTCATCAAAGAAGAGTCTCTTCATGTCGGAGAGTGGCTTCTCCCATAGCTTGTTCAGCATGACCTCAAGGGTCTGGATGTCCAGGAGCATCTGCTCTTTCATGTCTATGAAGTGACTCTGCAGCTTGTCCGGATCTTCGGCCGCCTTGAACACGGCCGGCCATTTTCTGTAGTCCTGTATGTACTCCTTCCGGGGAACCAGCACGATATCGCCGACAACTATAACCCTGCCTATCTGGAAGTTGCGCATAATCGCGTCCCTGAACTCCCGGAGCTTCCTCGTGTGCACCTTGTACTCTTTCCACTCGTTAGACCCTTCAAAATACTCATCCAGAACGTTCTGGCCTCCGGGCGACGCCACCGGTCTCACATTGCCTCTCCCAGGGAGGCTGTCGCAACGCTCCTCCGCGGGCTTCTGGAAATCCTCCCTCTTTGCCAGTTGTGGAATCACGCCTCTCCGGCCGGTGCTCTCCAGGACGACAGAATATGCCCCCTGCAGGAAGTCCTCCGCCAGATCACAGGCTGCCGCCAGATGGGTGTAGAAATCCTCGAAGGACGACAGTCTCGGGCTCATCACGTGGTCATAGCCGCAGACCAGGTGCATGAACATGGAGTAGTGAAGAGAGGCCAGATCCAGGATGTCTTCAGAAACATGCTGCCTCGGCAGACTCCTCTTGCACTGATCGGTGACATTAGCCTCCATCCTCTTTGTGATGGGGACCACAAAGTGCCTCCAGAAATCCTCGCAATGGGGGAACCTGTCCTTGAGCAAGGGCCAGTACGACTTCTCGTAGTAATCGCCGTCATTGGCGAAGTAGGTCTTCTTGATGGTCTCCATGGCGCTGCCTAGTGTGACAATGTACTCCACTTTCTCAGGCCTCCCTCGACTGTAGCTGGATAATATGTGGTTCCACCGGGCAAAAAGTCCATCGGCGGTGCAAAGCTCAGGTTGATCCCATTGACAATTACTGTAGAGACTCTAACATGTGCAGGCTGGAGTATTCAACTTCGGGATGAGCAGGTGATAATGTGTATGCTGGCCTTTCTTGCTATCGACGGCAACGCGCGAGTACAATCTAGCCTAGCGCGATGTCACTCGATGCCATTTTCAACCCTCGCTCAATTGCGGTCGTCGGTGCCACAGGGACCCCGGTAGCCGCTCCGAATGCTCCTGCCACCTCCTTCAATGCCCATACCCAGATCTTCATGTATACACTGATTGACTGGGGCTATCCAGGACACATCTACCCGGTCAACACCAAAGGCGATGAAATCCGCGGGTTGAAGGTCTACAGGAGCTTGAGAGATATCCCCGGGCCGGTGGATTATGTCATCTGCATCGTCCCGGCGGAGGCTACTCCGGGATTGGTCCAGGACTGCGTGGCCAAGGGCGTGAAAGGCCTTCACCTGTACACGGCTGGTTTTGCTGAAACCGGTCTGGCTGACAAGAGCACACTTCAGGCCGATCTGGTCAGGGTGGCCCGCAGCGGTGGAGTCCGCATGATCGGCCCCAACTGCATGGGCATATACTGCCCGAAGATGGGAATGACCTATGGTCCCAACTTCCCGAGGGAGCCCGGCAATGTGGCCTTCATCTCGCAGAGCGGCAGCTACACCCTGTTGCTGGTCCGGGCGGCGGCGGCACGCGGTTTGCGTTTCAGCAAGGTGGTAAGCTACGGCAATGCCAGCGACCTGAACGAGATTGATCTCCTGGACTACCTGGCGGATGATTCCGACACGGAGTTCATCGGGGCCTACATCGAGGGGACGAGGAATGGGCCGACCGTGGCGAGGGTACTGGCCAAAGCCGCTTCGAAGAAGCCGACGATAATCATAAAGAGGGGCAGCACGGAGGCAGGGAAGAGGGGAGCCAACACTCACACCGGAGCCTTGGCCGGAGACGACTCAGTCTGGGACAGCATGCTCAGGCAGTGCGGCGCTATCCGGGTGGAGGACTTCGAGGAGATGGCCGATCTCCTGACAACGTTCGCTTTCTTCCGCCTGCCGCGGAGCCGCAGGGCGGTGCTGTTCGGTGTGGGCGGCGGGGCCGGGGTGCGGGCGTCGGACGAGTGTGAGGCCGGTGGTTTGACTTTGCCTCCGATACCGGAGGAGTTGAGGGCAGAGCTGGCGCGATCGCTGACAACAGCGGGAACTATGCTCAGGAACCCCGTGGACCCGGGCCACTATGCACGCGACTGGACGGATATGATGCAGCGGCTGGATAAGTGGGAAGATGCGGACATGCTGCTGTGGCAGATCGCCCCGGACATCGAGGCTCTACAAGCGGACGACTTCCTGCAGTACATATACATGATGAGGCTCAACACGCTCAAGACATTCAAGAGCTTGAGCAAACCCAAGGCCGTGATTGTGCATGCTGTGGAAAGTGACGTCGGCCTTCAGGCGTTGATCGAAACTCGGAAGGCATGCGCACAGAACAAGGTGGCCTTCTACCCATCGATATACCGCGCGGCCCGCGCCATAGGGCGGTATATGGACTACTGCGAACGGCACGGTCGCAACACATAAGCGCTGGCATCCCCCAGCCGGAGTTCAAATCCAATCATGACTGTACTTTGAATTTCTTGCCGCCTTCCTGGCAGATGCGCTGGATGATTATCTTTCCCCAGTGTGCATTCTGGGCGATATCCGACACCATGGTGGCCCACGCTCCAACGAAGTAGAAATTCGATAGTTGAACCTCAACCTGGTTTTTATGCCGTGGGAGTGCCTCTACAGAATCTCGATTATCTGTTCGGCGACCCTCTGTTTTTCCTGATTGAGGCGAGGTGTTGACAAAAATTAATAATTAAGACTATGATAGTTCAGACAAATTAATACTGATATTAAGCTTTATGATATAAAACAGGTGATCGAGGATGGCTAGAGACTGGCAAGAACTGACAAAGATGACTCAAGGCAAGCCGGTAACAGTGGAACGCGTGCGTGTGGCGGATACAGATATTACTATCGAGGGGAGTTTTTCGCTCCCGCCGCTGGCTAGTTTATCCGCCGAGGACCAGGTCTTCGTCATGGCCTTCGTCCGCTGTCATGGCACCATCAAGGAGATGGAAGAGATGTTTGGCATAAGCTACCCCACAGTGAAGAATCGGCTTAACCGGATCGCCCGGCAGCTTGAGTTTGTTGAGACCGTGAAGGTCTCACCAGCGGAAGAAGCGATCGGCGGCCTTGAACGCGGTGAAATCTCTGTCGACGAGGCGATGAGGAGGCTATCGGAATGAAGCGGCCACCCACGTTGATGCACATGAGAATCGAGGGGGAGAGAGGTGGATTCGGCTTATGGCTGCCGCTTTTCCTGATGCTGCCGCTGGCACTGGTGGTGTTCACCATCCTGTCCCCGCTGATATTGGTGGCAACCATCGTTCTGTGGCCGACTGGCTGGGGGAAGAGAGCATTACTCACTCTGAGAGCCGCAATCGAGGTTTTCTGGTCGATACGTGGTCTCAGCGTCGATGTTCACAGTAGTCGTCAAAGCGTGTCGATTTCAGTCGTGTAGCCGAGTGAAGGAGGACAAAGTCATGTCAGACAACAAGAGGAAAATCCTGGAGATGCTGGCTCAGAATAAGATCAGTGCCGACGATGCCTATCGCCTGCTCGGTGCGATAGAGGGGGGGGAGAGCAGAAGCGACAGCACTGGTAGGGCCGAGACTGCCGTCAAAGCCAAGCCGAAATACTTTCGCGTTACGGTAGTGCCGAACCCCGAAGAGGAGCGGTCCGGCAATTACGACCGGGTGAACATACGCGTGCCCATGTCGCTGATACGGGCCGGCATTAAGCTGACCTCTCTGATACCGTCCGAAGCCCGGGACAAGGTAGATTCGGCACTGCATGAAAAAGGCATTGACTTCGATATACGCCACATGAAACCCGAAGAAATCGAGGATCTCATCGGGGCCCTGAGCGATCTTGAAGTGGATGTCACAAGCAAGACAGGAGAGAAGGTTAGGGTGTTCGTTGAATGAAAGCGCTTTCGATGGCGAAAACTGGCATGCGCCCGAGTGCGTGATTCGCAGTAATGAGGAGGTGCTTTGATATCTGAGATCAAGAAACCGTACCCGGCGAGCTGTTGGTGGACTATCCCGACCGCGAGCTGAACCGGCTGACTAAAAAAGGCTGAGTAGGAGGAGAACGTGAAGGAAGCATCTATAGGAGGGACTCTCTGGTTTGCCGGGTGGCTGTTCACTATAGGCTTTGCCCATATGGTGTGGTGGAAGATCATTCTGGGAATAGTAGTTTGGCCGTTCTTCCTGGGTAATCATCTCGCCTAAGCCAAACCAGGACTTCTACTAAGATCGCTTCTCCACGGGGTCCGGGACAAGCGCCGAAATCCTGGTTTCCAGAGGCATTGATGGATCTTCAACTGGCGGAATAGCCAAACTAAGCCGAATGGACCATCTTCCAGACCAAATGCCGCAAAGCCTGGCGCGATGGCTCCGAGCGGACAGGCCTCCAGACACCACCCGCAGCCGGCACAACGGGCCTTGTCCAGCCTGATCGGCTTCATCACCGAGACCACGGGCCCGCAGCAAGACGATCTGCGACGTAGTGGAGTTGCCTGCCGGCCACTGCACCCTCGCCGTCGGCTATCCGGCCGAGCAGTTCTTCCGGCTGGTGCCGTGAAATCCGCCGAATGTCCAGTCTGCCGAACGTGAGAGGACTGTGCGAGATACTCTATGAGTCTAATCCAGTTGCGGCCAGCCTTTGTTGTCGTTACCGATGTGCAGTACCCCGTACAAACTGGCGATGCTAACCAGCACGGTTATAGTTGGCCATACCATGTTCAAGTCGAGCAGGATATCAACAATGAGCCCAGTCGCGTTTACCGCACAATATCCCCAGAACCCCCATTTCTTCCACTTGAACAGAGCAATGACGCAAATAATCTGCAGAATCAGCAATGCTATCAGAACCGGGGCTGTCCACTGCGGCGCATCCCTGGGCGTCAAAGATACAGCATCCCCGGCCAGATAGAGCGTTATGGCCACCATGCTGCTTGCGATGATTAGAACCAGCCATCCCGTGAGGCATCCGTGCCTTTTCTTTCTCCTGTCAGTCGCGGGAATTTCCGTAGAGCGTTGCATCACACAACTCCTTAGCAGATTGTCTCAGAGTCCCGCAGGGCTGTGCCCACCAATGCGCATCCTCATTCTCCGACGAAACCTTCAGGAAATGCAACCGCATCTCCTTCTTGAACATGGACCATCTCACGGAGTAGGAGCGAAACATGTTTCTTCCCTACGCGGGGCGTGGCCTATACGCAATGCAGGCGCTCCGGCAACACAACCCCGGCATCAACCCGGAAAGGACGGCTCTGCGCCGGGCGATTGCCCCAAGACGCGTAGCGTGGTATGTAGGCGCAACGCATGCGTTGCGCCTACGTCATAGAGGCATGGCATGCCATGCCTCTACACAAGGCGTATCGACCGGCGGTGGTGTTTGTCAGGGTCGTAGCCCATGTATGTTCAAGCAATCCATGTTCGCTGTGGGATCACCTGTGGTGGGCACAGCCCACCCTGCGGGACTTGGCCTTCCTCTCATCAGAGTCTTTTCAACCCCCTGGCCCCCATTCTTGGGGAATAGGGAGAAGAGAACTGGGGGACACCCCCAGACCCCCGGCGGGACAAGTCCCTGCACCCTCTTTTTTATCCCCTGGCTGAGACATGAAGGCTGAGCGCCTTCTGAGGGCAGAACGCAATGCAGGCAGGTTGAGTCTTGTTAGAGCACAGGTCACACATGATCACCGTTTTGGTGCTCTCGTCGATGGCGATGGCTCCGAACGGACAGGCCTCCAGACACCACCCGCAGCCAGCGCAGCGGGCCTTGTCCAGCCTGATCGTATTGGTGGAATCGTCCAGGCTCAAGGCGTTCCTGGGGCAGGCTTTGACGCAAGGTGTGTTACGGCAGACATGGCAGGAGACGACATCCAGCAGAGATGGTGCCGGCTGAAGCACCCTGATCCTGGACATCTCCAGGTCAAACCTGCCTCCTTTCGCTGCCGAGCAGACGAACTCGCAGATCATGCAGCCGGTGCACTTATCTCTGTCGCACTGTATGTGGCGGCGCTCCATGCCAGTTTCCTTTCAGCATCTCCATGATGTCGCTCATCCCCAAGGCTTCGAGCTTCTCTTTTGAGATGATACCTTCGGGGGTCCAGCCGCGAGCAGAGTAGTAGACGTCTATCGCGGCTCTCAGTTCTTCCTCGGAAAGAACAACTCCATCGGCTTTGCCGGATGTTATCGGGTCTTTGAACAAGCGCGGCGGCAACCGGTCGTCGGCGCGCTTCCATCCCTCCCGGATGTTGTAGGCCTTCTTCAGGTTGTTGATCCTCTCGCCTGCCTGCCGGAGTTCGGCAGCGCTCATGGGCATCCCGGTAGCCAGGGCGTAGAGTCGGGCTGCCTCCTGCGGGAAGTCCTGGAAATGGTCCAGCACTCGCGGGCAGACGGCTATCGACTCACCAGCGGCAGCCAGGTCCTCTCGGTCCCTGAAGCTCATCGTGGGGTCTTGGTGCCCATCCAGCATCGCCGTGCTGAGCCCGACCGCCAGATCCAGTGCCAGACCATCAGTGTTTCTTGGATCGCAGCCAGACATTTCCAGGCCTTTGACGTGCATTGCCCAGTGGTCGGCACCGTGGTCAACCCTGGCGGCTGCCCGACTGACACCCTCTGCCAGAAGATTGCCGATGCCACTTCGCTGTCCGATCCGGTGGATCGTCTCCAGGATGGCATCGGGGTTACCGAATGTGAGGTCCAGACCATCAGTATCCTTCCGAGACAAGAGTTCCTGCTCGAAGCTTTCCATGCCCCAGGCCAGGGACGCGCCGGTGCTCACGGGATCGAGACCATAGGCCTGACACAGCCCCAAGGCTCGCAATATGACCGGCAGCGAGTACATCCCGCACAGCGGTCCCAGGGCTGCCAGTGCTTCCTGTTCCAGCACAGCTTCCTCGTCTGAATGCGGATCATCCGTTGTTCTGTACACATGTTGACACGCAACAGGACAGGCGGGACAGGCAATCGTCTTGACCAGATGTTGTTTGTCAGCGCAGTCCGCAGCCAGGCTCCCGGCACCATCAACAATGGACTGCTGGTAGTTGCGGGCAGGCAGGGAACACCGCCGGCTGGTGGTGTTCAGACAAGACGCCGGCGTGAGATCATTGGCGCGTCTCTTCAGATCGGTGTTGAGTGCCGCGCACAGGTCCTGCATTGCGCCGAGATCATGAACGCTGACAGGGCCGGTGCCTCTGACAGCCATGGCCTTCAGCTTCTTCGATCCCATAACCGCGCCCGGACCACCTCTATGCGAGAGGCGGAAGCTGTCTTTGATGGCGGCGAAACGTACCAGCTTCTCTCCGGCGGAGCCGATTGATGCCACCTGCACCCGGCTGTCGCCGGTCTCGTGCCTGATTGCGGCTTCCGTCTCCAAACAGCCTTTTCCTGCCAGACGGTCCGCTTTGCGGAAATGAACTATGTTGTCGTCCACGAACAGGTAGACGGGAGATTGAGCTGCCCCGGTGACAACTACCGCATCGTAGCCCGCTCTCTTCAGAGCTAAAGACCAGCGGCCTGAGGATATGGAGCAGTTCACCAGGCCGGTCAGCGGAGACTTGGTAACCACGGCATGTACAGCAGAAGCCGGAGCCATGGTTCCAGAGAGCCCTCCGCAGGCAAAAACGATTGGATTGTCCGGGCTCAGCGCATCAGCGCCCGGCTTTGACCATTCCACCACAAGCCGGATGCCCAGACCCGTACCGCCCAGGTAGTCCCTGAGCAGTCGCTCGGGGAGCTCCCTCACTTCTGTCTTCTGATTGGTTAGATCGACAACAAGGTACTTTCCGCTATATGAATTCATTCAACCCCCTGGCCCCCAGTCTTGGGGGGAGGTTAAGGAATCGGGGTACATCAACCCCACGGCAGCATCCTGCTGCGCCGGTTCTGTCGGCACCATATCCACGCTTGCTTTCAACACGTCTCCCGCAGGGTGAATATCCACTACTGGTTGATAGTCTTCTCTGCCTTGTCCGGATCGCTCACCTTCAGCACGATGCTGGCCTTGCCCGGAGCAGGATCAACAAAGGCATAGAAGTACTCCAGGTTAATCCCAGCCTTTGCCAGCGGCCTGGCCACGGTATCCAGAAGGCCACCAGGCTGATCCGATATCTCCTTCTGCAGCACCACTGTCTCTCTGACAGTGAAGCCGGCCTTTCTCAAGGCATCAGCACCCTTTGCACTGTCTGACAGGACCATGCGCATGATGCCGAATTCGGATCCCTCCGCAACGCAAAGGGCCCGTATGTTGATGTTCTCGGCCTTGAGCGCTTCAAGCATAGCCTCAAGCCTCCCCGGCTGGTTCTCCACGAAGCAAGATACCTGTTTGATTTTCATCTCCGGCCTCCTCCCTACTTAAGTCCCATCTCGCGCTTGTCTACAACCCTCTTGGCTTTGCCTTCTGTCCGGGCTATGGACTTCGGCTCCACCAATTTCACCTTGACTCCAATGCCCAGCGTGCTTTCCAGCTCGTCGGTCACCTTCTTCTTCAGGGATTCCATCTTCTTCATCTCGTCAGAGAAGACTTCTTCCGAGACCTCGACCCACACTTCAAGGTCGTCGAGGTTACGCGCCCGGTCGACGATGATAAGATACTGTGGTTCCACCCCTTCAACCTGCAGCAGGACGCTCTCGATCTGTGACGGGAAGACGTTGACGCCACGGATCTTGAGCATGTCGTCGGTCCTGCCGGTCACCTTGTCCATGCGCACCAGAGTACGACCGCACTTGCAGGGTTCGGCATGGAGCGTGGTGATATCTTTGGTGCGGAAGCGGATAACCGGCTGGGCCTCCTTGGTCAGTGTGGTCAGCACCAGTTCTCCTCTCTCGCCATAAGGCAGACTTTCGCCCGTCTGTGGGTTTATTATTTCAGGCAGGAAGTTGTCTTCAAATATGTGCAGGCCGCACCGGTGCTCGCACTCTACCGATACGCCCGGGCCCACCACCTCGGTGAGTCCATATATGTCTACAGCCTTGATCGGTAACCTGGCCTCTATGTCCGCCCTCATCTGCTCTGACCAGGGCTCAGCGCCGCACACGGCCAGTCTGAGCTTGGTGGTCTTGAGGTCCAGTCCTATCTCCTTAGCGCCTTCTGCCAGGATGAGAGTGTAGGAAGGTGTGCAGGTGAGCACTGTGGTGCCGATATCCTGTATGAGCATGAGCTGTCTTTTGGTGTTGCCGGTGGAGGTCGGGATCACAGTGGCTCCGACCCTCTCGCCGCCGTAGTGGAAGCCCATGCCGCCGGTGAACAGGCCGTAGCCGTAGGAGTTCTGCATCACATCATCCTTGGTGACACCGGCACAGCTGAGAGTTCGAGCCATTACCTCGGTCCACATACGCAGGTCATTGGCAGTGTAAGGAGCCACCACTGGTTTCCCCGTGGTGCCGCTTGAGGCGTGTACACGGCACACCTGATCCATGGGGACCGCCAGCAATCCCAACGGGTAGTTGTCCCTGAAGTCCTGTTTGCTGGTGAAAGGCAACCTGCGCAGATCGGTCAGAGACTTGATGCTGTCGGGCGTTATGCCTTTTTGCTGAAGGGTCTGCCTGTAAAACGGCACTTTCTCATAGACCCGTGCTATGAGGGCCTTCAAGCGCTCCAACTGGAGCTTCTCCAGCTCTGCCCTGGGCATGGTCTCAAACTTGGGACTCCAAATCATTCGGATCGCCTCCTAGATCAAAGTTATCCGGCTTGCTTCCTCGCCAAGGCTTCTTCTCTGCCTCTGGCGAAAGCCTTCAGATTCAATTGCAGCACCTTCTGCGGTACCCGGTGAGACAGGTCATCCAGGTAGTTCTTTTCTTCGATATCGAGGAACACGGACAGAAAACCCACCAGCAGCACGTTCAGAACCTGTGGGTTGCCCATCTCCTGGGCGATCTGTGTGCCGGGGATGACGTAGAGCCGGTCTGTGTATTCACGGATGATTTGCTCCACCTCTCCGGTGCTCGGGTATTTCGATGCTCCGCCCACCGTTGAAAGCGGCGGGATAGCCAGGTCGTTGATAATGGCGATGCTATCTCTGTTCAGATACTCCGCCCAGCGAGCGCCCTCCAGCCTCTCGAAGGCCAGCAGGAAGTCTACCTCACCTTTCCTTATCATGGGAGAGAAGACCCGCTCACCCATCCTGAGGTGGCTGATGACACTGCCGCCTCTCTGGGACATGCCCAGCGAATCGGACTTCTTTACATCGTAGCCGGCTTTCATGGCGATCTCCGCCAAGGCATCGCTGGCCAGGATCACGCCCTGCCCCCCTACTCCGGTCATGAGAATATCGTTCTTCTTCATTTCACTCGGATAGCCTTCTGGTGGCAGACTTGTGAGCAAACCGAGCACCTGTCACCTATGCAGAGGCCGGTGTCAATTATGATTTCATCGCCGTCTCTGGTTACAGCCTGGCACCCCACTCTCAGGCAGTTGAAGCACTTGTCACACTTCGCCAGGTCAACCGTCATCGGCTTGCCCTTTTCTCTGACTCGAAGAGGACAGGCTCCCCGTATGATGATCACCGACGGCTCCTCAGTCTCCACGCATCGCCTGATGGTTTCTTCGATAAGCGGCAGATCAAAGGCACTTACGATATTCAAATCACGGATGCCGATACCCCGCACCAAGTCCTCTATTATCACTCTGGGAGCTTTCTCACCTCTGGCCGAGATGCCGGTGCCCGGATGGCCCTGGTGGCCGGTCATAGCGGTAGTGCCATTGTCCAGAATTATCGTTGTGCCGCGTCCTCCGTTGTAAACAACATTGATCAGGTTGGTGATGCCTGAGTGGAGGAAGGTGGAATCGCCGATGACGCTGACGATCTTGTTTGTCACACCGGCCTTCTCCAGCCCGTGCGCTTGCCCGATGCTGGCACCCATGCAGGCGCA
This sequence comes from uncultured Dehalococcoidia bacterium, assembly GCA_964475375.1. GTDB lineage: Bacteria > Chloroflexota > Dehalococcoidia > UBA2247 > RBG-13-53-26 > JAFGCL01. Next base: position 39,123 of record CAYYWI010000003.1, read on the forward strand.
CGTGTCCAGAGCCAGGAGCGGCGGATAGACCGCCAGCGTATAACAGCCGATGTCGCTGGCGGCGATGAGTCCCTGGCGCTTCCGGGCAACAACCTTTCTTCCTGAAACTGACGCATCCTCGGGCAGGGTGTGGTAGAAGCCCAGTCTCTTCAGGGCATAAGAGGTGGCTGCATGCGGACAGCCGGGGCAGAGGAGCGGGGGCCGCTGCGGCAATTCACGGGCAGATTTGTTTTCCACGACTGAACTGGTTGGTTTCGGCAGTATCCCCGCGGCGACGGCTCTCTCCTCCAGTATCTCAGGATTCAACTCGCCCATGATCGGCACAACCTCTTTGCCCATCACGATTATTCCCATGGCTCTCAGGATATCCTCAATGAAGGGGTCCAGCTCTTCTACCACCAGAACCCTCTTCACTTCCGAGACAAACCTGCGAATGAGAGTCTGGGGAAGCGGATATGTGGTTACCAGCTTCAGGAAGCTGGCCTGTGGGAATACTTCACGGGCATGCTGATAGGCAGCGCCGCAGGAGATGATGCCCAGGCTGCGATCCTGGAGGATCACCTCGTTGAGCGGGAATGTCTCGACATATGAGGACAGCTTCCGGATGCGTTCCTCCATCAGAGGATGTCTGGGGCGGGCATTGGAAGGTACCATGACGAACTTGTATGGGTCCCTGGTGAAATGCGGCCGTTTTCTCTCAATCTCGGGCGCTTCCCCGAGCTCGACTACCGACTTGCAGTGGGAGATGCGCGTGGTACTGCGGAAAAGCAACGGCGTATCGAATTCCTCGCTGATTTTGAAAGCCCAGCCCATGAGATCATAAGCTTCCTGGCTGTCGGAGGGCTCCAGCACGGGGACTTTGGCGAACCGGGCGAAATGGCGATTGTCCTGCTCATTCTGGGAGCTGTGCATGCCGGGGTCATCGCAGGATATGACTATCAAGCCGCCTCGCACCCCGGTCTGGGAAGCGGCGAAGAACGGATCGGCGGCCACGTTCAAGCCGACGTGCTTCATGGAGGCTATAGCCCGCACCCCGCCGTAGGAGGCTCCCATGGCTACCTCCATGGCCACCTTCTCATTGGTGGACCATTCGACGTAGATGCCGTCCATCTTGGCCAGGTTCTCCATAATCTCCGTACTGGGCGTTCCCGGATAGGCGGCAGCCACGCTCAAGCCGGCGTGGTACGCACCCAGCGCCATAGCTTCGTTGCCCGACAGCAGTTTCCTCATATCCTTTTCAGCCCTTGACCTTACCCAGATAGGCCTGTTTTACACCATCATTGGAAAGCAGTTCCCGAGCGGCACCTTCAAGGACTATTCGACCTCTCTCCATGACATAGCCTCTATCAGCGATCTTCAGAGCAGCCACGGCATCCTGCTCGATAAGCAGCACCGTCATCCCTCCGTCTCTCAGCTTGGCCAGAAGAGAGAGTATCTCTTTCACCAGCATCGGTGCCAGACCCAGGGAAGGCTCGTCCAGCAGCAATATCTTTGGGGATGACATGAGCGCCCGCCCGATGGCCAGCATCTGCTGCTCTCCGCCGCTCAAGCTGCCCGCCTTCTGCTTTTGCCGCTCCTGGAGCCTTGGGAAGAGCTTGAGCACCTTATCCAGATTGGCCTTGACGGGGGCGTCGCGCAGTGCACCGGGTGCATAACCGAAGTTGCGATACCATTTCCGCGTGTACAACGGGTAGCTTCCCAGGATCAGATTATCCATTACTGACATAGACCCGAAGATCTGCCTTCCCTCCGGCACGTACCCTACACCTAATCTTACCGTTTTATGCGGCGGACGGCCAGAAAGGCGCACTTCATCGAGCCAGACGCTGCCGCTTTTTACGGGAACCGTGCCCGAGATGGCGTTGAGGAGGCTGGTCTTTCCGGCTCCGTTTGAGCCGACGATGGTGACTATCTCGCCATCATTCACCACGAGAGAGACTTCTCTCACCGCAGTGGAGAGACCGTAGGCTACCGTGACGTTATCGACGCGCAGCATTATTCTTCCGCCTGTTCCTCGCCTAGATAAGCCGCGATCACCTTCTTGTCCTTCTGGATCTGGGAGGCGGTGCCTTCAGCTATCTTCTGGCCGCTGTCCAGGACGATGACCCACTCGGCAATGCCCATAACCAGGTCCATATCGTGTTCCACCAGTATGATGGTGATGCCCATGTCCCGGATGCGTCTGATGAGCTCGCTGAGCCCCTGCTTCTCCAGCGCATTCAGACCGGCCCCCGGCTCGTCAAGCAAAAGCAGCTTGGGTTCGGTGGCCAGGGCTCGGGCTATGGTCAGGAGCTTCTGCTGGCCCAGCGGCAAGCTCATAGCATTCCGGTCGGCGTACATGCCCAAGCCGACCAGATTGAGGTATTTCACAGCGTTCAGTGAGATGGTCTCCTCTTCGCGATGCGCCTTGGGCAACCGTAGCGCAGCTTCGAAAAAGCCGTAGCGGCTTCTCGGGTGCTGACCGGTCATCACGTTCTCCAGAGCCGTCATGTTGTCAAAGAGCAGGATGTTCTGGAAGGTGCGGGCGATGCCCAGGGAGGCTCTCTTGTGAGGTGGAACCTTGCTCATGGGCTTCCCCTGGAACAGTATCTCTCCGCTGGTTGGGATGTACACCCCGGCGATGAGATTGAACAAGGTGGTCTTACCGGCACCGTTCGGCCCGATGACGGAGGTGATCTTGCCGGCTTCCACCGACAGGTCAATCTTGTCAACGGCGGTCAGGCCGCCGAAGGCCTTGCAGAGACCTTTAATCTCCAGAATAGGACCGCTCAAGGCACGGCTCCTTTATGAGCGCGCTTCAGCCGCCAGCGTTCAAATGCGTCTCTCATACCAACAAACAAGCCCTGAGGCACGAATATCATCACTACCATAAGTACTAGGCCGTAGACTATGATGTCCAATCCTCCGAACCTGAGCAATACTTCATTACTGAGTATGCGGACGACTGCCGTGCCGAAGAGGGCGCCCCAGATGCTGGCCAGTCCTCCCACGACTGCCATAGTAACTATCATTACCGAAGCCATGAACCCGAAGGGCTGGGGGTTGACGGAGCGGAAAGTATGGACGAACAGGCTCCCGGCAATCGAGGCGTAAACGGCGCTCAGGACGAATATCTTGATCTTGTATCTGCTCAGGTCAATGCCAACGGACTCCGCCGCAGGCTCGCTGCCGTGGATGGCCCTGAGGGCCCGCCCTGTTCGTGATCTGATGATGTTATGGGACACGAGCAAGGCCGCCAGGCAGAAAAACCAGACCAGGAAGTACTTCATCATAGAATTCTTGAACGCAATGCCGCCGATGGAGAGATAGGGGATGCCTGCCATGCCATCAGGACCACCAGTGTATTCGGTAAGTTCTCTGAACAGGACATAGACGACCAGTACCAGGCCAAGGGTAGCCATGGCCAGGTAGTTGCCCTTGAGCCTGAATATGGGAAAGCCTATGACATAGGCGAAGATTCCTGTGGCTGCAGCCGCAATGAGCATTGCCAGCCACGGATTAACGCCATAGGTTTTGCTGAGGATGGCAGAGACGTATGCGCCGATACCATAGAAAGCTGTTTGCCCCAGCGACACCTGGCCCGTGTAGCCCATTAGAAGACAGAGGCCCACAGTGACCATGGTGTTTATGGCAATAAATGTCATCAACATGGTGTAGTCGTCCAACTTTGGATGGAAGGGCACGATTGCCAGAAGGATCAGCAATGCGCCGAATGCGAGGTAAGTCCACTTGTTCTTAGAAAGGGCTTTCACTGTTAGCTTGTTCTCTCTTCTGTGGACAGGCTGCGAGACCTGATCAGCAATATGATCAGGAGGACTATCAGGGCAATGGCGTCAGCATACTCGGACTGAAATGGTCCCCAGTTGATAGCCACTGTCATTGATTCGATGATTCCTACAAGCAGGCCCCCGAAAAAGGCAATAGTGTAGCTTTTGAATCCACCGATTGCGGCGGCAACAAAGCCTTTCAAACCAAGCATCACTCCAGACTCGTAGGAAACGGTTGTGTGAGGAGCCATCACAGCGCCTCCGATGGCCCCGAGCGCCGCAGCCAATCCGAAGGCGATCAAGGCCATTGCTCTGGCATCAATGCCAACCAACCCTGCGGCTCCTCTGCTGATGGAGCATGCTTTCAGTGCCTTACCGAGCATGGTGTAAGAGAAGAAGACATGCAGCATGATCATGGCCACGAGGGCAGTACCCATTATCCACAGGACCTGAGGTTGAATGTAGGCTCCTGCGAAAGAAAGAGATTCGCTTCCGGAGAAGTAAGGGGGCCGCACGGGGTCCCTTGTCCAAATCTGTCCGGCAACGCCTCGAATGAAGATAGAGGCTCCGATGGTGATGACGATCAAGCTGACTGCTGAGGCTTTTCTGGCTGGACGAATGCCGAGGAGGTAGAGCACAATGCCCACCAACGCCGCTACGGCGATGGAAAGCGGGATCGCCAGACCGATCGGCAGGCCAAAGGAAGTGAAGAGTATGTAAGAGAGCATGCCGCCGAGCATCACGAACTCGCCCTGCGCGAAGTTGATGATGCCGGTAACGGTGAAGATTATGGTGAACCCCAAGGCAACCAGAGCGTATATACTGCCCATGGTGAGCCCGGAGATCAGATACTGCAGCAATTGGCCTGTTTCCATCAGATGAACCCCATTGCCATCTCAGAAAGAGAAGGGGAAAGGTGTACCTTTCCCCTTCTGACAGCATCAGTGATTGCGATTCAGTTGAGCTTCTACGACGACTTGAGCCAGCTCCACACCCCGTTCTTGACCTCGACCATGATGAAGCATCCCTCAGTCAAACCGTTGTGGTCATCAAGGGACATGTTGAAAATGCCGCCTGTGCCCGGCCAGGCGGTGATCTTGTTCTCGATGTAGTCCCTGATCTTGGCCTTGTCCGGTCCCACCTTTTCGAGAGCCTCGACTACTATACTGAGTGCGTCATATGCATGACCGCCAAAGGTATCCGCTGTCTTGCCTGAATATTCCGCTTCAAAGTCCGTCTTGTACTTCAGCAGGACGGCTTTCTGGGGATCCGTATCATCCAACTGGTCAGCCACGAGCAGCTTTCCAGCGGGGAAGATGACCCCATTGGCAGAACTGCCGGCGTTGTTGATGAAAGTCATATTGGCCACACCATGGCTGCAGAAGAGCGGCATGGTCATATTGATATCAGTCCTGTTCTTGGCTACGATTGCCGCCCCCTGGCTGGTGGTCCAGCAGACAAAGGCCTGGGCTGTGGTGTTCCTGATATTGGTCAATTGCGCCGTCATGTCGGTTCCAGCCGGGTCAAAGGTCTCTTTAGCCACTATGGTAATTCCGTAGCTGGCGGCCTCTGACTCCAGGAACGCCTTCCCTCCCTGGCCATAGCCTCCGGTGTCAGTCAATATGGCAATGTTGGTGTAACCCTTGCTCTTCATGCATTTGTAGAGCTCCCTGACAGCCAGCACGTCGGATTGCGGCGTCTTGAAGACCCACTTGTTGGGAGCAGCCACAATTGTTGCTCCCGCAGCGCAGGATATGAATGGTATCTCGCTATCGAGGATGGTCTGCTTGATGAAATTACTCTCGCCAGTGGAGCTGGGGCCGATGATAGCCAAAACCTGATCTTGCTCAATTAGACGCGCGGTCACCAAGGCGCATTCATTCGAGTCACTCTTAGTATCGTAGGCAATGACCTCCAACTTATGGCCGTTAATGCCGCCATTGTCGTTTATCTGCTTCACCATCATGTCAACGGTCTGTCGCTCGGGAGTGCCCAGTGATGAGTTGACGCCTGTCTCTGCAAAGATCGCCCCTACTTTATAGGACTCTTTCTCGCCGCATCCCGCCAGCGGGATCGCTGCCGCCAGTATGACCGCGACCAGCAGCAGATAGAACCATTTCCTCATGCTCACACCCTCCTTTTGTAGTCTCCCGCAACCTGCGAATGGCTATTATTTTGGGGAGACTTAATATCTGGCATTATATCAATCTGGCTGTTTGACCTGCAAATCTCCTCGCACTTCTTGCTCTTGGGCTAACCGTCCTCGAAGCACGGGCTGGAACATCGGAATAATTCGACAGATTCTCATTTGGCAGCATGACCTTAGGAATGTTTTGCACCTCCTGCCTCCTCTGATGCCCTTCAGGCTTTTCGAGATAGGATGAAACGACCGAAGGCACGTTGCCGTACAGAAGAAGCCTCTGATATAATCGGGCGCACAAGAGGGTTTCAGGCTTGAAGATCGTCACCGTCGAACAGATGCGGGCCATCGAGCAGGAGGCAGCTAGGGTCGGACTGCCCTCTGAAGTGCTCATGCAGAACGCAGGACTGGCCGTAGCCCGGCACACCAGGAAATGGCTGGGCAGCGTGCTCGGCCGTCACTTCCTGATACTCATAGGCCCGGGCAATAATGGCGGCGACGGACTGGTGGTCGCCCGGCATCTTCATGACTGGGGCGCTGAAGTCCATCTCTACTCACCATCGCCGAGAGCCGAGTTGGACGAGAATCTCCAGCTTTGCCGGAAAAGAGGCATCGCCATTGCTGACGACCATGCATCGTTGAAGAGCCTGCTGTCATCGGTGGACGTGATCATTGATGCATTCTTCGGCACCGGCAAGTCCAGGCCTCTGGACGGCGCTTTCAAGCAAGCTCTGCTGACACTCAAAGAGGCCCGAAGCAGAGACAAGAAACTGAAGGTTGTGGCGCTGGACCTGCCATCGGGGCTGAATGCGGATACAGGCGCAGTCGATGATGCCTGCGTCCCGGCCGATCTCACGATTACCCTCGGCTACCCCAAGCAAGGTCTGTTCACCTTCCCCGGCGCCGGCGTGCTCGGGCAACTGGTTATCGCCGACATCGGGATACCGGACCGCCTGGCGGATCACGTTGCCACCGAGCTTATTGACAGAGACAAGGTCAGAGCCATCCTGCCAAGGCGATCCCCGGATGCCAACAAGGGAACGTTTGGCCGGGTGCTCATCTGCGGCGGCTCCATCAACTACATCGGGGCCATGTACCTGGCCTGCGAGGCTGCCGCACGGGTGGGCGCAGGAGTGGTGACGCTGGCAACACCGAAGAGCCTCCAGCCCATCCTGGCCTCCAAGCTGACAGAGATCACCTATGCCCCGCTGCCGGAGTCAGAGTACGGAATTGTAGCCTCAGATGCAGCCGAGGCCATCCGGCCGTTCTTGTCCAGCTCCGATGTTCTGCTCCTCGGCTGCGGCCTCGGACAAAGCGCGGCAGCGTTGTCCTTTGTAGAATCGTTGTTGCTAGGAACCGCTGATCTTCCCAAGCTGGTCCTGGATGCTGATGCCCTCAACCTGCTGCCAAAGATCCCTCAGTGGTGGCAGAAAGCACCCGGTGATGCTATACTCACTCCACATCCGGGGGAGATGTCAAGACTCACAGGGCTGTCTGTACAAGAAATCCAAACAAGAAGACGCAGTGTAGCCAGAGATGCAGCGATGTCGTGGCGGAAGGTGATCGTACTTAAAGGGGCGTGTACCGTAGTCGCCAGCCCGGACGGCAAGGTCAGCATCAATCCCACAGTCAATCCGGGACTGGCTTCGGCCGGCACGGGTGATGTTCTGGCCGGAGCGATAGCCGGGCTAGCTGCCCAGGGACTTTCCCTGCATGATGCTGCTGCCAGCGGGGTATTTCTTCATAGCCAGGCCGGTGAGATGGCCAGGAAGAACCTGGGGGATGCCGGAATGCTGGCCAGCGATCTCTTGCCGCTTCTCCCCGCAGCCATCAAGGCCACCAAGGAAAATGGCCCCGCCTGAGGCGGAGTCGATTCGAGGAAAAAAGAGATGTTACTTGCCATCGACATAGGTAATACCAAAACTGCCTGCGGCATTTTCGAAGGCAACAAGCTGAAGTCCAACCTGTCGATTGCCACCAGTATCCACAGGTCAGCAGATGAGTATGCTGCCCTTTTGTTCAATCTGCTTCCCCATCACAAAGTGGCTAAAGAAGACATCAAAGAGGCTGTCATGTGCGGCGTCGTACCTCCTCTGGTTCCTGTGTTCGAGGAGCTGTGCCAGAATTACCTGGGGATCACGCTGCTCGTGGTTGAGGCGGGAGTAAAGACCGGCGTACGAATCAGCATGGAGAACCCGCGAGAGGTGGGCCCCGACCGCATCGTCAACGCCGCCGCCGCCTACCGCCTCTATGGCGGCCCGGCCATCGTCATCGACATGGGCACGGCCACCACGTTCGACGTCATCTCCGAAGAGGGCGACTATATAGGCGGCGCAATTGCGCCGGGCATGGAGATGGCCAGCGAGGCCCTCTTCACCCGCACCGCCAGGCTGCCGCGCATAGAGCTGGTTCGACCGGCCAATGCCATCGGCAAGAACACCGTGGCCGCCATGCAGTCAGGAGTCATCTTCGGATACACAGGCCTCGTTGATGGTCTGGTGAACCGAATCACCAAGGAGATGGGCGCCAAGCCCAAGGTCATCGCCACCGGTGGCTATGCTCACGTCATCGCCAAGGAAACAAGCGTCATAGAGGTGGTGAATCGCCACCTCACCCTGTATGGACTGCAACTGATCTACGACCTCAACAGGCGCTAGGCCGACCCGCCTGCCGCCCCCCTGGACTCTCACCGGGTATCATTGCGAGGAGTCCGCCTCAAGCGGACGACGAGGCAATATCGCCCAGCCCGAGAATGGCTCGCAATGACAGTTTGGATGGGGCCCGAGTGACCGCCGGGTTTGACATGGTCTCCGTTTCACGCACTCGGAGATGGAGTTTTTACCATGTTTAGGTTAATATTGGAGCGATGATACAAGATAGAATCGTGCTCCTGGGAGTCACAGGCAGCATAGCGGCTTACAAGGCAGTGGAACTGGCCAGCAAGATGACACAGGCCGGGGCCAAGGTGGACGTAGTGATGACCAAATGCGCCACTGAGTTCGTGACGCCCCTCAGCTTCAGCAGCATCACCCATCGGCCCGCGGTCACAGATATGTTTGAAACGCCCGATGAGTACGAGATCGAGCACATTGCCCTTGCGGAGCGCGCCAACGTGGTCGTCATCGTTCCCGCCACAGCCAACATCATCGCCAAGCTGGCGGCTGGCATTGCCGATGACATGCTCACCTGCTCGGTGCTGGCAACCAGGGCACCTGTCATCCTGGCACCGGCCATGAACGTGAACATGTGGGAGAACAAAATCACTCAGGAGAACCTGAGAAGGCTCCAGGCGAGGGGATTCAAAGTGGTTGAACCGGGAGCCGGATCACTGGCCTGCGGTGCACAAGGGAAAGGGCGTCTGGCTGATATCGAAGACATCCTTTCGGCCATCAACCAGGTCTTGAACCAGAAAAACGATCTGGCAGGCAAGCGCGTTATCGTCACCGCCGGCGGCACCCAGGAGCCAATCGACCCGGTGCGCTACGTGGGCAACCGCAGCTCCGGCAAGATGGGCTTTGCGCTGGCTGAGGCTGCCCGTGACCGGGGAGCCTCGGTGACCCTGATCACCGGCCCTGTCGCGCTGCCCGATCCGGCTGATGTTGAGGTCATTCATGTTCAGACCGCGCTGGAAATGCGCGATGCCATTTTCGAGACTGCCAAGAAGTCAGATGCCATCATCATGTCCGCTGCCCCTGCCGATTTCCGTCCGGCGATGGTGGCCAAGAACAAGATCAAGAAGGAGTCAACCCCCAGCTTAAGCCTGGAGTTGATCTCCAACCCCGATATCATCAGCGAAGTGAAAACCGACATCATCAAGGTGGGATTTGCCGCCGAAAGTGAAAACCTGATAGACAACGCCACAGCCAAGTTGAAGAGAAAGAGCCTCCATCTCATAGTGGCGAACGACATAACGGAGGCCCACAGTGGCTTTGGGACCGACACTAACAGGGTCACTCTGATCGACTGCCAGGGCAAGATCGAAGCCTTGCCGCTCATGCCCAAATCGGAGGTGGCCCATAAGGTTCTGGACAAGGTGGTCAACCTGCTGAATGCCAGCCGGACGAGCCAGAACAAGACCAGACGTCAGAAGTAGCCTGGTTTGACCTGTTCATAGAAGCAAACAATGAGTCTGACAGACCTGCCCAAAGCCTACGAGCCCAGACAAGTTGAAGACAGAATCTATCAATTCTGGCTGGAGAAGGGCTACTTCACGCCCAAGATCGACCATACGAAGAAGCCTTTCACTATCATCATGCCGCCGCCCAACGTGACCGGTGAGCTTCACCTGGGACACGCACTGACAGCCACGCTGGAAGACATCATGATCCGGTGGCACCGCATGAAGGGCGACCCCTCCCTCTGGCTGCCCAGCACCGATCACGCCGGCATCGCCACCCAGGTGGTGGTGGAGCGGCAGTTGGCCGCTGAAAAGAAGTCCAGGCATGACATCGGCCGGGAGCAGTTCGAGAAGCTGGCCTGGCAATGGGCCACCAAGTGCCGGCAGCGGATCAATGACCAGCACAAGAAGCTGGGCATTTCCTGCGACTGGACCAGGGACACCTTCACCCTGGACCCGAAGCCGAGCCGGGCAGTGGCCACCACCTTCGTCAATCTCTACAACAAGGGCCTTATCTATCGCGGCGAGCGGATCACGAACTGGTGCCCTCGCTGCCAGACAGCCCTCTCCGATCTGGAAACAGTGCACGAAGACACCACCGGCCACCTGTACCACATCAAGTATCCCCTGGTCGGGCAGTCCGGTTACGTCATCGTGGCTACCACGCGGCCCGAGACCATGTTCGGCGATGTGGCCGTGGCGGTGCATCCTGAAGAGAAGAAATACGCCGACATCGTAGGCAAGACGGTGGCCATTCCGGTGATCGACCGCCCCATTCCGGTGATAGCCGACGAAGCTGTCGAGCGCGGCTTCGGCACGGGTGCGCTCAAGATCACGCCAGCCCATGACCCGGTGGACTTCCAGATCGCCCAGCGGCACAACCTGCCCCTGGTTAATATCCTGAACAAAGACGCCACCTTGAACAAGGAAGCCGGGCCGTACCAGGGATTCGACCGTTTCGACTGCCGCAAAGACCTGCTTCACCGGCTTGAGAAGGAAGGTATCCTGGTGAAAGAGGAACCGCACCTTCACGCCGTGGGACATTGCCAGCGGTGCGGCACCGTGGTGGAGCCTTGGGCCAGCAAGCAGTGGTTCGTCAAGACCAAGCCGCTGGCAGAGCCGGCCATCGAAGCCGTCAAGGGCGGACAGATAACCATCATCCCGGACCAGTTTACCAAGGTCTACCTCAACTGGATGGAGAATATCCGTGACTGGTGCATCAGCCGCCAGTTGTGGTGGGGACACAGAATCCCGGCCTGGTATTGCGATGACTGCGGCGAGACCACTGTGGCGGTTGGCAAGCCCGGCAAGTGCGCCAAGTGCGGTTCGACCAGAATCCAGCAGGACCCCGACGTTCTTGATACCTGGTTCAGTTCAGGGCTGTGGCCGCACTCCACGCTCGGCTGGCCGGAAGATACTGAAGACCTGCGGTACTTCTACCCGACGACGGTCATGGAGACGGCCTACGATATCCTCTTCTTCTGGGTGGCCCGCATGATCATGATGGGCATCGAGAATACGGGCCAGGTTCCGTTTCGCTGGGTCTACCTTCACGGCCTGATCAGGGACGAGAAGGGCGCTAAGATGAGCAAGACCCGGGGCAATGTCATCAACCCGCTGGACAGCATCCAGCAATACGGCGCTGATGCCCTCCGCTTCTCCGTGGTCATGGGCACCTCCGCGGGCAATGATGTTCCGCTGAGCAGCGGCAAGATGGAATCCGGCCGCAACTTCGCCAACAAGCTGTGGAATGCCTCCCGATATGTCATGAGAAGCCTGCCTTCGGGCACGGTTGATCTGGCACTGGCGCGTGATCTCCCGGTCGAGGACCGCTGGATACTCAGCCGCCTGGACCAGGTGGTGGGAAAGGTCAACAAGTTCCTGGAGGAGTTCCGCTTCGGTGAAGCCGAGGCCGAGGTGTACGAGTTCATCTGGGGCGAGTTCTGCGACTGGTATATCGAACTGGCCAAGATACGCCTAAGCCAGCCCGATTCGCCCTCGCCGATACCGGTGCTGGTCCGAACGCTGGAGACCTCTTTGCGATTGCTGCACCCGTTCATGCCATTCATAACCGAGGAGATTTGGCAGAACCTGGTCGCCCGCCTGCCGAGCGATGAGGCGAGACCCGATTCTCTCATGATAGCCAAATACCCCGCGAGCACCGGATTTGCCGATGCCGAAGCAGAGCGGGAGATCAGCTTGGTGATCGAAATCGTCCGCTCCATCCGCAATGCCAGAGCCGAGTCCAAGATCGATCCGGCGAAGCGAATCGAAGCCCGGATTCATACAGGCAATCACCCGGCCCTTGAGTCACAGCGGCAGGCGATCGAGACGCTGGCCAGGGTGCAGCCTCTGCACATCCTGGGACCCAGAGAGGGCAAAGTTGAGGGAGCCCAAGTCCTCCACGTCGGAGAACTGGACATCATCCTGCCCGTGACGGTGGACGTCGATGCTGAGAAACAGCGCCTGGAGCAAGAACGGGATTCTCTGCAAAACAGGATCGCCGGCCTGAAGACCAGGCTGAGCGATCAGGCCTTCCTGTCCAAAGCACCTCAGCAGGTGGTGGAAAAAGAGCGTAGCAAACTGCAGGATTGGCAAGCCAGATTGCAGAAGATAGATGAGAGGCTGGCGGAACTGATTCGGATGAACCCCCGCTGACTCGCCTCTTCCATAAGGAGATAGCTCATGTCGATCGAAGAGAAGCTGAACAATCTAGTCAAGATGAGAGAGCAAGCCATGCAGGGCGGCGGTGCCAAGCGCATCGAGTCCCAGCACTCAAAGAACAAGCTCACCGCCAGGGAGAGGATCGGCCTTCTCTTCGACCCGGACACGTTTGAGGAGATAGACACCTTCGTAATGCATCGCACCACCGACTTCGGTCTGGACAAGGAAAAGTTCCTGGGGGACTCGGTGGTCATCGGCTATGGCAAGATCAACGGCAGGCCGGCCTTTGCATACGCCCAGGATTTCACCGTGATCGGGGGCACGCTTTCGCTGGTAGCTTCGGAGAAGATCTGCAAGGTGATGGACCTGGCAGCCAAGAATGGCGCACCATGCATCGGTTTGCTGGATTCGGGTGGAGCGCGAATTCAGGAGGGCGTGGACAGTCTGAAGGGCTATGGAGAGATTTTCAGCCGCAACACGCTGTACTCCGGCGTTGTTCCTCAGATCTCTGTGGTGATGGGACCTGCTGCCGGAGGCGCCACTTACTCACCGGCGATCACCGACTTCATCTTCATGGTCAAGGGCACAGGCCAGATGTACATTACCGGTCCTGATGTCATAAAGACGGTGAGCGGTGAAGAGGTCAGCCACGAGGATTTGGGCGGGGCCATGGTCCATGCCAGAGTCAGCGGCAACTGCCATTTCGTAGCCGATGATGAGAAGGAAGTCCTAGGTATGGTCCGCCGCCTGCTGACCTTCCTGCCTCAGAACAACATGGAGGACACGCCTCTGGTGGCCACTAGCGACAGCCCCAACCGCCGTGACCAGGATTTGATGCACATTGTGCCGGTCGAACCCACCAAGGCCTACAACATGAAAGACATCATCATCAGGGTGTTCGATAACGGTGACTTCATGGAAGTGCACGAGCACTGGGCTAATAACCTCATCGTGGGATTTGCCCGCCTCAACGGGCAGAGCGTGGGCATCGTGGCTCAGCAGCCGGCCTATCTGGCCGGTTCCATAGACATCAATGCCTCCGACAAAGGGGCCAGGTTCGTCCGCTTCTGCGACTGCTTCAATATACCGGTGATCACCTTCGTCGATGTGCCGGGGTATATGCCGGGGACTGACCAGGAGTTTGGCGGTATCATCAGGCACGGTGCCAAGTTCCTCTACGCGTATGCGGAGGCAACAGTGCCCAAGATCAGCGTGATTACCCGCAAGGCATACGGCGGAGCCTACGTCGTGATGAGCAGCAAGGGACTGCGGGGCGACGTCAACTACGCCTGGCCGACGGCCGAGATTGCCGTCATGGGACCCGACGGAGCCGTCAACATCGTGTTCCGCTCAGAGATATCCAAGGCTGAGAAACCGGATGATAAGAAGCGGGAACTCGTCGAAGAGTACAGAAACAAGTTCGCCAACCCATATGTGGCGGCCGCGAGGGGTTACATCGATGACGTGATTGATCCCCGCGATACGCGGCCCAAGCTGATCAAGGCCTTGGAGATGCTGCGGAACAAAGTAGACAGCCTGCCTTCCAAGAAGCACGGGAACATCCCGCTGTAGAGAGTCTGTTGCATGAGGGATGCAGCAACCTGCTGCCGGGGTCCAGGGTACTGCAGCACGGGCTTGATTCATCAAGCCGCTATTCGACTTCGCTTTGCCTGTGTCATACCCATCGGGGCGTGCAAGGGGCGAAGCCCAGGCTTACGAGCTATCAGCTCATGGCTCATAGCCTCAGAGTGGGGGCAAGGGGGTTGAAAGCCTCTAGACCCCAAGTGAAGGAGCAACATGGCAGTGAGAAAGATTCACGCTGAAGACATCACGCAAGCTGTGGCTTCCATGTGCCAGGAGGCCAATTTCTTCCTGCCTGAAGACGTCCTCGATGCCATCAAGAAAGCCATAGACACCGAAGTATCGCCCCTGGGAAAGACCACCCTGGAGCGCATTGCGGAGAATGCGTCCATCGCCGCCCGAGAGCGCGTCCCTTTGTGCCAGGACTGCGGCGTAGCAGTGGTTCTCCTCAGATTAGGGCAGGAGGTCCACGTCACGGGAGGCCACCTCTACAAGGCCATCGAGGAAGGCGTGCATAGAGGCTATGCCGACGGATACTTGCGCAAGTCGATGGTCCGGCACCCATTCTCATCAAGAACAAACACCAAGGACAACTGCCCGCCGGTCGTCCACACCGAGATCGTGCCAGGAGACAAGCTTACCATCATAGTCATGCCTAAGGGCGGAGGATCAGAGAACATGAGCCGCCTCGCCATGCTTCCACCGGCTCAGGGAAGGGAGGGGGTGATCGACTTCGTGGTGAAAGCTGTCGATGAAGCCGGCAGCAATCCCTGCCCGCCTGTGATCGTAGGAGTCGGCATCGGCGGCACTATTGAGAAAGCATCGCTTCTGGCCAAAGAAGCCCTGCTGCGGCCACTGAGCCAGCCAAATGCAGACCCTGAAGTGGCTGATATCGAAGAGGATCTGCTGAAGAAGATCAATTCCCTCGGGATCGGACCGCAGGGATTCGGCGGCAGCACCACCGCCCTGGCCGTCCACGTGGAGGTCTTCCCCTGCCACATAGCCAGCCTGCCGGTCGCGGTTAACATTCAGTGTCACAGCGCCCGCCACAAGGAAGTCACACTTTAGAGACGGCTTGACGGTTGCGAGTGCGTACACCGACGGAAGCCTGGCTGGAAGCATCCTAAGTCCGAAAATAAAGTTTCCCTAGTTCTTGTGAATGGATTCCCCGAACAAAAGCGCACAAAATCAATTTGACAAGGTCAGCGAACCACGCATAGAATTAGGTCGAACTCCAAGAGGTGGAGATAGATACATGGTTGAGATGAGTGTTGACAGTATCCGAGTGAGCGTGATGAATTCGCAGAGAGTGGTGATCCTGAAAGAGAGCCACTCGGATCGTTATTTGCCCATCTGGATCGGGCCTGCCGAAGCAGATGCTATAGCAGTCAAACTTCAGGGCATATCAGTTCCGCGGCCGCTGACGCATGACCTGCTCTACTCGATGGTCAACGCGCTGGGGGCTAAGATCAAATCGATTCTAGTTAATGACCTCCAGAACGATACCTTCTTTGCCAGGATTTATGTCATGGTCAACGGCAAGGAGATTGAGATTGACTCTCGACCCAGTGATGCAATCGCCATCGCCGTGCGGGCCAAGGTGCCCATCTTCGCCGCAGAGGAGGTTCTGGACAAGGCAGGGATCATCTTCGACCAGCAGACGGGCAAGCCGATGCACAGCCACGGTGAGGCAGAGAAGCAGGCAATCAGCGACGAGGAGTTGCGCAAACTCTCCGCCTTCACCGACTTCATAAACAGCCTGGACATGAAAGACCTCGGAGAATCGAAAGATCAGCCCGATAAGGACAAGGATTCGGGAGAGTAGCTTGCATCATGGATGAGAAGTTCATCAAGAAACTGCTGTCCACGATGAAGTGTGGAATGTGCGGCAACCACTATTCGTCCGGCAACCTCAATATCCTGGGGCACAAAGAGGACCTGTGGTTTCTTTCTGTTTTCTGTCCTTCATGCAAGAGCCAGGGATTGGTAGCTGCAGTGGTCAGAGAAGGTAAGGCAGCCGAGGCACTCACCGAGCTTACGCAAGAAGAGCAGAAGAAACTGTCTACCCCACTGAGTTCCGACGACCTGATAGACATGCACGCTTTCCTCACGGACTTCAACGGGAATTTCTCGTCGCTGTTCGGGAAGTAGCTCCTCCCACGCTGACGTAAGAACTCTGCATACTTACGTCGGTCGTATCATCGCTTCAACCTCCCAATAACCTCATCCACCGAAAGCTGAACCTGCTCTCCCTTGGCCATATCTCGCAGCACAACGGAGCCGCTCCTCAGTTCCTCTTCCCCAATTATCACGGCGTGGGAGAAACCCAGAGCGTTGGCCTGCTTCAACTGCGCTTTCAGGCTCCGGCTCTCAACAGCCAGCGTGGCTCCGATCCCAGCCTGCCTCAGCCTGGCACTCAGCTTCACGGCTTCTTTTCGAGCCTCCGGCCCCAGATGGGCCACATAGACCCTTGCACCGTCCGCCGGCGGCGGAACGATGCCCTGCTTCTGCAGGTTCAGAATGATCCTCTCCATGCCGGTGGCAAAGCCCACCGCCGGAGTCGGCTTTCCGTCGAGTATCTCGATGAGGTTGTCGTACCGCCCCCCACCGCCAACCGTGCTCTGCCCCCCCACTTCAACCGGCTGGATCTCGAAGACGGTCCTGGTGTAGTAGTCCAGACCGCGAACCAGATAGGGATTCACCTCGTAGGGTATCTGCAGAGCTTCGAGACAGTTCTTGAGCGCAGCGAAGTGAGCCTGGCAATCGGGGCAGATGTAGTCTGTGATCCGAGGGGCGCCCTTGACCTGTTCCTGACAGGCCGGGTTCTTGCAGTCCAGCAACCGCAGAGGGTTGCGCGACAACCGCCCTTTGCAGTCACGGCACAGCGACTCCTCATGACTCAGATAGTAGTCCTTCAGGCGCTGGAGGTACTCCCGGCGGCAGGTCCGGCACCCGATGCTGTTGAGCTGGAGGTTAAGGTTCTTCAAACCCAGAGACGCATAGAGATGCCACGCCATGTTGATGATCTCGGCATCCAGAGCCGGGTCTGCCGCGCCTATCGCCTCGCAGCCAAACTGCTGGTGCTGCCGGAACCTCCCGGCCTGCGGTCTCTCATATCTGAAGATAGGGCCGAAGTAGTAGAGCCTGACCGGCTGAGGCAGATTGTGCATGCCGTGCTCGATGTACGCCCGGCACACCGGCGCAGTGCCTTCAGGGCGCAACGTGATCTTGTCGCCGCCTCGATCGTCAAAGGTATACATCTGCTTTTCCACGATATCGGTCTCGTCACCGACGCTGTGGAGAAACAGCCCGGTGTCCTCAAAGACGGGGGTGTCAATCCGCTGATACCCGTAAAGCCGGCAAATCTCGCCGGCCTTCTCCGTGATCCACTTCCAGTATGACTGCTCGGACGGCAGGATGTCTTTGGTGCCTCTGGGTGCCTTGAACAAGTCGAACCTCCTTGCCTTAGCAAGGATATATTCGCAAATTGGCCAAGTCAAGAAACGTGAGAAGGCACGGAAACAGGATTCTCTCCCTCGAAGGAAGAGGGGCGTGCAGCCTGCAACGGGTCTCGACAGCGCCTCTGCGTTGCAGGAAGGAACGTGTGATATGTGTGGAGACTAGCGAGACTCTGCGCTAGACACAACGTGGCCCCGCTCCTCATCTCAAAAAGTACGCTCATGTGGCGTCATTCTCGCTCCATGGGGATACAAGCCTAATAGACGGCATCCTTGCTTTCTCCTCCTTTTTATACTACGATCATTGAGGATATTCTCCCACTAAAGCATTCGCTCGGCAATGAAAGGAATACACCAAATCCCACGAGGTAACGTCACTTGGTCAGGACAAGTGAACGCAAGGCCCCATGGTGCCTCCACCTGGAATGCTTCAGCATCCACGTCCTCGACTCTCACAAGAAAGGAGGTACAAGACAGAAGCGGCTAGCTTTGCACGGACGACCTATTGGCTATGCCCAAGGGATACCACCGCAGATCAAATCGAATAATTGATGAAGGAGGTTGACGATGAAGAAATGGAAGACCATTGCCTTGCTGATAGTGGTCGTTGTCCTGGCAAGCACGTCGCTGGGCTTCGCAACAAAGGCTTTCGTACAGGGTAGCAGTCCGTCCCCAGCACCCATAAAGGTCAAGGTAATTGGCGAAGACGGCAAAGCGCTGGAGATACAATCGGCGATTGCGAAGCGAGAAGGAGATATCAGAACCCTTGATCACATCGACAGATGGACTCTTCGGGAATTAGGATACAAGGAACTAGTGTTCCCTTGCTCCAATAGGTTCGAGGCTATCTCGACAAACTACCTCCTGCCAGATGACGCCGCACAGGGCCCAGACACCTGGTACATCCTGCGATTCGAGTTTACCATTGATTTCAGTGAGGACTGCCAGGACGGTCGTGTAGAAATCGCGGCGCTTACCAACGATGCTGCTTGTGGGAGAGTTCTCTTCAACACCGGAATGCGAGATGGATCGCTGTCAATCCAATACGCCACCTCAAGCGGAGACAAGCAGTGTACGACAGAGAGAAGCGTGCAGGTCAGTACGTCGGGGTATCTTCGGGACGCCCTTCTGTTCGCTACAGGGGTCAAGCCAGGTCAAAACACGCTAACCTTCAGACTGGCACAGTATGGCGGAGCCAAAGTAGATGCCCTGCGGGTCTCCAACGTGAGCAGCATAGAAGTCACCACATCCCCTCCACCGGGGAGCAACAAGCAGGCCGTGTCTGATTTGCCATTGTTGTCGTCCCAGGATGCGGCCAAGGCTCAAATGATAGCCATGGCCGACGCGAACCTTCAGGAGATCCTGTGTGACAAGGAATACACGGTCTCAAGTGCCACCGCATGCAACTGGCCTCGAAATGCAGGAAATGCCAGGCTGGACTTGGTCTTCAAAGTCCCGCAGCAGATCAGCTTCGATTGGCCTTGGCCTCCCAACGCGACAATGCCAGGGCTCTTCTGGGTTAGGACCATAACCATCGCCATTGATCTTGACAACAACAAGGTAACCGGAATATCTCCCGTTGCTCAGCCATTTGCCAAAACAGGTAGCGAATCCTTAGAGGCAAAGGCGTCCACCCTCACCGAGGCAGAGAAGATTCGAGCGAAAGAGATCGTGTTGAACGATCCTGAGATAAGGGAGTTGCTCGCGGGACGCGTCTACGAGGTTGCATGCCGATACGGCGAGAAGTCGCCCGATACTCTCATCGGCGTTTGGGAAACGGAGGACTCGCGCAAGCTAGGGGCAGCGCTGGAGATATGGTTCCAGAGTCCTATTGCTATCCGCCACGACTGGCCCATCGCAAAGCTCAGCGAAAGTGACCCTCTTCAGTATAGTGTAGAACGAACCTCAAGGGAGATCACCGTCAGCGCATTGTGCGTGAGTGTGGACCTAGCAGAGGGAAAAGTCGTTCAGATAGCACCCTTGGGCACAGACACAAGAGAAGGAGGTATAGTGAAATGAAGTTGAAGACGGCTTATGTCTTGGTACTGGCAACAGTGCTTCTTGCCGCTGCGCTCCTGCCATCGACGGCCTCCGCGTGGACAACTGCTTCGGGTTCTGTAGAGATAATCTACAATGGTAACCTGTCACCAGGGCCTCTTGAAGACGAGGAGTTCTATAACTATGACTTCAAGTATGAGAACCAACCTTATGGCAACAAGGTTGACTACACGGTGAACATGCTGTTCCTCAACAACGGCACGCTGGAGAATGTATACGAGACCTATTGGGGTCGGTCTTCGCATTCAGTAATGTGGATGGAGGTCTGCGAATACGGGGACCGCGGGTGGGAGGCAAACCGCGGGACTAGACAGGGTGGCAACTTGGCTGAACAAGCCAACCACATGAGATTGTACGCATACAACTCGGACTACTTCATAAGTCCCGCGGGTGGAAAGTTCTCCATAGGCACCACGCATTTTGACTACGAATGGCAGCAGACCGGATGGAGTGAGACTGTGGAAGGAGGCTGCTGCCAGTGGGCGTCTGAACAGGGTCTGCAGGTAGCGCCTGATCTGTATTTTCTGTACAATGAGGAACCCTACCGCAAGCAGAGCACTTGGATAGAAGACCACTACTGGTTGAATGATGGGTACGCTTCTGTGGTTTGGATTCCCTGAGTTCCATGCATCGGACGCGCATCGGCGAAATGGGTGCCACGTAGCCAACAGACTGGCCGACAGCAGCGAATGATGCGCTTTGTGCAGAGGCACAGGGAGGGGGTTACAACCTAACCCCCTCCGCATCTTGACTTCGCATGTGCCGAATCGCAGTCGCAAACGGTTGAGTAACAGAACCACGTGGCCCGATGTAACGCAAGCCCCGCAATCTTGATTCAGTCCATTAATGACTCACGCACATGTCGTCTCTACGCTCAATACCCGTCGGAATAGTATATAGTATTCGGAAGGAGTTCTGATATGCAGCCGTCGGTTTCCTCCCCAAGCGAGATCAGTCGGATGATTGAGATCGGTTTCACGGCATTCTCGGTTGTGTGCCTCCTACTCGCAGGCTCCACTGGGGTTCTGCTGACTAGAAGTGACGAGTTCATTCGGCGCCACTCCCTCGCAGTGGCATCCTATGGAGTACTGAGTCTCCTGCTTGGTGCTGCAGTCCTTGCATACAATCTGCTGGTCTTCGTATCCCCCCCTGAGCAGATATTGGAAGAGCCTGTCAACTGGATGCCAAAGGATAACCTGGGGTTCTTCTTCTTCACTTGCCTTGCACTGTTGGCTATCGCGTTGGGAATCGCTCTGTTCGCGAGGGTACGCCGTGCACGTCGCCGCCAGAGCGATGATGATGTACCGACATAGGCTACACAGCAGGCGTTTGATATCAATCCCTTTCTTCTGATATCCTTTTTGTTGCTCGCCCGAGAACGAGCTGATCAGGCTACTGTGAGAATGATTCGCTGACTACAACGGTGTTGTAGAGACTGGGGGCAACTTGGATCTAGAGCTTTCCGAAGACCAGAAAATGCTGCGCAAGACGGCCCGGGACTTCCTGGTGAATGAGTGCACCAAGGCTTTCGTCCGGGAGATGGAACGGGACGAGAAGGGTTACTCGCCGGAACTGTGGCGGAAGATGGCCGACCTGGGGTGGATGGGACTCCCGTTCCCTGAGCAATACGGCGGCTGGGGCGGGAGCTTCCTGGACCTCGTGGTGCTGATGGAAGAGATGGGACGGGCCTGCCTGCCGGGTCCCTTCATGTCCAGCGTCGTGCTGAGCGGCCTGACCATCCTCAAGACCGGCAGTGAAGCCCAGAAGCAGCAATATCTGCCGGCTATAGCCCAGGGAGACATTCTTACCCTGGCGCTCACTGAGCCGAACGGCGGCTATGATGCCGCTTCCATTCATACGAAAGCCACGGCGTATGGCGATGAGTTCGTCATCACCGGAACCAAGTTCTATGTCCCCGATGCCCAGATTGCCAGCCACATGCTGGTGCTGGCCAGAACGAAAGATGGTGCCAGGGAAGACGGCCTGACCTTGTTCATAGTCGATGCCAGGAGCCCCGGCATCAAGTACACACCACTCAAGACCATAGGCAGCGACAAGCAGCACGAGGTTGTCTTCGACAACGTCAAGGTGCCAAAGACCAACCTGGTAGGACAACTCAACCATGGCTGGCATGCTGCACAGAGGGCGCTTCAGTTGGCGGCAGTGGCCAAGTGCGCCGAGATGGTAGGGGCAGCCCAGCAGGTCCTGGAAATGACGACAGCCTATGCCAAGGAGAGGATACAGTTCGACAAGCCCATCGGCAGCTTCCAGGCTATCCAGCATCACTGCGCCAATATGCTGATCGATATCGACGGCATGAGAATGTTGACCTATGAGGCGGCCTGGCTGCTGAGTATGGGCCTCCCGGCGGACAAAGAGGTCGCCATGGCCAAGGCCTGGGTCAGCGATGCCGTCGTCCGGGTGGCCAAGCTGGGTCATCAGGTGCACGGCGGCGTCGGCTATACCATTGACCATGACCTTCAGCTATACTATCGGCGTGGGAGAGCGGCCCAGTTCCTGTTCGGCGATGCTAACTACCATCGGGAGACGGTAGCTTCGAAGCTGGGCCTCTAGCGGGGTGAAATGCAGAAGTGCATCTTCTGTGACATCGTGACCGGCAAGATACCGGCAACAATCCTCTACCAGGATGATCAGGCTATTGCGTTCAGAGACATCCATCCCCAGGCACCGACACATGTACTGGTGATTCCCAAAGAGCACGTGCCAACGGTAGCCGAGCTCAGCAGCCAGCACAAAGAACTGGCAGCTCACCTGATTTTCGTGGGCCACGAAGTGGCCAGACGTGAAGGGCTGACAAAGGCGGAAAAAGGGTACCGCCTGGTAATAAACTACGGGCGCGAAGGCGGTCAGGAAGTGCAGCACGTTCACCTTCACGTCATTGGCGGTCGACCTCTGAACGGGACCATGGGTTAGCTGTGCTGACGAAGCCCTCTATGAGCCATCAGCTATCAGCTCATGGCTCATAGTCTCAGAGTGGGGCGGGGGTTGAATAGGAACAGATGACATTCAACGCTAAGCTCATCCAGGCAGCCCGGAAGAACAAGAGCCTCGTTTGCCTCGGTTTGGACCCCGACCCTCAGTTAATGCCCAAGATGGGTATCTTCGAGTTCAACAAAGCCATCATCGATGCCACCTCCGACCTGGTCTGCGCCTATAAGCCCAACCTGGCCTTCTATGAGGCCCTGGGCATCGACGGGCTGGCGGCCCTGCAGAAGACAGTGGAACACATCGCCGGGAAGGTGCCGGTCATCGGCGATGCCAAGCGCGGCGACATCGGCAACACGGCCAAAGCCTACGCCAGGTCGCTCTTCGAGGTCTTCGGTTTTGACGCCGCCACGGTCAACCCCTACCTGGGCTTCGACTCGATAGAACCCTTCCTCGCCTACAAGGACAAGGCTGCGTTCGTCCTCTGCCGCACTTCCAACCCCGGCGGCGCCGACTTCCAGGATCTGGCCTGTTCATCAGCCAAGGCAGGCGACAGACAGCCGCTCTACAAGTTCGTGGCTCAGAAGGCACGCGAATGGAACAAGGCGGACAACGTCGGTCTGGTAGTAGGAGCCACCTATCCCGAAGAACTACAGGAGGTGAGGCGGCTCTGTCCGAACATGACGCTGCTGATTCCAGGGATCGGAGCGCAAGGGGGCAGCCTGGATCTCGCCGTCAAATACGGGGTAGATACCCAGGGCAAGGGGGCTTTGTTCGCCAGTTCCAGACAGATCCTCTATGCGGCGTCGCGGGGCAGTGACTTCGACAAAGCGGCCAGAGAAGCTGCCGACAAGATGCGCCGGCAGATCAACCAGATACTCTCCTCCGGTTGATATTGCGCACCATCCATCCAGGCGATATACTGCACTTAAAGCTGCGTCCTTTGCGGCTGATGACTGGAGGTTGTGGGGCTTCGGGGTGGAAACCATCAAGTATCTGAACTGCCACACCGTTTGATTGAGAGAGCCGTTCTGCGAGGCGGTTGAAGGGTCCCACTGATCAGAACCAGCAATCGAAGCTGAGCCTTTCAGTTCTGAAATGTGATCGATCTGTTGGAGAGGGGGTGATGCAAATGGCTACAGAGGTAGAAGTAGGATTGGTGACCGATTTCTTCGCTCGGCCGGTAGTCGCCGGAGTCAACCTGACCGCAGACCTCAGGGCAGGTGAGAAGATCCACATCAAGGGCCACACCACGGATCTGGAAATGGTAGTGGAATCGATGCAGATTCACAATGCCAACGTGGGGGAGGCCAAACCGGGAGACTCCATAGGCGTGAAAGTCCCTGATCGCGTGCGGCGAGGCGACAAGGTCTACAAGGTTGTTGAGTAGGTTGCTACGGCCCTATGGACTTGAGCAGGTTGGCCATCTCGATGGCGCTCATTGCAGCCTTGGCACCCATGTTGCCTTCCTTTACGCCCGCTCGTTCGATGGCCTGCTCCAGGGTATCGGCCGTGATTATCCCGAAGATCACGGGCACGCCGGTATCGAGCGATACTTTGGCGACGCCCTTGCTAGCTTCGGCAGCAACATAATCGAAATGGGGCGTGCCTCCCCTGATGATAGCGCCAAGACAGATGACGGCACTGTACTTCTTCAACCCGGCCATCTTCTGGGCGATCAGCGGTATTTCAAAGGATCCGGGCACCCAGGCGATATCGATATCTGCTTCCTTGGCTCCGTGGCGGAGTAACGCATCCTGAGCACCCGCGAGTAGCCTGGAGGATATGAACTCGTTAAATCGTGACACGACCACTACGAACTTGTGCCCCTCGGCCAGCAGTGATCCTTCATAAGTCTTTTTCGCCATCACTCCCTCCTAGTCTTTGTTGGGCACAAAATGGTGCCCCAGCTTTGCGCCCTTCGTCTTGAGATAAGAAGCATTATACGAGTTTGGCGGGGCCACAATAGGCACCGTCTCTGTCACCTTGAGACCGTGCCCTTCCAGGCCCACAACCTTCCTGGGGTTGTTGGTCAAAAGACGAATGCGCTCCAGACCGATATCAGCCAGAATCTGAGCTCCGATACCGTAGTCTCTCAGGTCCGCGGCAAATCCCAGCAGCTCATTGGCCTCGACCGTGTCCATTCCCTGATCCTGCAGGGCATAAGCCCGCAGTTTGTTGTGAAGGCCGATGCCGCGACCTTCCTGCCTCATGTAGAGAAGCACCCCCTTCCCCTCCTTGACTATGGCCTGCATCGCCATGGCCAGTTGCTGACCGCAATCGCAACGCAGGCTGCCGAAGACGTCGCCGGTAAGGCACTCACTATGCACCCGCACCAGCACCGGATCTCCGGCTGCCACATCTCCCAGCACCAGAGCAACATGTTCATCAGGATCGACAGTGCTTCTATAAGCTATGATGGTAAACTCACCGAACTTGGTGGGCAGCTTGGCTTCCGCCACACGGTTGACCAGTTTCTCATGACGGCGGCGATACGTGATCAGGTCGGCCACGCTGACCATCTTCATCTTGTACTTGGCCGCCATTTCCTCCAACTGGGGCAGGCGGGCCATAGAGCCATCCTCATTCATGATCTCGCAGATCACGCCTGCCGGGTAGAGCCCGGCAAGTCTGGCCAGATCGACCGAAGCTTCCGTATGCCCGGCGCGCACCAGGACCCCCCCCGGCCTGGCCTTGATCGGAAAAACGTGACCGGGCCGCGCGATGTCTTCCGGCTTGGTGGCGGGGTTGATCACGGTCTTTATGGTGGTGGCCCTGTCCTTAGCTGATATGCCGGTGGTCACGCCATGCTTGGCTTCAATGGAGATAGTGAATGCAGTGGAGAACCTGGCGGTATTATCCTGAACCATCATGGGGATTCTGAGCTCTTCCAGCCGCTCGCCGATGACGGGCATACAAATCAACCCGCGAGCCTCTTTGGCCATGAAGTTGACAGCCTCAGGCGTCACTTTCTCAGCCGCTATAACCAGATCCCCCTCGTTCTCCCGGCCTTCGTCATCAACTATGATGATGATCTTGCCGGCCTTGATGTCTTCAATTGCCTCTGGGATAGTAGCCAATGCCATATAAATCTTCTCCTCGGATCAAGCACCGGGACTGGTGGCACTGAAACCATGCTCCGACAGAAAATCGAGAGTAACGCCACCCCGGCTCTCTTTGAATTTCTCAACATACTTGGCGATGATGTCCACTTCCAAGTTTACGTGATCTCCCGCCTTCTTGCCACCAAGAACCGTGTTCTTTAGAGTATAGCCAACAAGCGAAACGCTGAAAGAGCTCTTGTCATATCCAACGACGGTGAGGCTGGCTCCATCAACAGCAATGAACCCTTTTTCCACCACATACCGCAGGATTTCCGGAGGAGCAGCAAACCTGGCGACAACAGCTCCACCTTCCGGCACCAGCGAGATGACCGTGCCGGTGGCGTCCACATGCCCCTGAACCAGATGACCACCAACCCGCCCTCCCACCATCAGGGAGCGCTCCAGGTTCACGCTGGAGCCGGGGTGCAACCGACCAAGATTGGTACGCCGGAGCGTCTCAGGCATCACATCTACAGAAAAAGAAGAGCTGGTCATTGCGGTGATGGTAAGGCAGGCTCCATTGACGGCAATGCTGTCGCCAAGGCGAGTCCCATCCAGCACGGTCGAAGCAGCGATAGTCAGCTTGCCTGAGCCGATCGACTTGACGATACCCACTTCCTCAACAATACCGGTGAACAAGATTTCCTCCAGTTGCTTATTACCGCATCGGCCGAGCAGCGGTTCGGGGCGGGCTAGCGAGCGACATATCCACTGATCAGGACGTCGCTTCCCACAATCTCCGTTTTCACACGGGTGAAAGCTGTAGCCTGTGACAGCTTCTCCACGCCCTTGCCTTCGACCGGGTTCTTCGCTTCGTGGCCACCAATGACGATAGGAGCGACAAAAACAAGCACTTTATCAACCAGGTTCGCTTCAAACAGCGAACCAAATACTGCAGCCCCACCTTCAACCATGATGCTGACGATCTGCCGTTTGCCCAATAGTTTCAGAAGCTCTTCGAGATCCACCATTCCACCCTTCGCGGGCAGCTCGACTACCTCTCCCCCAGCTTTGACTAAGGCTTTGGCCTTCTCAGGATCAACCTCGCCAGTAACTGCCACCAGGGTCTTGCCGGGCACCTGAAAGATCCGGGCCGTCGGCGGAGTGCGACCCCTGCTGTCCACGATTACCCTCAACGGCTGCTTCTCCACCCTGCCCCCCGCCAGCCCAGCCCGCGCAGTAAGCTGCGGGTCATCTCGAATGACTGTGTCCACTCCCACCATGATGGCATCTATCTGGCTGCGCAGTGTGTGAACGTATCTTCTCGACTGCTCACCACTTATCCATCGAGACTCGCCGGTCTTGGTCGCTATTTTCCCGTCCAGGCTCATGGCAAACTTACTGATTACAAAAGGCAGGCCCGTATGAGTGTACTTGATATAGGCCTCGTTAAGCTCCTGGGCCTGCTCTTCCTGATCACCCACAAACGTCCTTATGCCTGCAGCTTCCAGCTCGGCTTTGCCTTTTCCACACACGCGAAGGTTGGGGTCAATCATGGCAAGATGGACTTCGGCGATGCCGGCTCCAATAATGGCCTTGGTGCAGGGAGGCGTACGTCCGTAATGGCAGCAGGGTTCGAGGGTAACGTACATCCTGGCTCCGCGAGCCTTGTCGCCCGCCTGCTGCAGTGCCACTATCTCAGCGTGGCTTGAGCCGGGTGGCTGAGTATAGCCTTCCCCGACAATGACGCCGTCGTTGACTATCACCGCACCCACAGCCGGGTTCGGACTGGAATGTACCAAAGCCAGCTTCGCCAGCAATAGAGCCCTATCCATATAGTCCATAGGATTAGACCCCCAAAACTCCGAGCGCAGATGTTTGAGCAGCAGACTGATCAGACACTTGAGCCTCGCGCGGCCATTCTATCACCTGCAAATTCGGACTGCAAACAAGCAATTGACCTCCCTGTAGCCACACACCACACCCAGGGAACTCCGCAGTGCAGACTTGCACATGTCAAGCGGGAAATGCGGGCGGATTTGAGATTCAACCGAAATGCAGCACTGGTCGAATGTGATGTCAATGTGATCGGACGGACCTATAGTGGATGCAGTCTGCCATGCTTCGTGATCGCATGCTGTGGCGTTTATTCGGAGATTGGCTAGAATGGAGCGGCATCTGTCCAGATGCAAGCTTGACACAAGATCCTGAGGGAGGAGAGAAGAAGCAAAATGAAACTGACTTCAAAGCCTGGAATCAAGTTCAGTTTGACCTGGAAGATATCGATTCTGGCCATCACCTGCATCACCGCCATAAACCTCTACTCATTCGTTGTCGCAATCCCGATGATTCACAGCAGGCTGCTGCAGGAGAGAGAATCCAAGGCACACGAAGAAGTCCAGACAGCCTGCGGCACGCTGGAGCAATACTACGAGCTCGAGAACGCCGGCGTATTCACGAGAAGCGAGGCCCAGAGCTATGCCCTGGCCGCGGTAAGCTACCTGAACTACGGCAAAGACGGTGGCGGGTACTTCTGGATAACAGATTATCAGCCCACTCTGCTGGCGGACCAGACACAGCCCGATCTGGTGGGCACAGATGTAGGCAATGTGAGAGACACCGGTGGAGAACCGATATACCTGCGAATGGTCAACATCTGCAGGACTGAAGGAGAGGGCTTCTACAAGTATACACAGGATAAGGGTGGGGACGCCGCCCGTCAGATAGCTTATGTCAAATCCTTTGAGCCATGGGGGTGGACAGTAGGCACTGCGGTGTCCTCCAATGACATCACGT
The DNA here is from genome assembly GCA_964475375.1 of uncultured Dehalococcoidia bacterium. GTDB lineage: Bacteria > Chloroflexota > Dehalococcoidia > UBA2247 > RBG-13-53-26 > JAFGCL01. Next base: position 67,694 of record CAYYWI010000003.1, read on the forward strand.
CCACTTTCGCCATCAACAAGTGGACCTTGGGCACTATTGGCGGTATATATGCCTGTCTGGCAGCCGGTCTTTTCGTTCTCCTCGTCCATTTAGTCGTCTCAAAACCTCTGCGCAAGGTGACCGATACGTGGGAGGCCGTTGCCCAGGGAGACACAGGGCAAGCGCTGGATGACATCAGGTCGCATGATGAAGTCGGGGCTGTGGCACATTCGTGCCGCCTGGTTCTTTTACGCATGCGGGAGATGGTCAATATCGCAGAGAGCATGGCTGCCGGTGATCTGAGTCTGGAGATCAAGCCACAGTCCAAAAAAGACACGCTTATGATTGCTTTTGCACAAATGGCTGAGAATCAGCGCAACCTGATCGGCAAGTCAAAGACGATTGCCAAGAGCGTGGCAGAAGCCAGTAAGCAGCTGACCAAGGCAGCGGAGCAGACAGCCCAGGCAACTCAGCAAATCGCAGCAACGATACAGCAGGTCGCCAGAGGCGCCAGTGAACAGTCGGCTTCTCTTCAGCAGACCGCTGCCGGTGTAGAGCAACTCTCAGGCGCGATCGACCAGATAGCCGCAGGGGCACAGGAGCAGGCCAAGGATGTCGGTGGGACAACCGAGATGGTTAAACGGGTCTCAGAAGCCATCACTGAAGTATCCGAGAACGCCAGAACCGGAGCTGAGGCATGGAGAAACACCGCCGTCTCCGCCGCCGACGGAGCGCGGAAGACTCACGAAACAACTGAGGGGATGGGCAGGATAAAGAAGTCCATGGAAAGCGTGTC
>CAYYWI010000004.1:0-2040 GCA_964475375.1 uncultured Dehalococcoidia bacterium
CGCGAAGTGGGCTTTGTCAAGACATGGATTGGTGAGTGGTGACTCGGCATGGAGAGATCAGACAGTTCCGGGCCGGAACCACAGACTTCTTGACATTGACGCTGCGTAATAGTCTATAGTCGTGGCATGTTATCCTGCCTTGCACAGCTTCGCCAGTTCCGCACCCCAGGCCCTGGCCCGATCCAGTTCGCCGTCCCGCAGCGGTCCGTAGGTGCCCTTCACGATAAAGCGCTGGTCTTTGGCAATCCGGCGGTACCCCGCTCTCTCCAGGCCTTTGGTGATCGCTCCGGTGGCGCTCCCCAGAGACCACCAGAGGCGAGTCTCAAAAGCTGCTGCTCGTCCGCTCCCCTTCGGCAGCGCAGCCAGCCAAGAAGCCATTGAAGGCTGTGAGAGATCGGGCGGCCTCTGTGCATGCTTCGGGTCTTGACCGATGCTTTCCCGCACGCTCTCGGTGGGAAGACTGAAGGCGATCACTGGAGCGCCCGCCACGATGAGGTCCGCACCTGCTATCGCCTCGGCGGATGCCTGGCCTGTGGATAGTGCTTGTGCCTCGGGGCCGATACCTTGGGCGATGGCACGGGCAGTTGCGGCGGTGTTACCCCAGAAGGATTCGTAGACTACGACAGCTTTCATGGCACTTGCCTCCCTTCCTGCGGCCTTGATGGCCTGGGTCGGCGGCAATGGACTGGGACTGCTAAGATTTGATTATACTCTCGGATACCAGGTACGGGAGTAAGACGCTGTTAGTGCAGGTTGGCCTGTCCCTGCGTCTCGCTGGATTCCAGATATCGCTTCAGGCTTCCCCATATGCGCTTCTCCTGCCGTTTGCCTGTGAACCCGATGAACGGTGTCATCAGCTTGAAGAGACCATGCGGCTCCACATCCCAAGACCATTTCATGAGGGTTCCATCGCCGGCGGGAGCGAAGGTGAGGGTTCCGCTGATGTCCATGAGCGACAGGCGTGTCAGCGATGAGAAGCGGCGGGGCCGGTCGTAGGCAGTAATCTCAATTATCATCTCTAAGGGTCTGCCTACGCTGGTAGTCTCAGCCTGGAACCGCGTGCCGAGGCCGATGGGGCCTTCCGAGAGTTTCTCAGCACGAAGCATGCGTGGATTGTAGCGCGGCTCATTGCACTCGTCTGCCACGAAATCAAACACCGTTTCGACCGGTCGATTGATGACAATCTCGCCCTCTACATGGACCATATCCGGTTCAGTCCTCTACTTGTCGATCGAAGATTTGCCGTTCCGATCAAGATGGCTTCGACTCTGTCAGCAGGGTGGGCTGTGCCCACCACTACGTCTGCTCTACAGCGGAGCATTTGGCGAACACAAGCGCGCCATAACTATGCCAATCCTCCCAACCTGATACTGGGCGTAGACGATATGTTAGCAGAGGCGTATGGTATTCGTCACCATGACACGACGCGAGCGTGGCAAAAACGCATCTCACGGATGGCGGGCCGAGGCCGGCCTGCGATGATTGCCAGGATAGCAGACGCCAGTGTCCGCATTGTCGCTGATAGCGCACTTCCATCCCCCGAAATGAAGGGGATGGTACTTCTTCGCCATTCTTGAATCAGATTCATGCCATTTGGCGGGCAAGAGTGACACACTCAGGCTTCTCCACCCCGGCAACGGCTGCAAACTCCGGGCTCTGCGGATGAAAGGGAGCCGGCTACATCTGACGCATGTCACCAGAGTCCGGCGACAGAACTACTTCAACTGCTTCACCACCCAGTCTTTCGCCTCCTCAACACTCCCGGACATACGCAGATCTGGCCTGATGACCTGAATGGCCAGGATGATTGCCTTCTGTGCTCTTGATAGGCCGACCAAGGCTGTCGGGCTATCAGGTATCCCCTTGGCCTTGAGCGTGTCCATCATCTGCTTGGCCCTAGTGGTGACCGCCCTTGTCAAATACGTATCGGACACATCCAGCACCATCGGAAAAACCTGCGTCTTTGGCTGCTTCAGCAGCTCCCGTTCCAGGTCAACAATAGCCTGCAGGTATACCTTCTCTTCTTTGATCCCCGTGAAG
>CAYYWI010000004.1:2050-38168 GCA_964475375.1 uncultured Dehalococcoidia bacterium
CTTTGTGTTCAATCCCCCTAAAGTACTCGCTCAATTTTCCTCCCCTTAGAGTTATCAGCTTTGCCGTACGAGCTGGAGACACGTCAAATGGGCGTTTCCGCTACGCAGGGCGGCAATCGCCCGAATGTTATGGCAGGAGGAGTGAGGATGTCAACCTCGCGAATTGATTCATAATAACTGTTACCGAAACTGGTATCGTTGCCTCAAGTAAGTGTTACCCAAATCGGAGGTGTCGATGACCAGGATGGGTATCAAGGAGTATGTGGAAGCCCTGAGGGAAAGGTATAGTCGTGGTTCGAAGAAGGAGAAGGGCAAGTTCCGTAGGTTGGGCTGTGCCCACCACTACGTCTGCTCTCCAGCGGAGCATTCGGTGAACACAAGCGCGCCATAACTATGCCAATCCTCCCAACCTGATACTGGGCGTAGACGATATGTTATTAGAGACGTATGGTATTCGTCACCATGACACGACGCGAGCGTGGCAAACGCATCTCACGGATGGCGGGCCGAGGCCGGCCTACGATGACAGAGGGGCGAGGGAAGGTGGACTGAGCCCACCCTACAGTACTTTCCGCAACCAGAATTTCGCGGAGGAAGGGAGTTGGTGGATTGGGGGAGCGCTAGGATGCGTGGTGGGCCGAGCCCACCCTACGGCGCTACGGTGCCAGCTTCTTCCCCAGCAGCTCCCGTATCACCTTCGGATTGGCTTTGCCGCCCGAAGCCTGCATGACTTGGCCGACCAGGAAGCCCATGGCCTTGCCTTGGCCATTCTTGACGTCGGCGACTGCCGCCGGCTGTGCAGCCAGAACCTTCTCAATCAGCGCATCGAGAGCACCGGTGTCGGAAACCTGCCGGAATCCCCTGGCAGCCACGATAGCCTCTGGCGTCTCATTACTGTCGAACAAGTGCACCAGCACCTCACGCGCCGCGTTGGCGTTGATCTCGTCTTTGGAGAGCATCTTAAGCAGCGAGGCAAAGCGGGCGGGGGTCACCGGCGAACTGCTCAGTTCCAGCGCGCGCTCTTTGACGGCCGGGATGAGTTGCGTGGTGAGCCAGTGCATGGCTGTGCGCGGCGCGATCCCCTCTTTGATCAGCGCCTCGAAGTAGCCGGCGACGTCCAGGTCGGAACTCAGGAATCTGGCTTCCTCGGGCGTCAGTCCGTGCTGTTTCACGAAGCGCTCCGCCCTGGCGGTGGGCATCTCCGGAAGACGTGAGCGCATCTTCTCGATCCACTCGGGCGTCAGTTCAATGACTGGAACGGAGGGATCGGGAACACAAGGTCCCTCGAACTTGGCGCGCATCGGGAGCGTCACCTTCTTGTCCGGGTCCCAGAGACGGGTATGCAGGATCACCGTCTCTCCCGCCTGCACGGCGGTAGTCTGGCGGGTGATCTCGTAGGCAACAGCGTCGCCCACGTGGCGGACGGAGTTCATGTTCTTGACTTCCACCTTGGTGTTCATCTGAGTGGTTCCCCGCGGACGGATGGAGATGTTGGCATCGACGCGCATGGTGCCGTTCTCCATGCTGCACTCAGAGCACCCCGTATAACGCACCTGTGTGCGCAGCGCCTTGAGGAACTCCATGGCCTCATATGGCGAGCGGAAATCGGGCTCGGTGACTATCTCGACCAGCGGCGTGCCGGCGCGGTTGAAGTCCACCAGGCTGATCGGCAGACGCCCTTCCATTTCATGCACCAGCTTGGCGACGTCTTCCTCCATGTGGATATGATGCAGGCGCAGTCTCTTAGGCTTGCCGTTTTCATCCGTGACGTCGATGCCGCCACCGCGCGAAAGAGGAAGGTGGGCCTGGGATAGTTGGAAGCCCTTAGGCAGATCGGGATAGTAGTACACCTTCTGGTCGAAAGCGCTTCTGGGCTGAAGCTCCGCTCCCAGCCCCAGACACAGGAGCGATGCCTTCTCCAGCGCCTGCCGGCTCAACCGGGGCATGGCGCCGGGAAACCACAGGCAAGTGGGGCAGGTGTTGACATTAGGCTCGTCGCCGTAACGGTTGGGGCAATCGCAGAACATCTTGGTGGTGCAATTGAGTTCAACGTGGATCTCCAGTCCGATGACCGCTTCGAAGTCCATGGCTAGTTGCCTCCCCGGCGCAAGTTCAGAAGATGCTCTCCGAGCGACAGCAGTCGCGCGTCGCTGAGCCTCGGCCCCGCCACCTGGAATCCTGAGTACCCCACCCCTGGCGCGGGCGGCAGGTACAGCGCCGGCTGGCCGGTGACGTTGGCAAAGAGCGTTGAGGCGAATTGAGCATAAGTATTGGGCAGCAACGCAGGTGCGCCGTTTGCCGCACTATTGACTGCCGGTAAGATCAGAAACTCCGCTTGCGCAGTGAGTGCCTGCATGCCAGCCAGCAGGCGTGCCCGGATGCGGCAAGCGTCTTCGAAAGCCCCGTAGCGTTCAAACTGGAAGAAGGCGCCCTGGAACAGGTAGCTCTTCACCAGGGGGCCGAAAGCGATGCTGCGCGAGAGCAGATACATCTCGTTCCAGTTCTTGCCGCCCGGCGACCGTGGGCCGTAGCGCACCGAATCATAACGTCCGGCAGCGGACGAGGCCTCTACTGACCCCACGATCTTGTGGACAAGGGCGAAAAGGGGAAAGTCGGGGAACGGCATCTCCCTGATGGAGAAGCCCGCTTTGTTGAGTTGATCGACTGATGCGCGGAATGCCTTGTCTTGCCCGGCTGGCAAAGCGGCTTCTGCTTCAGTGATGACGCCAATAGTCGTCTTCTTGGGATCGATCTGGTGTGGCGAGAAGTTCTGGGGCTTCTCATCGGGGAGAGAGAAATCCAATTCGTCCGGACCGGCAATAGCCTTCAGGATCTCCCGGATGTGTTCCAGATTGCCGGAGAGCATCCCGCAGCATTCCATCGACGGAATCAGCCCGATGAGGCCGAAGCGCGACACCAGCCCCCAACTGGGCTTGAACCCGCAAACACCCGCGCGCGAAGCGGCCAGGCGGCTCTCGCCCATGGAATCCAGAACCAGTTCGGCATCAGCAGCGTTTTCTTGGAGCGCGCCACCGGCTTGGCTGCCCTGTAAGCCGAAGCCGAATTCGCTCATGCGGGTAGATCCGCACAAAGAGGCCCCAGCCTGGCGCAACCGCTGCACTATAGTGGCATCTTCCAGTGCTTTGAAGTTGGCGAGGGCATTGGAACCGGTCTCTGTGGGCCAGCCCGCCGCCGAGATATTGGGTTGAATCGCGATTCTCAGGCCCTGGAGAGGGCCTCTCTTGGCGGCGGCCTCAGGGTGGCGATAGACGAAAACTGCATCCATCAAGTGTCTCCCATTATTCCAGAATGGTGGCCGTTTTGAAGTAGTTGCCCTTGACCGCGGGGGCGCTCTTCAGCAACTGCCCTGTTTCGGATAGCGGCGACCGCTTTTCCTCATTCCCCGGGCGAGTGCGGTTGGCGACCGGGGCAACGCCGTAGGCCGGCTCTTCTTCACCCGCTTTCTCGGCCGCCAGCGCAGCCAATTCTTCAGCTTGCGACAGAGTCTCTTCCATCAGTGCGCGCTCTTCAGGGGCAACGCCGATGCGCGACACCCAGGAGACGCGGTCGATCCGGTTCTCCTTCTGCGCTGTTCCCGGCAGGACAGCCTGCCCGCCCAGGTTCAGCAGTCCCAGTTCGGCCAGTTGCTCGCGTTTCACCGTCGAGGGTGCGCCGGTCAAAGGACAGGCGGCACTGCGGTTCTTGGGGAACGCGATCACCTCGCGGATGGACGGAGTCTGCAGGATCATCGACACAGTGCGGTCCATGCCCAGCGCCAGCCCGCCATGCGGCGGCGCGCCGAAATCGAACGCCCGCAGGAAGAAGCCGAACTTTTCTTTGGTTTCTTGTTCGGTCAATCCCAGAGCGGAGAATATCTTGCGCTGCAGGTCGCGGTTGCTGATGCGGATGCTGCCGCCACCCAACTCCTCCCCGTTCATCACCAAGTCGTAGGCCCGCGAGCGCAGCCTCAGCAGTTCCTCGATGTTCTTCGGGTCGAAATCGGTGCGGTCCGGCGCGGTGAACGGATGGTGGCTGGAGGTGACACCTCCCTCTTCGGTGGGCTCGAACAGCGGAAACTCGGTGACCCAGACTGGATAGAAGGTGCCGGCGGGAATCAGACCGAGACGGTTCGCCAGATGCAAACGCAACTGGCCGAGCGCCGAAGTGACCACGGCGTACGAGGGATCGGCGATCATGATGAGGACGTCTCCGTCGGCAACGTCGAACCTGCGGCGCAGTTCCTCCAGTTCCTGCGCGCTGAAGAACTGGACGATGTTGGATTCCAGCTTGCCGTGCTCGGCGCGCATCCAGGTCATGCCCTTGGCACCGAAAGACGGCGCGATCTCCTTGGCGTACTCGTTCTGAAGGACATTCTTGCTCAGCTTCTCGGACTGACCTTTGATCTTGCTGCCCTTGATGCAGCCGGCGCGCTGCAGTATCTGTTTGAAGATGGAGTAGTTGGTATGACCGAACACATCGGTCACGTCGACGAAGCGCATCCCGAAGCGCAGGTCGGGACGATCCGAGCCCGTTGTGTCCATGGCCTCGGTCCAGGTCATGCGCGGGAAGGGCCGGGGAAGCGTGATGCCGCCGACAGCAAACATCTTTACGGTGAGCTCTTCCACCAGTTCGTAGAGAAACTCCTCGTCGATGAAGGAGGCTTCGATGTCGAGCTGGGTGAACTCCGGCTGCCGGTTGGGGCGGAGGTCCTCATCTCGGAAGCAGCGCGCTAACTGGAAGTAGCGTTCCATGCCGCCGATCATGAGCAGTTGTTTGAATAGCTGCGGCGACTGGGGCAGGGCGTAGAAATTCTGCTGATGCACACGGCTGGGCACCAGGTAATCGCGAGCGCCTTCAGGAGTGCTCGCCGTCAACATTGGCGTTTCGACTTCCACGAAGCCCCGGGAATCGAGGAAGTCGCGGACACAGTGGTAGATGTGGTGCCGTGCCATCAGGTTGTCCCGCATCGAGGGACGGCGGAGGTCCAGATAACGGTACTGGAGCCGCAGATCCTCGGCCACATTGTCTCCGCCTGCCGATGGCGCTCCTGCAACCATAGCCTTGTCGGAGATGGCGAAGGGGAGGGCGTCCGATTCGGAAAGCACGGTCAGTTCGGTGACCAGGACTTCCATGTTGCCGGTTTCGATGTTGGGATTCTCCGTGCCCGGCAGACGCTTCTTCACTTCGCCTCTGACCGCGATGCAGTATTCGGCGCGCAGCGAAGCTGCGCTCTGGCGAACGCCGGCAGCGGCGACCTCCGGACTGAAGACGATCTGGATTATGCCGCTGCGGTCGCGCAGATGGATGAACAGCAGGCCCCCATGGTCCCGGAAAGCATCCACCCAGCCGGCCAGGAGAACCTGCCGGCCGACATCATCCGGAGTCAATTGCCCGCAAGAGACACGTTCGGAGAAAAGCATGGGAAGTCCTTTCTATCTCGAACTGTTGAAGAACAGCTTTGTGTGCGCCAGCGGCCTCGTACCGCGAATTGTTGTCTAATTACAGCAATTGCTTGAATCTTAGGGTGCAGTGGATGAGTATGTCAAACGTGGGTGGCGTTATCGGCGACGGCTGGTCCGCTCGATCTGCGGAACCCGAGCGTAGCGGTGGTGTGGGAATCCGTTCACAGCAGTCGCTGGCAGGCCGGGCAGAAGTAGCAGGCCCCTCCCAGATAGGCCATCTTCTCAATCTTCGCGCCGCATTCCGGACACGGGCGACCCACAGCGTCCTTGTCCATCACGCGCACGTACCTGCCCGGATTGCCGTACAGATCGAATTCGTCGTTTCTCCCGCCCAGCCGGATGGCTTCCTGCAATGTGCCGAGAATGGCCCGGTGCAGGTTCTCGACGTGACTCGCCCGCAGGGCTGCCAGAGGTTGCTTCGGATGAAGCCGTGCTTTGAACATGATGTCCTGGGCGATCGCATTGCCGAGTCCGGGTATCATCTGGCCTTGAGTCAGTATCGCCTTCACAGTCTTGAAGCCGCTGTCAACGGATTCCTTCGTGAGGGCGGAGAGATACTCGATGGTGAACTCCGGCTCGGTCGGCGTGGTGCGCATGCCGCGGATGTATTGCCTTTCCAGTTCCTTACCCTTCTCGTAAAGCTCCATAGCGCCCCACATCTGGGTCACTGCCGACAATGCGCTGCCATCTTCGAAGTGCAGCGCAAGGTGGTACTTCTTGGGCGTCATGGAATCGGACTCGTGCAGCAATATCTTCCCGCCACACTCGCCGAACACCAGTATGTAGCCGGGCTCCATGGGGATGAAGAGCCACCTTCCCCTCGTGTGCGCCTTGCCGATGGTCTTGCCTTTGACGATGGAGGAGAACTCAGCCGGCTTTCTGTTGTACCAGACGAACTTATGTGGGGAATTGCCCAGGCTGCCCTCTGCGATCCGCTTCCCCGCAAGGCTTTCCGCCATCTGCCTGGCGATGGTGACGTACTCCGGTATCTCGAACATGTCGTTTCTCCAAAGTCCCTGCGGGTGCAACATCAACCTCGCGGACAAACTGCCTCCATGCTATGGCGCACAGGCGGAGGATGTCAAACGTTGCCTCGATGGTTGGGAGCGGCGGGCGTAGCCCACGTTATGCAGCCGGTGTGCGCATGGCGTGCTTGGTTAGCCTGCAGATACTGCCGGCTCGTTGTAGGGATGAATACTGTCGAGGTCCCCGGACTCCGATTGCTCGACGTGGTACAAGTCCCAGCGGAGTTGGACATTCATCCAGAAGTCCGGTGACATGCCAAAGAACTTGCCCAGGCGTAGCGCTGTGCTCGGCGTCATACCCCTGCGCCCATTGATGATCTCATTGATGCGCTGATAGGGAACGTGGATGGCATTTGCCAACTCCCGTTGCGTCAGCCCTGCAGGTATGAGGAACTCCTCCAGCAGCATCTCGCCTGGGTGGGTGGGTACTCGATGCGTGGGTACTCTAACCATTTCCTTCTCTCCCCTGTGCCGCTCTCTCAGTGGTAGTCGGCGATCTCAACCCCGTCCGGGCCGGTATCGGTCCAGACAAAGCAGATGCGATACTGATCGTTAATCCGGATGCTGTGTTGCCCTTTCCGATCGCCTCTCAGTGCTTCCAATTGATTGCCGGGCGGGCTGCCCAGATCGGTGAGCGGGCCAGGCTTTGCCGCGCCATGCCAGTGCCACCATTGCCCGAATCCTATGGTGCAAGGTGCGGAGGATGTCAAACGCCGATGGCTGCATTCGGGATGGTGGGCTGAGCCCATCCTATGGTACTGATCAAATTTTGCTCGCCTTCTTGGCGCTCCAATCCACACATCAATAACGATGTGGATGCGTTTTGGAACAACACTCAGGAGAGCAGTTCACAAGTCGGGCTTGTGTTTCTTTAAATGAGAATCTGTAGAGAAAGCATCGTAGGCAGTTCGAGGATTACGGCGCAAGAAGCTCTCTAGTGATTCTTCTGCTTTCTTGGCTCGTGCCTCCGCCCGCTTTCGGGCTTGGCGCTCGTCCTGAGCTCTCGCAGTGAGATCGGTTAGTTGCTTGGCCTGCGCTGCTACTCGCTGCTTGCACTGACCCAAGGCTTCTTTGAGGGACACGACCTCGTCGGCAAGGTCCAGCCTGGGATCCGTAGCCAAGTCAAGCGATTTCTCGACCTTCGAAAAAATTGTCTTGGCGTCATCGAGTAGGGTTCGAGCTCTCAGGACGTCCTTGGATCCCTCCATCTCAAAGTCGGACAAATTGGCAGCCCATTTGTCCATGTCATTTTCCAGTTTTGATGCCAAACCCATGCATTGCCTCCTGTCATAGAACGCCGACAGACAAATCAGCCGTCGGTAGTCCGCCAGTCATTGCACACGGTTCAGACTTTGAGTGACGCTTGTGATCCCTGCTGTGTATTTGCAGCGACGCTTGAATCCTATGGTAGAAGGGATGAGTATGTCAAACGTGGGTTCGGAGCGCCTCATTCCGCATCTGCTCCTATCCGCCAGCGGTGATACTCGTCCGCCGGCATTGCCGGATGGGTATTCGGCTCATTCGGCAGTTTGAGACAGCCGTTGGCGCGTGCGACGCGACAATTGGGTCCTTCGATCACGGCGTTGACAAAGCCCAGAGTGCGGGTCAAGTCAACCGAGAGGATATTGACCTGCACCCAGTCGCCCACCTTGGCGGCAGCCATGAAATCCGTGCTGATGTTGACGGTGGGGGTAGTGGTGTACTGGCCGAGAGCCGAGCAGACGGCGCCGGAAAGAGCGATGTCCAGAAGGCTCATCAGGCAGCCGCCGTGAGCGACGCCCATGAAGCTGCAGTGCTTCTTTTCAATGCGCATGCCCAGCACCGGCCATGGGCCGTCGGTGTTCATGTAGACCGGGGCGATCACGTCGCTGAAGGTGCCGTCGCCTCTGTAGGGTTTGAAACCCGGCGGGATAGCTGGTTCAGTCATGCGGGGTGTCCTCCGTTGAGTCTGACGGTCTCTCAGGCGTCATCATTTCCCCCCTGTCTCGGCTGCGATGATTGCCTGAATCTTATGTGCAGTGGTAGAGGATGTCAAACGTGGTTAGTATGGTCCGGGGTGGTGGGCCGAGTCCACCCTATGCTGTGCACGGGTGGGACGGCATAGCACTCGTGCCTCACATCGGTACACGGGAATCCATCGCAGACCAGCCGTGCATCCATCTTCATCTGTCAGCCTCTTCTGGTCCTCCGTAGTTCGGGCGAGGTTCTTCGCCAAACACTCCAGTCTTCGTGCTGCAGTGGTCACGCAGACACCGGCATCAGCAGCAGTCTTGATGACCGATCTGAGTCATCAAGATGTCGGAGTAGACCGTGGAAGCGGAAGACTGGCGACCCACGCTTCGAGCGTTGTGCCAGCTTCCCATATTGTGGCAGACACCTCATACCTAAGTGCAGCTTCGTTGCGGATGCCGACCTTGCAGTCCTTAGCCTGCTGGACGAGATCACAGGACTGGCAAGTCAGAAGGCCTATCTGTGTAACGATTCGCGCCACTGGCTCCACGTCAGCGCACATCCAGTCCTCCGCAAGCCGTTCTTTCGGAACGTCGCGCAGATCTACAACGCAGAGAATGAAACGTTCCAAGTGCTCGGATGCCATGCGTGCCTGTGATGGTGTGAGTCGCACTTCTCCCGTTGTAGTCGCCTTGACCTCAAGAAGGTAGTCCGCCCACTCGAAGTGGTGGGTACCAGCATCTATAGGAGGTGCATCGAGAAACAAGTCGTAGTCGTATCCTCGATCGATCAACTGTGGGTGAAGACCAAGGCTGGCCATGTGATCTTCGATGGCTTGTTGAACCGCTAACCCGAACCTGCGGTTCTTCTCCTTCTGTCTCTCCCGCTCTTGTTGGGCTACAAGGCCAGCTGCCAACTGGCCGTACTTTGTGGGGTCGCCTCCTAGCGTCTGCACAATCTTGGCGAGTTCACATGCTACTTGGGTGCGATCGGCCTCCGACTGCGCTGTGCTTAGGAGTCGCAATTCCAGAGGGTCTAGCCCGAAGAACCTGCTCAGGAAGTCCACAGCGAGATCATTGTCTGCAAGCCATGCAGGGTCCAATAGCGGCCTCAAGTTGCCGGCGTCGGCGACTACCGGCTGCAGAACTTGTTTCCCGTCCTTCTCGCCTCGGACGGGGATCCATGCCTTACTCCTCAGATCTGCAAGCCAGAGCGCCGGGATTATCTTGATTTTGGTGTCGACTCGGTCGCGCCGGGCGGATACCTCACGAACAGTCTGCCAAGACGCGTCCTTCACTACAACATGTTGCAGTGTTAGCCCAAGCAGAAGCCGAGCCAGATTCTCGTCTGTCTGGCAGCGCTGAATCAACTGCCCTGGGAGGTGGGCGATCTGAGACAGCGAGACATCGGCCACGATCACACCTGAGCATTCTACTCCGTCCATGGCGATTGCCTTCAGACGATCGTCTCTCAACTCACGTGGAGTATCCAAGCACAGCGGGTCATTGAACGCAATGTTCCACGTTACTAGTGCATCCACCAGGAGTCGTGTTCCCGTTGCTCGGGTGACATAGTCGTCGGACAGTACTCGATCGCCTTCATAGAGCTTGGCGAACGGCTGCGCAGAAGGGGGCCACATCGACACCGGGACCAGCGCTTTGCGTTGGGTGGTCCAACGAATTGAGGAACCGTCGGACGCAACAAGGGGGCACTGCTGAGCTAGGTCTGCTGCATCCGCTCCACGGGTGGTCCAGAGGTAATTCAGGAGGTCGACGCTAGCATTGCCGAAGTGGGCCTTCTCGACAGCTATTGGCTTGTTGTCGGGGAGTTGTGTGGCGAGTTCGTCGATGCACTCCCTAATGAGGGCTGCATCATCGAGGGTACGGGTTATCTGGGATTTGAGAAGCTCCCCAAGGTGCGCCAGCCTAGGGTCTGCGGAGGCTGCGGCAACGTCTTTGAGGAGCAGCCTGCTGCGGACGTCGTGCCCAATGGCAAAAGCGATGTCCTTCAGTTCTGCCCCAATGTCTTTGTCCCACGATAGCGATGCCGGCGATCTCAGTGCCCTGTGTTGGTTGGGTAGTAAGCCCGCTAGGAGGCCGGTGGTGTTGTGTTGTGCTAGTTGACCAACGAGATCGAGAAAGCGTGTCAGCCACGACAACGGGTCCTTCTTAACTCTGAGTTCGTCCAACATGGCAGTCTCGCGGCGCGCGGCATCGGCAATCTCCGTTAAACCCACGCGGTGCAACTGTACGCCTAGGGAACACCAGCCATCGGCTATTGATGACCAGTCGGCAGCAATATCGCGAATTGGCAGGTGCAGATCGATCACTTCGCAAGCAACCTCCCACACGTTTCCTAACGCCAACTCGTCCTTTGTTTCCCGCAACCCGAACCGGGGCACAACAAAGGTCGCGAATGGGGCTGCTCCAGATGCCTTCATCATTCCCGTGGCCGTTTGAACAACAGGCATCCCAGATATGGTTTGTGCTACATTGTGAAGCTTGATTTGCCACCAATGGCGCAGATCCTTGTCTTCGTCTAGGCGTTCTCCGAAGGATCGATCAGGCATTTCGACGCGGCCGAGTCTGTGTCCCTCGATCCAACCTTCCTCCAGTGCAAATCGCACCAATTCTGGTAACAACCGAAGAGCCTCGTCGATCTGCTCCTTGTCCCCATCTTTCATCAGTACGCGGTCACGCTCTGCGGCCAGTTCGAGGCGGCCATCGATCACAGCGTTGATAGGGAGGAAATCCGATGCGCGAACCGGGAACCGGCAGAATATTCTCGGGAACTCCGTCGGTGGAACCCTTAGCCTACGACGTGCGTCGCCAACCTCCTCCGTGACTACGACCAAGCCCGAAGATGCATCTGAGCGACGTCGCAGCCAGATTGCTGAGAGCGTCTTCGGCACGCCGTCGCACCCAGTCAGCACGAATTGGCGCGCACGCAAGTGCAGGCCCATGAACTCGTGTTCCGATGCGGACGCCGGCACGAATCGCCACGACGCACCAGATGCGTCACTGATCCAAACAACGCCGAGGTGTTCGCAAGTTCCATAGAGGTATGGGACGGCGTCACGGAAAGCGACCACGCCGATCCGCGCTGCTTCAGGGTTGTCTGTCTGGTATTCAAAGCGCGCCGTCTTCTGACCGTCTAGCGTAGAAATACTGCATGCGGCTGCTATGGCCCGATAGCAGTTATTGGTGTTCTCTAGTATGTCCCTCTCGTCCCCTGCCCGGTTCAAAAGTATGGAGACCCTCTCAAGGCCGTGTTCTGCCGCGAGCACACCCGTAAAGGTGATTGTTTCCGACAAGACGTGCGTTACCAGAAAGCCTGTGCCAAAACGTCCAGTTGTCTCCGTTGAATCGAAGTCCTTGCTTGAACCACCGGATAGCAGCGCAGCCAGGTCTTGCATTGTGAACACCTTGCCATTGTGCTGGTAGGTTACCGTGTGCCCATCAAGGGTGAGATCAATGTCAACTTCATTCATGCCATCGCGCGGGCCGGGGTCATGGGCATTTTGTGTCAATTCGAAGGGCCATCGACCGCCAGCTCCGTGGGTGTCACCTCGGGCTTGGTTGACAAGCGTGCGCATCCTTCTGGCCTCGTTTCGGTCCAGCTGCGCCGTTCGTGCCTTCTCAAACTGCTTTAGTGCTGCATCGGACATCCAGCTACCTCCGCGTTGGTACGACGTCTCGGCTACGCGGGCCGGCGCAGGAACCTGCCTGCCCGCGTTCCTACTCCGCGTGTCTGCCCGAATCTTATGATGAGATCGCGGGCGATGTCAACTTTCACGGTGGGAGTGGATGGCCTCCCGGTCTTCCGGACCCGCGTCCGGATCTGCTGTGTCTGCCCTCGGTTCAGCCGTAGTATGCCTTCAGCACCCTGAGGGCATTGAGGGTGATCCACTTGCTCGGCTGGCCCTTGGTCTCGATATCGACCTGGAAGCGTCCATTGAAGGTATCGGCCAGCTTCCACCTGCCGTTTGCGTCCTGCCTGGCGACCACCACGTCGATGGCCTCCTGCATTCTCTCGTCCCTGCAGCCCAGCCTCGTCAGTATCCCCAGTATCTCCAGGACGTCTGTCTGGTACATCAATGGAAAGCCGAATCTCAGCCATCCCGGTTTGGAGACCTTTGCCGGATTATGGCTTTGTTTGTGGACGCGGTGCTTGAGTATGTATTCAACGCCCTCATCGATGGTGCGCTGGGCGTCCGCGGACCGCTCGCGGGGTGGGATTTCCGCAAGGGCCTTCAGGGCCTTCACCGCACCCATATGGCAGGTGTGCTTTCCGTAGCACACCTCGAACTTGTCATAAGGCCAGCCTGTCGGCGGATCGTCAATGCCGTCATCAAAGCGCTGGTAGCGGGCAATCCACTCGATGCCCCGCTGCACTCTGGCGTCTCTCAGGTATCCGAATCTGATCAGGCTCCACACCATGTTTCCGGTCAGGCAGGGTATGACCTCGCTGTGCCTGCCCCCGCCGGTCTTGGCAGCGTGATGCATGGAGAATCCGCCGCTCTCCAAATCCTGGGAATGTTCCAGCAGGAATTCACACGCGCTCCTGATGCGCGGGTCTTTCGGATCGGCCAGGTGCTCGGCCAGGATGATTAGCTGCCATACGGTTCCTTTGTACTTGGCCACGTACATCCGGTCCGGCTGGTCCCAGTAGCCGCCTTCTTCCTGTTTGGCCAGGATCTCCGGGACGGCTCCCTTCACCATGATATCGGCCCTGGCTTTCTTCACCTCCCGGTCGCCCGCTGGCCTGTCGAGGATGTCCACGAGCGTGAGATAGCGCACCGAGGGATTGTCGTCCTCCAGCAGCCAATTCGTGGGATCAGCCTTCAATACCGATTTCCAGTCCATCTATCCTTCCTCGTACGACGACTTTCCGAATCGTTCGGTCATGCGCCGCCTTGATCGACAATCATCTCCATGACCGCGAACTTGATGCCGTGTCTGGTGAAGGCCGGGTGTTCGGGGGCCTCGCCCGGCGCAATCCGGAATCCCAGGTTCTCAAAGAAGCCAATGGATGTGCTTCGTGCGATGGTGTGAACACGGCGACATCCGTTGGGGGTGACCCTCCGCAGCAGGTCGGCAACGAGTTCTGTTCCGGCTCCCCGGCCTTGTGCGTCAGGCACGACAGCCAAGTGTCTCAATTCTACTTCGCCCGGTGCTGTCCAGACAGCGACAAGCCCGCCGACTATCCGCCCGTTTGCCCTGGCCACGAGCTCAAGTTGTTCGCCATCCACACTCAATTCGTGACGGAAGGTGCGCGGGAGGCCGAGTGGCTGCCACAGCACACTCCACAGAAGCTCATCCAACTCTGCAGCTTCAGTTGCCGTGGCCACCACTTGAATCGAGGGTGCATTCATTGGTTTTGTTCCGTTCCGCGTTGCGTCAATCGCTGGAATCCTATGGCGCGGCGGCGAACGATGTCAACTGCCAAGTTCGCGATCCGGGATCGCAGGCCCCTCCCGAACTATCCGATCTTGACGTTGTGCAGCTGATATCGCGCTCCGGCACAAGCTCGATGCGTCCGCCGTACTCAGTCATTTGCATCTTCTGGCCGGGGCGAAGCTTCAACGATTCCCTGATTGACTTCGGTATGACGATTTGAAACTTGGGCGATATGGTTACAGTGGGCATACCACTACCTCCATCGGTCCAGCGCGTATCACGATACCGTGATCGATGTGTCGTGTCAATGGAGTCGAGGACTCAGAATTGCCTCCGACTTAGCTGCTGTGCAGATAGGGATTCCACGGTGCGGCGGTGGAGGATGTCAACCGTGATAAGCAGCGCCAACCACTCCTGGCAACTCAGGCTCACCGAAATCGGTGGCGAGTGCAGGGACGTCGTGTGACTGGTCTTACTGGGAACGAGTCAAGACGGTTGCCTCTTCGGTCTCAGTAAGGGTATGATGGATACACCGTGCCCCCATAGCTCAGTTGGACAGAGCACCGGCCTCCGGAGCCGGGTGCGGGCGTTCGAGTCGCCCTGGGGGTATTTCCTCTTCTTCAACCCCCTGGCCCCCAATCTTGGGGGGAAATTAACAGAATGATTCTGGGGGACACCCCCAGTTCCCCCGGCAGGAGCTTCTCCTGCACCTCTTTCATCCTTCAACCTTCATGATTCAGATTGAGGGACACCCTCAAACTCCCGGCAGCATTCTGCTGCACCGTTTCTGTCTGCGGCTGATCCAACCAAGCGAGACTGATCCTCAGTCATGGGAGAGTGAATAAGTAGCGCAGAGGCCTTCGGCCCTCTGCACGCCCAGGTAGGAGATGTCCGTTCCCTCTTTGACAAAGAGGGATCAAGGGAGTTGTGGATGCAGAGTCCGTCGCCCCGCCAGAACCCTGGATTCCTGCTTTCGCAGGAATCGGCCATGCTGATTGCCTCAGCACCACGAAGGATGAAAATGGGCAGGTAGCGGGTAGAGCGAAGCGGAAACTACCAACTCTGAGATTACTTCGTCACCCGCCTCCGGCCTTGCAATGACACCCTCGGACGAAATGCAGCGGCAGCGTGATGTGTGAGGGTGCGGGCGTTCGGGTGACAGTGAAAGTACTGTCTACCTGCAGTCGGGACAAACGTCGAAGAAGCCCACGGGCAAGTTCAGCTTCTTCCTGATGTACTCAAGCTGCTTTTCCGGCGCAAAGTTCTTTCCGCACTTCTTGCACTTCTGCATCTTGAACGTGGCCTTCCAGTTCTTAATGGTGCGGGTGTCGCCGGTCTCTTCCATCTTGATGCACTTGGTGGGGCAGACGTAGACGCAGGAGCCGCAGCCGATGCAGTCGCTGGCCGTCTCCAGGAATGGAGCAGCTACCTCTCGATTAACGCCGCGGTTGACCAGGCTGATGGCGGAAGTGCCCACCACTTCCGCGCAGGCGCGGACGCAGAGGCCGCAGAGGATACACTCATCCTTCTCCAAGTACTCGGGCTTGAATGACGGCTTCTCTACGCCGATCTTCTTCGCCATGTCTTCGATGGCTTTGACGCCCTGGCAGCGGGCCAGCAGGAGCTCCATGAGCATCTTGCGGTTGGCGATGACCTTCTCGGTGTTGGTCTTCACTACCAGCCCTTCCTCGACGGGATAAAGGCAGGAGGTGACCAGCCGGGAGCGGTTATTCTTGGATACCTCTACCAGGCAAAGGCGGCAAGCGCCGTAGGGTTCCAGCTCTTCGTTGTAGCACAGGGTGGGAATATCGATGCCATGTTCTCTGGCTACTTCCAGAACCGTCTTCTCTTCTTCGGCTTGAAAAGCCCGGCCGTCGATGGTCAGGTTGACCAGTTTCTTCATTTGATCGCTACCGCCTTCAATTTGCAGATGTCATAGCAGGTTCCGCACTTGATGCACAGTCCCTGGTCCAGGATTACCGGCTTCTTCTTGGCCACGAACTTGATGGCCCTGGTCGGGCAGGGGTCCACACACAGGCCGCAGCCTGGACATTTCTCATCGATGATGCTGTACTTGATCAGCGGCTTGCACACCCCGGCGGGACACCGCTTGTCCCTGATATGGGCTTCGTACTCATCCCTGAAATACTTGATAGTGGTCATGACCGGATTGGCCGCCGTACTGCCAAGGGCACAGAGCGCGGAGTCTTTGAGAGTGGCCGCCAGTCTTTCCAGCAGTTCGATGTCTTCATCCCGGCCTTTGCCCTCGGTGATGTCGGTCAGGATCTGCAACATCCGCTTCAAGCCTTCGCGGCAGGGCAGACACTTACCGCAGGATTCCTCCTGCAGGAAGCCGACGAAGTACTTGGCCATATCCACCATGCAGGTGTTCTCGTCCGTGACGATCATGGCCCCGGAACCCATCATGGAGCCGACGCGGGCCAACTCGTCGAAGTCCACCGCCAGGTCGAGCAGGCTTTCGGGTATGAATCCACCGGATGGGCCGCCGGTCTGGACTGCCTTGAACTTCTTGCCTTCCCGGATGCCGCCGCCGATGCTGTAGACGATCTCGCGCAGGGTCATGCCCATGGGGACCTCGATGAGGCCGGTGTTGTTGACCTTGCCGACGAGGGAGAATATCTTGGTACCCTTGCTGCTCTTGGTGCCTATGCTGCTGAACCAGTCGGCACCCTTGTTGATGATGTGGGGTACGTTGGCCCAAGTCTCCACGTTGTTCAGGTTGGAGGGGTGGTTGTAGAGGCCCTTTTCGGAAGTATGAACATATTTGGCCCTCGGTTCACCGACCTTGCCCTCAAGTGAGGCCATGAGAGCCGTGGATTCGCCGCAGACGAAAGCGCCGCCGCCCCGGCTGACGGTGATCTTGAAGCTGAAGCCGCTGCCCAGGATGTTATCGCCGAGCAGGCCCAGTTCCTCAGCCTGTTTGATGGCGGTCATGACGTTATCGACGGCCATGGGGTACTCGTGGCGGATGTAGATATAGCCCAGATTCGAGCCGATGGCGAAAGCGCCGATGATCATACCTTCGAGAATGCTGTGAGGATTGCCCTCCATCAAGCTGCGATCCATGAAGGCACCCGGATCGCCCTCGTCGCAGTTGCAGATGGTGTACTTGATATCGTCGTGTGCCTCACGGGTGGACTGCCACTTGTTGCCGGTTGGGAATCCTCCGCCGCCCCTGCCGCGCAGCCCCGACCGCTTGACCTCATCGATAATCTGCTGGGGCTTCATCTCGAAAAGGGCTTTCGCCAAGGCGGCATATCCGCCTGTGGACAGGTAGTCATCAATCGAGGTCGGATCGATCTTGTTGTTGGCGTCAAGGAGGAGCCGCTGCTGTCTTTTGTAGAAAGGAACATCGGCTTCCTTCTCGAAGTGCTCGTTAGTGGTCGGATCAGTGTAGAGAAGCCGCTGGATGATTCTGCCTTTGACTATGGTTTCCGAGATGATCTCGGGCACATCTTCGATCTTGACGCGCTGGTAGAAGATGCCCTGCGGGTAGATGGTAAGGAGCACGCCTCTTTCGCAGAAGCCGGGACACCCGGTGGCCCTGATGTCCACAATATGATCCAGCTTCTCCTTTGCCAACTCGCTCTTGAAGGCCGCGAGTATGTCGGTGCAGCCATAGGCCAGACAGCCGGTGCCGACGCACAGTGCAATGCAGGGCCTCTTGGGGTCCTTCTTGTCCAGGATGGACTTACGGAGAGCCTCAAGCTCCTGGGGTGAATTCAGTCGGCGCATCTTCTCACTAACTCGCATCTTTATTCATACTTTGCCAGCAGCGGGCTCACCTTGTCGCTGGTAATCTGGCCGTGGTATTTGTCGTCGATCATAACCATAGGTCCCAGAGCGCAGCACCCGACGCAGTTGACCGTCTCCAGGGTGTACTTGAGATCGGGGGTCGTCTCTTTCCGCTTGATGCCCAAGTCAATTTCCATCTTCTCGACTACCTTGTTGGCCCCTCTGACGTGGCAGGCGGTGCCGAGGCAGACCTTGATCAAGTGGCGTCCGCGAGGCGTCAGGCTGAAAGCTTTGAAGAAGGTGGCTACGCCGTATACCTGGCTCACGGGGAGGTTCATCAGCGTCGCCGTTTCCTCGAGCGCTTCCTTGGGCAGGTAGCAGTACTCGCCTTGAATATCCTGCAGAATGGAGACCAATTGGCCCTTGTCTCTACCGTACTTCTCGACAATCGTCTGTACTTTGCTGGCCACCTATGCCTCCACCTTCTTCTTCAGTTTCTCGTACTCCCGGATGACCCCCTTCTGGATGCGCTCCACTTCCTCCTTGGGAAGGTGGCGGAATCTGCCCTGCGGGCCGAGGTAATCGCGCACCGGGCGCAGCTTGGGGAAATCCATGGTCAGTCTGTACTTGCCGTTCACCACCTCGTATAGAGGGAAGACACCGGTCTCTACTGCCAGGCGGCCCATCTTGACGCTGACATCGCCTGGATGACGCCAGCCTGTCGGACATGGCGACAGAACATGAAGATATGAAGGCCCCTTAGTCGCCACGGCCTTGTTGACCTTCTCCATCAGGTCGAAAGGATAGCTGGGGCAGGCAGTAGCCACATAAGGAATATCGTGGGCCACGGCAATAGCCGGCATGTTCTTCTTCCAGGTGGTCTGGCCGATGCTCACTTTTCCAGCCGGCGAGGTTGTTGTGGCGGCGCCGAATGGTGTGCCGCTTGAGCGCTGGATGCCCGTATTCATGTAGGCTTCGTTGTCGAAGCAGACATAGATGAAATCATGACCGCGTTCCCAAGCTCCCGAGAGCGACTGAAGGCCGATGTCGAAGGTTGCCCCATCGCCACCCATAGCCACTACCTTGGGTGTCTTCGACCTTACACCCTTCTCATTAAGGATCTTGAGAGCCGTCTCAATACCGGAGGCCACCGCCGAGGCGTTCTCGAACAATGTGTGAATCCAGGGCACGCGCCAAGAGGTGGTGGGATACGGTGTGGAGATAATCTCCATGCATCCGGTGGCGTTCGATATGATCACCTCTCTGCCGAGCGCTTTGGTGACCAACCTCAAAGCCAGGGCCTCACCGCAGCCGATGCAGGCGCGATGGCCGGGAGCAAGATACTCCTTCTGAGGCAACAATCTAGGAACATATACGGCGAAGTTTTCCACTGGCTATCCTCTGACTCCGATGATCTCGATTTCCTCTCCACCATCCGCCGCGATTAACCTGCCCTTTTCCACCATTTGTATGAACTCCGGCACGGAGAGATCGCGACCACCCAGCCCGCCTATGAAGCTGGCAATATTTGGTCTCCTCTTCTGCTTTTGTGAATACAACGCTGCCTTCACTTCGGAGCAGACCGGGCCTGGAGGTCCGGCCGGAGAGATGCAGCGGTCAAGGACGATAAGAGTCTCACACTTCTCAGTAGCCTGGCGCAGTTCCTCGAAGGGGAACGGTCTCCACAGGCGCAGCCGGATAAGGCCGACCTTCTCCCCGCGATCTCGTAGTTGGTCAACGGCGTCCATGGCGATCTCGCTGTAGCTGCCCATCGTGAGCAGCAGGGTGTCCGCGTCATCAGTTCGATAGTGTTCGACGGCACGATACCGGCGTCCACTCAGCTTGGCGAAGTCATCGAAGACCTCATTGATGATGCCCCTGGTCGATCGCAAAGCGTTTTCCATGGACACCCTCGCTTCGGTGTAGAGGAGGGGCACGGTGAAAGCGCCCATGGTCACCGGATTGTCCGGATCGAGCGGGAAGGGATGCTCGAACGGCGGCAAGAAGTCCTCGACCTGCTCTCCGTTGAGCAAGTAGAGCGGTTCCACTACATGGGAGAGATGGAAGCCATCAATATGAACCATAACCGGGAAGAGGACTTTGGGGTCCTCGGCAATCTTGAATGCGCAGAGTGTGAGATCGAAGGCCTGCTGGCCGTTCTCAGCGAAAATCTGGATCCAGCCGGTGTCGCGAACCGCCATGACGTCGGAGTGATCGCCCCACACGCTCAAAGGGGAGGACAATGCCCGGTTGGCCACACCCATGACTATGGGCAGTCTCATACCGGAGGCCACGTAAAGAACCTCGTGCATCAGCTCGAGCCCCTGACCCGCTGTAGCAGTGAAAGTCCTGGCACCGGCGGCCGAAGATCCGAGGCAGGCGCTCATGGCGGAATGTTCAGATTCGACTGGTATGTAACCCGCCTTAAGCTCTCCGTTGGCCACCATCTCGGCCAGGCGCTCCACTATATGCGTCTGTGGGGTAATGGGGTAAGCAGCAACCACATCGACATTGGCCAGCCTTACAGCTTCGGCCATTGCCAGGGAGCCCTCCATCCCGATCATTTCCATCCTATTGTCCCTCCGGCCCCATGGTTATGGCCTGGGTCCAGCACTCTCTGGCGCAGATACCGCAGCCCTTGCAGTAATAGAAATCGGCCTCGAAATAGCCTTCCTTGTCATGAGATATGCACCCTTCGGGGCAGAAAAGGTAGCAGATGCCACACTTGATGCACCGTTCTTTGTTCCAGGTGGGCTTGTCTGATCTCCAGTCGCCCGTCTTGTACTCGGCAGCGTTACCCGGCGTTCTTATGACAGCGCCGATATCGACATCTTGCCAGGTGATTTCGGAATCTTTCTTTCTTGCGCTCAAAACGTTCTCCTGGATTTGCCTCTGTGTGTACGGCTCAGGCTATGACGGTCTTGTCATAAGCCTTCTTGCAGGCTTGGAAGTTGGCCTCGGCCCGATTGCCAAAGCGGTGCTTCAACGGCTCTTCCAGCGACTCCATGGTCACAGTGTCGCAAGCCTTGAGGATTGCACCCAGCATGGTTGTGTTCACTATGTTGACACCAATGGTCTCCATGGCGATGGCCGATGCATCTACAGCGGCAACGGTCCATTTGTTCTTGAAACGCGCCTTCAAGTCAGTCACCGGCGCTTTTGTGTTGATCACTATGATGCCGTTCTTTCTCAGGCCGGAACTGACATCCAGGATGTTCAGCAAGCCGGGGTCGAGCACAACCACCACATCGGGCTCTTTGATTTCGCCTCTGACCCGGATCTGTTTGTCAGATACCCTGACGAAAGCCTGCACCGGGGCACCGCGTCTTTCAGGGCCGAAGCTGGGGAATGCCTGGGCAAACTTGCCTGTTCTGATAGCAGCGAGGGCCAGCATCTCTGCTGAAGTGACAGCGCCTTGCCCGCCTCTGCCGTGTATACGAATCTCAATCATACGTGAATTCTATTATAAAATACCTGTTACGAGGACTGCAATGCAAATATTGACATAACGCCCGAAGGGTGTTAAAGAACCTGGAGAAACGGTTATCAGCGCGAGGCAGACGGCCCTTCGACGAAAGCGTGGCAGCGCGCTTTGACTTCGACTGGGTGGGATGCTATATTCGCCAATGCGGGGTGTAGCGCAGCGGGCTAGCGCGCATGGTTTGGGACCATGAGGTCGGAGGTTCAAATCCTCTCACCCCGACCATGAACCTTCCGTGCAGGCCCGGCGATTATGAATCAGACCACTTGCAGTCCAACCTTCTCAAAAGCACAGGTCTTGTTGTCGCTTCTGTGCTTCCAGGCCTTCGGACATTATCATCACACTTTCTTGAGAGGAGGAATCTTATGGAAGAGGCTTTGATGGAAGCAATGGGAATAAATGGCAAGGCCATCCTCTACGAGAACGTTCTCCGCATCAAGCGCGTCGGGGTAGCGAATTTCTTCAGTGGGGCATCCAAGACAGAGAAGGACATCTTGATTTCTCAGATCGGAAGTATCCAGTTCAAGAAGGCCGGGTTCTTGAACAACGGCTACATAGAGCTGATTCTTATGCACGGCCATGAGAAGCACGAAAGTGACCGTGACCATGAGATATATGAAGACATCATCTCTTTCAGGGTCGGTCAGCAAGCGGCTTTTGAGGAGTTGAGAGAGGCGCTGGAAGCAAAGATGGCTCGCGGCAGTGTTTCCGCCAGACCCTCAAGAAGCGCATCAGATCTCGATGAGCTGGACAAGCTGGCTTCGCTGCTTGACAGAGGAGTGATTACGCAGGACGAGTTCAATCGCAAGAAGAAACAGATCCTTGGCCTGTGATGGGGCTCTTTGAAAATCAGCCTTCGACACACTATAATCATGCCATATCATCCACGGGCTCGTAGCTCAGCGGCAGAGCGGCCGGCTCATAACCGGTTGGTCCCTGGTTCGAATCCGGGCGGGCCCACCAAGTCTACTTCAGAAATTTGCAGGTCATCCTTCCCCTACAGCCTATCCTGAATACAGAACTATTCTTTATACTGATTCGAAGGCCACAAAGGGCATTGTTCATGAATGCACTCTTTGTTTTCCGAATACTGTTTGCACGCAAAAGGATTTGCAGTCAATGATATCCCAGCGTATTCCTGGATGAGCGTGGAAGCCTCCTTAAGTGCCAGCCAGGAATCCCTCTGACAGCACCGCGGCGCGTTAAACGATGCTATTGTCCCAAGTACTGCATGTGTGGCTCGCTGCACGGCCTGTCTCTTGTCACCATCATAGGGGGTTGCTTCCAGCAGAAGGGAAATGGCAATCCCGACACCGATTGCCGCTCCGCATGCTCCGAGGAATGCGCACGAACCGCCGCAGATGGTCTGCCCCCGCTGGATGGCCGTAATAAACTGTTCGTATGTAATGGAGTATCCGCAGTTTCTCAATGCGGTCAGAATAACGGCAGGCACCATTGAGTGATGCTCCGGGCCGTGTATTCGGAAATGCGGGTGAGAACGTATGGTCTGCATGAGGATCACCAGGTCGGTCTGCATGCTGTGTATGCAAACGTTCTTGATAATCTCCACTGCATCCGCGCTGTGGCAGTGGTCGCAAACAAAATGACCGTTGGCGCAACGGGCGTTGGCCTGCACAGTCTGTCCGCAGTAATAGCATGAGTACTCCCGGTTTGTCTCAGAATAGACCAACTCAGCACCGCAGACCGTGCATCCGGATCGGTGTGGCTCCCTGCTCTGCGCGGTTTTCTGAGCCGCCCTCTCTGTATTCCCGGGGCAGCATTCCCTGGCGGCAGTTACAAGGATGGCGTCACTAATGGGAGAGGAAATCTTGTCTGAATGATGATCTTCTTTCATTATGTGTTCACCTTCTGATTGTCAGTTCTTGTGATCTTCCCGCAGTTTAACGACAACTGGGCTGACCTGCCAAGATGTGGAGTACCTGGTTTCTGCCACATAAGACAGTGCGTGATTCCCTGCGGAAGTTGCCATAGAATCCTTCAATATCTTGCTGTCCATCGGGCGGCTTATCCTGGCACGTTGTGCGGATCGACAAAGCCCACCCATACTGACCTGACTCCGATGTTGTACCACTTTTCAGATCACAGGAACAAACGAGTGTGGATGCTCTCTGTGTCGGGCCGACCACCTGGAGCTCCTAAGCCAAGATGTCAGACTGAAGCTGATCTGAAGTCTTTGGTGTCTGTATGTCGTACTCAACTGACTAAGTACTGTCCACAAGCCGCAACCGAGTGGGTTTGCCAATGGCGGCTTGTGTCTTCTTGAGAGAACATAGGGCACAGCGGGTCTGCAGAGTCAGGAACCGGAGGCGACGTATGGAGATGAGACGCTTTGGCAGGACCGGGGAGACATTTTCCATCTTGAGCTTTGGCGCGCAGCGGATCGTTGATGAACACAAGTGCTCAGAGGAGGACGCAATCAAGATCGTCAATCACGCCCTGGACAGCGGGATCAGATACTTCGATACCGCCTGGGTGTATTCGTGGGGCCAGTCGGAGGAGCGGCTTGGAAAGGTGGCGTGCAAACGGAGAAACGAGATGTGGATCGCCACCAAAGTCATTTCCCGCGAGCGTGACGAAGCACGTCGACAACTGGAGGAGAGCCTGAGGCGGCTGCAGACAAATCACGTGGATGAATGGCGCTTTCACGATGTCTGGTCCTTTGAAGAACTGGATAAGATCACTGCTGAAGGTGGTGCTCTCGAAGCGGCGATTCAAGCCAGGAAAGAAGGACTGATTCGCCACATCAGTATAAGCGGTCATACCGATCCCAAGGTTCAGTTGGAGGCACTCGAGCGCTTTCCTTTCGACAGTGTGCTTTGTGCCACGTCTGTCCTCGATCATTTCATCAAGAGCTTTGTTGAGGAGTTCCTGCCGGCGGCCAACGCGAAGGGGACTGCTGTTGTGGGGATGAAGGTGATGGGACTGGGCGCTCTGTCACACATCTATGAGAAGGCCCTCCGCTACACGTTTGGCTTGCCCATCAGCACCGCAATCGTTGGCATGGAGAGCATGGAACAACTAAAGAATAACATCTACGTCGCGGAGCACTACCGGCCCCTCAGCGATGAGGAGCGCCTGGAGCTGTTCAAAGAAGTGCTACCACTGGTGACCCCAAAGATCGTGGAATGGAAGGCGAGAAGCTGGGGGAGCGGGCAGGGTTGGGAGAAGCGCTGAGGTTCTCTCGAACCGGTAGAGGCTGTCCCATGCGCCACGAAAGATTCTTTGGTCTGGTCATTATGTGACGGAAGCCCTCTACGATTGCCTTATGATACCGCAGTCACGATGGCTATTATCCCGATGATTACGAGATAGATACCAATGAGCCAGGCAAGGATGCGGGGTGCCACCATGACGGTAATGCCGAGAATGATACTGATGATTCCTCCGACGAGGGTGCCGGTCTCTGTGCTGGTCATGGCTTCCTCCTTTCGCCGATTGGATCGGGTCGGCTGCCCGGCTGACATAGCTTCATTGCATGCCGAGGAGATTCAGAGGCCCCTGCGGGCTATGAAGTCGATCACGTCTCCAACCCGACAGCTGTAGGCCCAC
The DNA here is from genome assembly GCA_964475375.1 of uncultured Dehalococcoidia bacterium. Taxonomy (GTDB): domain Bacteria; phylum Chloroflexota; class Dehalococcoidia; order UBA2247; family RBG-13-53-26; genus JAFGCL01. The sequence continues at coordinate 26,694 of CAYYWI010000004.1, forward strand.
TCGTTGTCGTACCAACTCAACACCTTGACCATGCTTCCGCCGATAACCATGGTGCTCATGCCGTCGATTATTGCGCTGGCCGGATTCCCTTTGAAATCCATACTCACCAGGGGCTCATCGCAGAACTCCAGGATTCCCTGCAGCGGCCCGTTTGCTGCTGTGATGAAAGCCTCGTTGACCTCTTTGACCGTCACGGCCTTGTCCAGGTCCGCCACCAGATCAACCAGGGATACAGTCGGCGTAGGAACCCTGAAGGCAACGCCGTGTATTTTACCGGCCAGATCCGGCATGACCAGAGTCACCGCCTTGGCGGCCCCCGTCGTGGTCGGGATAATGTTCAGAGCAGCGGCTCTGGCGCGGCGGAGGTCGCTGTGAACCGTGTCCAGTATCCTCTGGTCATTTGTGTAGGAATGAATGGTTGACATAAGAGCCCTGGTTATTCCAAAACGGTCATGAAGCACCTTCACCATCGGTGCAACCGCGTTGGTGGTACATGACGCGTTGGAGATGATGTTATGCCTGGCAGGGTTGTACGCATCCTCGTTAACCCCGAGGACGATAGTGATGTCCTCGCCCTTTGCTGGAGCGGTGATGACAACCTTCTTGACGCCGCCGCCAAGATGTGTGCGTGCCATTGCCGCGTCGGTGAAGCGGCCGGTGGACTCGACAACGATCTCAACGCCAAACTCTTTCCACGGGATCTTGCCAAGCTCACGCTCAGCGGTTACTTTGACCTCTTTGCCGTCGATGGCTATCGACTTTTCTGTTGCCACCACCTTGCCTGAATACCGGCCATAGTTGCTGTCGTACCTGAAAAGGTGGGCGTTTGTGGCTGCGTCAGCCAGATCATTCACAACCGCCACATCAACCGTGGAGGGATGGTATTCAAGCACCGCTTTCAGTACTTGCCTGCCTATCCGTCCGAAACCGTTGATTCCAACTCTTGCTGCCATGGCCTGCCTCCTGGTTCAGCTTTTCATAACGTAACGCTGTGAGAAAAGCTGGTCCTCAGTCTTCTCGTGTATGATTGCACCCTATATCAGTCTGGCGATCGCCGCACCTTCGGAGATGGCATCGATTACCTTTCGCGGCTTCTTACTATCACCGATGACGTACACCTCCGGCACGATGTCCTTTGCCATCTCTGCCAGCGTCTCCACCGATTTTGTCCCCAGGGCGACTACAACGCTGTCGGCTGGGGTAACGGTCTTCCTGCCGTAGTGATCAAGGACAGTCACGCCTTTGTCGTCGATCTCAGTGATCATCCTGCCGGTCAGTGATTGAATGCCGGCCTCCGGAAGCTGGTGAGCCAGCAGGTCGAATCGGGTGATGGGTTCCTCATCGAGAGCCAGTTCATCAAACATCTCGACAATGGTTACCTTCTTGCCCTGCTGCGCCAGGTAGAGTGCTACTTCGCAGCCGCCGACTCCACCGCCGGCCACCACCACATTCTCACCGGTCACCTTGGACTTGCTGGTTAAGACATCCCAATACATGAGAACACTCTTGCCCCAGGTGCACGGGATATCCGGCACCAGAGGCTCCGCGCCGGTGGCAGCAATGAGGACCTCCGGCTTTGCGGCTCGAATCAAGTTCTCATCTACGGCCTTGCCAAACTCAATCTTGACCCCCGTGTTCTTCAACTGGGGTAAGTAGTACTCAGTTATGTAGTTGAGCTTATCTCTGCCGGGAGCGAGCGCAGCTACTTTGATCTGTCCACCCAGTTCCTCTGTCTTCTCGTAGAGTGTGACGTCGTGGCCCCGCAGTGCCGCCACCCGCGCTGCTTCCATCCCGGCCGGCCCCCCGCCGACCACCATCACCTTCTTTTTCTTCGGTGCCGGATTCAGCTCAACCCATCCGCTCAGCCTCTCCCGCCCCACCACCGGGTTAACGGCACACCTCATATAGAGATCGTTGAAAACGTGGCCGCCGATGCAACCCGTGTTGCAGCTTATGCACTTGCGGATCTCCTCATCCTTTCCCTCTCTCGCCTTGTTGGGCCAGTAAGGGTCGGCGATCAGCGGACGCCCCAAGGCGATGAAATCAGCCTTGCCATCCGCCAGCACTTTCTCAGCGAAGGCCGGCGTCTTGATCTGTCCCACGGTTATGACTGGAATCTTCACTATCTTTCGGATCTCTTCCGAGATATACACGCGCCAGCCTTCCTTGAAACGCATGGTCTCAAGGAGTGTCTGCATGGATTCATATATACCGGCGCTGACATGAAGCACGTTGATCCCCAAAGATTCCGCCAGTCTGGCGATCTGCTTGCCGTCGTCGAGTGTGAGCCCTCCGGGGACGAATTCATCGGCACTGTAGCGCAGGCAGAGCGGGAAATCCGGTCCCACCTTCTGACGGGTACGCTTCACAATCTCGATCAGGAACTTCATGCGGCGGTCGAAAGTGCCGCCCCACTCGTCGATCCGCTGGTTGGTGTGGGGAGACAGGAACTCTCCCAGAAGATAGCCGTGCGCACCATGGAACTCCACTCCATCCATGCCTGACTTCTTCACGCGGAGGGCTGTCTCGGAGAACCTCTCTACCAGGTCCCATATCTCAGCCGAGGTGAGTTCTCTGACTGGGATCTGCAGGAAGCCGCACGGTATGGCAGAGGGAGCCTTCGGCTCTACACCTTCAGTGTTGTGGACCTGCCTTCCGGCATGGTGAATCTGTTGGAAGACCCTGGCGCCATAGAAGTGCACTGCATCAGTCAATTCCTGGTAGCCGGGGATGTATTTGTCGTTATCCAGGCGAAGCTGGCATGATACGTTCTTTCCTTCAGGATACTTGACCTGGGTGTTCTCGATAATGAGAAGTCCTGCACCTCCCCGTGCTCTTTCGGCATAGTAGCTTATGAGGCGATCGGTCACTTCCCCGCTGGGTCCGGCGAAGTTTGTGGTGCAGGGTGGCAGAACAATACGGTTCTTGACCTTCACTCTCCCGATCATCCCGGGTTCAAAGAGTTTCTGATACTTCAGTTTCTCCATGATTCTCCTTTCATGTCTCACCACGATGAATAGACAGGGTCCAGCAGACCCACGCTAAGTTCATGATCCGTTCATGAGGAGTCGTTTGGAAACTGTGGCAAGTACGTAGTTGGATACTGTATCTGATACTAACCATGGCCTGCGGCCCCTGATATGATGGCCGGCTGTGATCTGGAAACCCACCCACCGCCCCGGATTACGTATCTTACACAACCGCTGGTTAAGTAGTCCCCACAATAGCTATTGATGCAGCGTTCCTGGAAAATGGTCGTTAAATGTCAAGGACGCGTGGATGGTGAAAATACGCTGTCCACTTCGTTTCATGGGTGTTGGCATTTGAGAGATCCGTTGAGGGGAGGGGCTGATGACTACCAAGACAAAAGCAGGCAAAGGGTACAAGGACATGGACTTCGGCGGAAATGCACTGAAAGGAGCGGTGGGCCCTGGTATGCCGGCTGGTGCCGGGGGAAGCGAGTCTGACATGGCCGCCCAGGCTATCATGAGTTGCTGCAGCAGCCTCGCTGAGAAACTGGATTGGCAATTCTACATGTCAGCGAGCGAGGACAAAGGACCGGTACTGATGATAGTTGGTGAAAGCGACCACGCTCTGCGGTCGGGACGCTACATCAAGGTAAAGGTCCTGCCCGGGATGAACACCGTCTGGTTCACCGGAGGGTACTACGACATCTACTATTGCCCGATCACGGTATTCGACAGATCGATACGCTTGAATGATCTGAGCAGCGACTGCCTTGAAGAGGTACTGTCTGATGTCTATGACAGGCTTGAAGGGCTGAGTATAAGCTACGGAAATCGCCATTTAAGATAGCCGGACGCTTCAACAGTCGAGGATAAAACTAACTTTCTCTGCCGTTGACCGGAACAAAAGGAATAGGTAGGTACCACAAATACGAAATAAGTACACCTACCTATCGCCGGTTGGGCCCCGATGTGGAATATTGAATTGATGCATGGCTGATCCGGCATCTCAGGAACAAGGTAGGGACCAGTGTTATCTCAACCCCGTATTGGCGCGTACATCTTCCGGCGATGGACCATTGGAGAGCCAGGGATTTCCGATGAAGACTTTCTGCTTTGCTGAATTAAGATCGCTGATGCGTGAGCGTGATGAGATTCACGTCTCAGTATATATGCCGACACACGTTGGCGGAGGGCAGAATCCTCAGGACCCTGTTCGACTCAAGAACCTGTTGCGAGAGGCTGAAGAACAGCTGAGCTTTACAGGCCTTCGTTCTCCGAAGGTGAGAGAACTGCTCGAGCCGGCTAAGGACCTCCTTACAGACAATGTGTTCTGGCGACAGCAGAGTAATGGACTCGCCCTCCTGTTTACCCCAGAGTTATTTACATACTACTGTATCCCTACTCCACTGCAGGAACTGGTTACTGTCGGACGTCGTTTTCACCTGAAACCGCTCATACCCCTGATCGCCGGTTGCAGATTGTTTTATATCCTTGCACTCAGCCAAAACCAGGTCAGGTTGCTCCAATGCACAAGCTATGGTTCAGTGGAGGTAGACTTGCAGGGTGTTCCCCAAAGTCTATCAGAGGCCTTTCCGTCTGAGATACCTCGGCGCGAACTGCTTCGTTTTGTGGTTAAAGCGGTACCCGGCGGGGGTTCCGATACCATCGTCCATCGTGGCACGGGTATAAGCCCGCACTACAAGAAAAGCACTATCCTGGGATTCTTCCAGAAGCTCGATGATGGGTTGCGACCGTTTCTCAGGGAAGAGTCCGCTCCTCTGATGCTGGCTGCAGTAGACTACCTCTGGCCGCTTTACCGCAAAGCAAATACCTATGTCAATCTGCTGCCTGAGGGGATCAGCGGCAGCCCTGACGAACTGGGGGAGGATATCCTGCGCACCAGAGCATGGGAGGTAGTGGAGCCGTATTTCCGGAAAGCCCAGGATGATGCAGTTGAAGAATATCAACAATCTGTCGGTACCGGTCTGGCCTCTTCGGCTATCGAAGATGCCCTGGCAGGTTCATATCACGGCCTGGTCCGGGTCCTGTTTATTGCCAAAGAACTGCAGATATGGGGTGTGTTTAACCCGATGACAAACAAGGTAGAGATACATGAACAGCCGCAACCCGGTGACCAGGATCTGCTCGATCTCGCCGCTTATCATGCGCATCTCAATAGCGGCGCGGTATATGTCATGGAGCAGGCAGAAATGCCGGGTGGAAGAGAAATCGCTGCCGTCTTTCGCTACTGGCCTCCGACGACGGAGAAATTGTGAGTGCATTGCTTGGGAGGGAGTCGATGAGAGTGATTGTAGTGTTCGATACGCGCTATGGTAACACTCACAGGCTGGCAGAAGGCATAGCTGAAGGAGTCCGGGAGGTCAAAGGGGCCGAAGTGCATCTCAGACGTGTGGAGATCACTGAGCCTGAATCGGTCATCAGCCAGCACGAGGACTGGCGCAAGGCGAACGAGAGATTCAAGGCCGTGCCGCAGGTGACCTTGCAGGAACTGGCGGAGGCGGACGCTGTTGTGTTTGGCTCACCAACCAGGTATGGCAATATGACTGCCGTGATGAAGAAGCTGTTCGACAGCATGGGCAGACTCTGGGCTGAGGGAAGACTGTTCGGCAAGGTGGGTGCCGCCTTTACCAGCACTTCAACGCCGCACGGCGGGAATGAGACAACGCTGGTGACGATGCTTATTGTGATGTACCACTTCGGAATGATTGTGGTCACGCCCGGATATGGTGACTCAGCCTCGTTTGTGGCCGGATCGCCTTACGGCGCAAGCTCGGTGAGCGGCCCCGGCGCAGACAAACCTCCTACCGAGAGCGACCTGAATGTGGCCCGGTTCCTTGGCCGCAGGGTAGCTCACGTGACAAAGGCCCTGTCATCGGTGAAGGTGTGACGTGAAGAGGATATGCCCAAGCCGGCGTCCTGGAGTCAGGGGCCGGTATTTACATAGTCCGCGGCTAAGGGAGCGGGATATATAGGGGCAGAACTGCAAGGGCGGTGGTGGTTGTTGGGGGCCGGATTTGTTGGCAGTTCGAGCACCTGGCCCGCTCCCCGCGGACATTACGGTGGATTGAATAGAGCATGATCTCCCGCTTATGGGGAGAAGCGGAAAATTGAAGCGCGCGGGGGGGGACGAGGGGAAATACCCGGCTCACATGAACTCAACCATCAGAGGCTCACAGCGCAAGGGATCAATCTCCTGATCGATGAGAGGCTTCCGGCTGATGGCGCTCAGTGTCTCTTCATAGACAGGGCGTTCCTTGCGGTAGATGACGCCGATGGGTATTCGATCGCCCCATTCCAGACCCTTCAGGAATGCAGCCGAGCGATCCGTCGGATCATAACCCCCGTCGCTGTCCAGCTTGTACACGCGCTGCCGGTACCAGGCATACGTATTCCGGCGGTTGAAGGTCACGCATGGCTGGAGAACTTCGATGAGAGCAAACCCCTTGTGGCGCACTCCCATCTGGATGACGTTCGCCAGGTGTTCGGTATCTTCGGAGAAGCTGCGGGCAACGAAACTGCAGTCGCAGGCTACAGCCAGCGCCAGTGAGCGAAGCGGCATCCAGGCACCTTCCGGTGTAGTCTTGGTGACAAAACCGGGGTCGCTCGTAGGTGACGCCTGCCCCTTGGTCAGCCCGTAGACCTGGTTGTTGTGCACGACATAGGTCATGTTCACGTTCCGAGTCATCGACCAGATGAAGTGGTTGCCACCCTCTCCATAGCCGTCTCCATCACCCCCGATGGCGATCACCGTCAATTCATGGTTGGCGATCTTGGCGGCGGCAGCCGCAGGTAGAGTGCGCCCGTGGAGCGTGTTGAGGACGTGGCATCTCAGATAGTGAGGAAACTTCCCGGCCTGGCCGATCCCCGAGACCATCAGCACCTGATGGGGTTCCAGGCCCAGGCCGACAAGAGCCCGCCTCATGGCGCTCAGGATGCCGAAGTTGCCGCAGCCCGGGCACCATTGGATAGGCATCGCCGCCATATAGTCCTTGATTGTGGCCATGATTAATGCACCTCCTTCCTTACCTGTCCGACAATGTACTGTGGAGAGAAGGGACGCCCGTCGAACTTGGGGATACGGCTGCTTACTTCGATGCCTGTCTGTGCCCTGATCAGGCTCGCCAGTTGCCCGGTGGCATTGTTCTCTATGACCATGCTCTTTTCCGTGCTCTCCAGAGCTGACCTTACGTCGTCTGCCGGGAACGGCCAGAGCTCCGCCAACTGGAGGACATTGGCAACGGTTCCATGGCTCTCCAGAAGGGCCGCGGCTTCGCTGATGGCACCGTACGTGCTGCCCCATCCTACCAGCGTTACGCGGGCATCAGGCCTGGAGTGAAAGCGCGGCTTGCCGAATTCCTTCCTGAGGCCGTCCAGCTTTCTCAAGCGCTTTGACATCATCTGGGTGCGGAGCCCGGCGTCTTCGATCATGTGGCCTGCTTCATCGTGCTCGTCGGCGTCGGTGACCACCAGTGCCTTCCCTCGCATAGGGATTGCCCGCGGCGAAATCCCGGAATCGGTTATCTGATGTCTCTTGTAGTCACCAGCTCTGTTGGACTCCTCCTCCGAGAGTATCCGGCCCCGGTTGACCGTCACTGTGCTGAGATCGATTCTGTCTGTGGTCTGGTAAGAACTGGCCAGATGCTGGTCTGTGAGTATTATGACGGGCATCTGATAGACATCGGCGAGGTTGAAAGCTCGCGCAGTGAGATGAAAGGCGTCTTCCACCGTGCATGGTGCCAGCACCGCTCTGGGGAACTCGCCGGACCCGCCGTAGATCACGAAACCGAGTTCGCCTTGCTCGGTCCGTGTAGGCAGGCCGACTGCAGGTCCGGGCCTTTGACCGACGACGATAACCACCGGTGTTTCCGTCATGCCAGCCAGGCCAAACGCCTCCGTCATAAGGGCGAAACCGTCGCCGGAGGTAGCGGTCATGGCTCTGACTCCCGTGAAGGCCGCTCCCACTGCCATGTTCATGGCGGCAATCTCATCTTCAGGGTGTATCACCACGATGTCGAACGCCTTTGCCTTGGAAGCGATGTACTCAGTGATTGTGGAAGCCGGCGTCATCGGATAGGCCGCCACGAATTTGCAGCCGGCAGCCATGGCCCCGAGAGCCATCGCCTCATTTCCGTTAAGCAGCATCCGTCCGGCTCCGGCGGTTGATCCGGCAGGCGGATGGGCCTCCGGCCTGAGATGGAGCGCTCTGTCATACCCGGCTCTTGCCGCCCTGACGTTGTTCTCCGCGGTATCACCTCCCGCACCGGAGAAGTGCTCCCGGAGCACCTGGGCCAGCAGGTCGAACTCGTGCCCTGCTGCAGCGACGGCGGCACCCAGGGCCACTGAATTGGCCATGACCTTGTTTGAGGTCGTGTCCAGGGCGATTCTCTCCAGGGGTATGCCAAGCGATCTCAGGTTCTTTCGTTCAGTGCTGAGTTTCTCACTGTCAAAGATGGCTATCCCGTCTTTGGCCAGCTCTTTGTGATGAAGCTCCAGGGTCTGCTGGTCTACAGCGATGAGTATGTCTACTGTCTCGGACAGAGCTCTTACCTCGCTGCTGCCGGATCTTACGCGGTAGAAGTTGTGGCCGCCCCTCACCCGCGATTCATAGTCCTGGTCTGCAAACACGTGAAGGCCGGCCCTCGACATCAGCTTTGCGAGGATGAAACCGATAGTCTGTACACCCTGTCCTGCTTCTCCCCCGACCAACAGATTGATCTCAGACTCCATAATCTCACCTCCTTCGAGGCAGTTGCTCATTGGTGCCCATCAGGTTGCCGATGGTCTGACGTCTACTGGCCGGTGGATCGAGCGCGTCTCCGTTGCTGTTTCTTCCTGACGGTGGTCTTGGCGCTGGAAACTCTGGCTCGTCTGCGGGTGCGTGTTGGTTCATTTCGCTCCTTCCAGATGGTCTCCGCCATGAGCCAATGATCGACATCTCGACCGTCAGGACAGCCTTCCTCCTGCCAGATCTGATAAGCGATAGACCGTATCTCGTCCTCACGCATATTCATACCTCCTCCCTTTCAAGGTGGCATTCCTCTCCAACAGGGGTCAGTCAGCTCTGGATGATCCAAAGTATCACAGCAGCCGATTGATCAGCGCTATAGGCATAACTACTTAGCTCAGCCTTGCGAGCAATACTTATTTTTGGGAACGTATCCGAAGTGTCGGGGGAAATCCGTCAGCGCCGGCCCCCGAGTGATCCTGAAGAGTAAGTATTCTCCACAACCTGAAGCTAGGTGGATTTGCGGATGGTTTTTGTCGGGTCTGCAATTTGATACTACATGTGACGCTCTCAGGGCACAGTTTTGCACCAGCCAGATGACTTCTCCCTGATTTAGAAAGAGAGGGAAGAATTATGCATGTTGGAATCGCCGCTGACCATGGCGGCTTCAGTCTGAAGGCGGAGCTTTCCAAGAGGCTGACCGCTGCAGGATATGAAGTCACCGACTTCGGAGCGTTCAACTACGACCGCGAGGATGACTATCCCGATTTTGTGGTTCCTCTGGCCAGAGCCGTGTCGAGAAACGAGGTAAACCGGGGGGTGGCAATATGCGGCAGTGGGGTCGGAGCGGCAGTGGCAGCCAGCAAAATCCCGGGGGTCAGGGCTGCGCTGATCCATGACGTGTATTCCGCTCATCAGGGCGTTGAAGACGACAACATGAATATGATTTGCCTGGGCGGCCGGGTAACCGGCTTTGCCCTTGCCTTCGATCTGACTGAGAGATTTCTCACAGCGAAATATCAGGATAGCCCGCGCTATGCCCGCCGTCTGGCGAAGGTTGCCGGGCTTGAGGACTGGCTGGCACCATGCCCGAATGAGAAGAAAAACCCTTTGATCAAGATCCAGGCTTACGGGCAGAGCATCTGGCTGGACTTCATAAAGCGAGGCATGCTTTTGTCGGGCGAAGCTAGACGGCTCATCGAAGAAGACGGCCTGCGCGGTATCACCTCCAACCCTTCAATATTCGAAAAAGCCATAGGCGGCAGCCAGGACTACGATGACTCAATTCGGGCGCTGGCCCTTTCCGGGAAGAACGCGTACCAGATCTATCGGGCCTTGACCGTGGATGATGTGCAGCGGGCCGCCGATCTCTTGCGCGCAGTCTATGATCGGTCCGAGGGCAGGGATGGGTTTGTGAGTCTGGAGGTCTCGCCCCACCTGGCTCACGACACGCAGGGGAGCATAATCGAGGCCCGTGAGCTCTGGGGCGCGGTTGGACGGCCGAATCTGATGATCAAGATTCCCGGCACCCGTGAGGGTCTGCCGGCGATCCGGCAACTGCTCTTTGAAGGGCTTAACATCAACGTGACCCTGCTGTTTTCGATTGACAGGTATCGAGAAGTCGTAGAGGCGTTCATGGCCGGATTGGAAGACAGGTCCGGGCAGGAGAAGCCACTGGGGACCGTGGCTTCGGTCGCCAGTTTCTTCCTCTCCCGCATCGATGTGCTGATCGATCCGCTACTGCAACGGATAGCCAAGGGCGGTGGCCCCGGAGCCGGTGTTGCTGCAGATCTGCAGGGCAAGATTGCTATCGCCAGCGCCAAGACGGCCCATCGGGTGCAAACGGAGGTTTTCTCCGGTGAGCGCTTCGAAAGGCTTGCAGCGCGGGGAGCGCGCAAACAGAGGCTGCTGTGGGCCAGCACCGGCACCAAGAACCCGGAGTACAGTGACATCAAGTATGTGGAGGATCTGATTGGCCCGAACACGGTCAACACGATGACGATTGAGACCATGAATGCCTACCGCGATCACGGGAATCCCGCTTCCCGTCTGGAGGAGTCTGCGGCGGACTCGGAACGTGTTCTGGGACGGCTTTCAGCCGTGGGGTTGGATTTACCGGCCTTGACCCGGCAACTGGAGAACGAAGGCGTCCGCAAATTCGCTGATTCATTTGACGAGCTCATGGCGACTCTGAAGATAAGGTGTGCAGAGCTGAGGGAGTCCCGGTAGCGGGTTCGGGGGAGGGAGTGATGACAAACGACAGCGCCGTTGCCATTCGCAATCAAGAGTGGGTCAGCCTCTATAAAGAGAAAAATCCTGACGCGGACCGCTGGGCGGCCGGCTACGGCAGGATTCAGCACAGCCTGCAGACCCAGGCCCGCGTGTTTGCCATGGCGGAGTTCCTCAGCGCCAAGAACGTGAAGGGCGATGGTGTCCCGTTGTTCGAGGTGCTTTATGCGGCGGATCGGATAGCATGTGCGGCCATGTGGGTGGCTGTTCACGAAACCTATGCCCGCAACGTGTACCTGGACGGCCGGGACCTGAAGCCGGAAGACTTCAAGCCGAATCCGGAGGGACACACCGGCGGTGTCTTGAACATGGTGCCCGCCTACACAGGCTACATGGCCATGAATGCCATCAGCGGCTTCACGCGGTCCTGGATCATGGGTCAGGGGCACTGCGTGGCGGCCATCGATACGCTCAACCTCCTCCTTGACAACATGCTGGAGGCACATGCCAGGAGATACTCGGTGTCGGATG
>CAYYWI010000004.1:38178-52346 GCA_964475375.1 uncultured Dehalococcoidia bacterium
TGACCCGCTACGTGCGTGACTTCTATTCATACAAGCTCGGCGCGGACGGCAAGCAGGATTCACCGCTGGGCAGTCATGTCAATGCGCACACGGCTGGGGGCATGGTGGAGGGCGGATACCTGGGTTTTGTGGAGCTCCAGTATGTTCACATGCCGCTGCCGGGGGAGCGCCTGGTCGTCTTCCTGAGCGACGGTGCCTTTGAAGAGCAAAGGGGGAGTGACTGGACGGCCCGGTGGTGGCGTGCAGATGACTGCGGTCTGGTGATGCCCGTCATGATTGCCAACGGCCGCCGCATAGACCAGCGGACGACCATGTCTCAGCAAGGCGGTATAGCCTGGTTTGTGGAGCATCTGAAACTGAACAGCTTCGACCCCATCATCTTCGACGGGCGTGATCCGGCCGCCTTCGTCTGGGCCATCTTTGAGATGGAGTCGCGCCTCTCAGCCGCCAGCGAAGCGGTCCGCAGGGAGGGCGGCAAATACCCGGTGAGGCTTCCGTACGGCATTGCCGTTGCTCCAAAGGGAGCCGGCTTCTACGGTGCAGGAACCAATCTGGCCCACAATCTGCCGCTCGGGGATAATCCCCATACCAGCCCCGAGGCAGCCCGAAATTTTAATGAAAGTGCACGCCGGCTCTGGGTACCGATCGGCGAGCTTCGGGAGCAGATCGGGAAGTTGCAGCACCATGACGCTTCGGGCAGGCCCAGGGAGAAGGATAACAGCCTGGTGACGCGCACTGTCCGGCTTGAAGAAGTCCCGTCGCTGCTGTCCCGGCCCGTGCCCGACGACAGGCGTGACATGTCGAAATGGACGCTCACCTCGCCGATGTACGCTATTGATGCCATGTTTGTGGCGACCGTTCAGGCCAATCCACACCTTCGGCCCCGTGTCGGCAATCCTGATGAGATGAAGTCCAATCGCCTGATGGGGACCCTGAACTTCCTGAAGTTCCGTGTCACCGATCCCGAGCCAACGGTGCCCGAAGATGTGCACGGGGCTGTCATTACCGCTCTCAACGAGGAAGCGGTGGCATCGGCGGCGCTGGCCAACAAGGGCGGCATAAACCTCATCGCCACCTATGAAGCGTTCGGCACCAAGATGCAGGGTGTGGTGCGCCAGGAAATCATCTTCACCAATCACTGCAACAACTGGGGCATTTGTCCGCAGCGCTGGCTCTCGATACCGCTGATACTGACATCCCATTTGTGGGAGAACGCGAAGAACGAGCAGTCACACCAGGACCCCTCGATGGCGGAGGCCATGCTGGGAGAGCTCTCGGACGTGTCGCGCGTTGTCTTTCCGGCGGACTACAACAGCGCCGCTGTCGTCATGCGGGGGCTGTACCAGACCCAGAGACAGATATGGACGATCGTCACGGCGAAGTACGAAACGATGCCTGATCTGTTCACGCCGGACGAAGCCGAGCGCCTTCTCCGAGATGGGGCTTTGGCGCTGGAATGGGCCGGCTATCACCCGCACCGGGCCAGGCTGGTGCTGACGGCCGTGGGCGGATACCAGTTGGTGGAAGTGCTGAAAGCGTCCGCCCGATTGGCACTGCATGAGGTACCTCATTCGGTTATCTATATGCTGGAGCCCGGCCGATTCCGTGAACCGCGCAGCAGGGGCGAGACGGCGCACATGGCTCCGGAAGAATCACGGAAGAGGCTGTATCCGGACAATGTTACCGCCCGCTTGTTCATCGTGCATACGAGGCCCCAAACGATGCTGGGGGTGCTCCAACCTCTGAACACCGGATATGGAAATACAGTCGGCCTGGGATACATCGGCCAGGGCGGTACGCTGACCGCCTCCGGAATGCTCTTCGTGAATAAGACGACGTGGGCGCACGTCCTTGCTGCAGCCGCACGCGTGCTGGGCATGGGACGGCAGTTATTACTCACCACAAAGGAACTGGCCGCCATTGATGGCCGCAGCACCCCTGAGGGGATCATTGTCTAACAAAACTGATATGACAGGATATGAGCACCTTGAGTCAGCAAGGCAGATCGAAATCACCATCAGATTCCGAGTACGGTCAGGTGGCGCAGGGGCAACTCCGAAACCTGTCGATGTCGGAAGTCCAGCAGCACCTTGGATACTCTCCCGCCGGCCTCACCCGCTCTGAAGCCGAGAAGCGGCTGGCGCAATTTGGATACAACGAGATCGAGGAGAAGAAGGCCAGTCCGATTCTCAGGTTCCTGTCCTATTTCTGGGGCCCGATTCCGGGCATGATCCTGATCGCGGCGATCCTGTCAGCCGTGTTGCGTCACTGGCCGGACTTTGGCGTCATTCTGGCTCTGTTGGTTCTGAATGCTGTTGTCGGGTTCAGAGAAGAATATCAGGCAGGCAACGCCATTGCGGCGCTTAAGGCCAGGCTGGCGCTCCAGGCCAGGGTGAAACGCGAAGGCAACTGGACCACGATAGCTGCGCGTGAGTTGGTACCCGGTGATGTTGTACGCCTTCGCATCGGGGACATCATTCCCGCAGATGTCAGACTCCTGGAAGGTGATCCCATCGAAGTGGACCAGTCGGCTTTAACCGGGGAATCTCTGCCGGTGGAACACAGAGCAGGCGATGCCGTGTACTCGGGGTCCATCGTCCGCCAGGGAGAGATAGAAGCCTTGGTCTATGCCACTGGTAAGGACACCTACTATGGCAAGACGGCCGAACTGGTCGGGAAAGCCCAGGCCCGAAGCCATTTCCAGCATGCCGTCATCAGGATCGCTGATTACCTCATTGTTATTGCCGTAGTGCTGGCGGTAGTGATCCTGATGGTAGCCCTCTTCCGGCACGACAAGCTGCTGGAAGTGCTGCAGTTTGCTCTCGTCCTGACGATTGCCGCGGTTCCGGTGGCCATGCCCGCAGTGCTGTCAGTGACTATGGCGCTGGGGGCGCGCATTCTGGCCAGGAAGGAGGCCATTGTCACCAGATTGGCTTCTGTAGAGGAGATGGCAGGCATTGATGTATTGTGCTCCGATAAGACCGGCACGCTGACCCGGAACAAGCTGACCATGGGAAACCCATACGTCATAGGAAACACTGCGGCAGAATGGGTGGTACTGAGCGCCGCCCTCGCCTCAAAGGCCGAAAACCAGGACCCCATCGACTTGGCCATCATTGCCGGTGTGAAGGATGAGCAAGCAATGGAGTCCTACCAACTGGTCCACTTCCAGCCCTTTGATCCGGTACACAAGCGTACGGAGGCCACCGTGAGAGGGAGAGATGGTCAGACGCTCAAGCTCAGCAAGGGGGCCCCTCAGGTAATCCTGGCACTCGATCCCGAGGCCGGCCGGATCCAGCCGCAGGTGGACAAGGCTGTCAGCGAGTTCGCTGCAAGAGGATTTCGCTCATTGGGCGTTGCCCAGACTGATGATCAAGATCGGTGGCACTTCTTGGGCATCATCCCGCTTTTCGATCCGCTGAGGGAGGATTCCAGAGCCACCGTGGAGACAGCAGAGAAGATGGGCGTCACCGTAAAGATGGTGACCGGAGACCAGCTTGCCATCGCCAGGCAGATCGGGGAGCAGTTGGGCTTGGGGAAGAACATTGTCAATGCCGGCGTCTTCCGTGACACGAGCCACCACGAAACGGGCGTACTGGCCGACGCTATCGAGCAGGCCGATGGCTTCGCCCAGGTGTTTCCTGAACACAAGTACCACATTGTGGATGTTCTCCAGCAGCGGGGGCACATAGTCGGCATGACGGGTGACGGCGTGAATGATGCCCCTGCCCTGAAGAAGGCTGATGCCGGGATCGCAGTCTCCGGCGCTACCGACGCCGCGAGAGCCGCGGCTGACATTGTTTTAATGGCACCCGGGCTGTCGGTGGTCATTGATGCCATCACAGAGAGCCGGAAGACTTTTCGGCGGATGACAAACTATGCCATCTATCGCATCGCCGAGACTGTTCGGGTGCTCTTGTTTCTGACTCTATCCATCCTGATATTCAACTTCTACCCGGTGACCGCCATCATGATAGTGCTTCTGGCCATACTTAACGACGCGGCTATCCTGTCGATCGCCTATGACAACGTCCGCCCCGGTGACAAACCTGAGGCCTGGGATATGCGAACGGTGCTTGGCGTGGCAACCGCACTGGGGGTTGCCGGGGTGATTGCGTCATTCCTCCTCTTTTACCTCGCCCAGAAAACCTTCCACATCGATCAGAGCGTCATCAGGTCTCTGATGTATCTCAAGCTGTCAGTCGCCGGGCACCTGACGGTCTTTGTGGCGCGCACCCGCGGGCGTTTCTGGTCCCGTCCACATCCGGCTCCGATTCTGCTGTTTGCTGTCATGGGCACTCAGATGGCAGCCACATTCATAGCCGTATACGGCTTGTTCATGACTCCATTGGGATGGAAATGGGCCGGTTTCGTCTGGGTCTATGCGCTGGGGTGGTTCCTGGTAAACGATCAAGTGAAACTCATAACCTACAGGGTCTTGAATCCTGACCATTCAGGATTAGTGGTGAAGAAACCCGTCGCAGAAACTTGATGAGTTATCTGTGGCCGGGCAGCGGATGTTAAGCCTCCAGTTGGCCCAACAGTGCCTTCGCACTCAACGGTACCTCCATGATCCTGTCCAAGTCATCGAGGACCTGCAGTACTGGAAGCACCGTTTCTCTAAGATCGCTGTGCGACAGATCCAGAAGAACGTGATGCGCACCTTCACGCAGTTCTGCAGAATCCGGATCCTCGATCAATGCCCTCATCAGCGGTGCCAGAGCCTCACGGCCCCTGGGAATCAATCCCTCAGCCGCCAACCAGCGGACATCGAAATTGTCCTTTCCCAGGGCGGTGACCAATGCGTCAGTGGCAACGGGCCCGGGTATCTGAGTCAGAGCCTTTGCACTCTCCCACCGCACCATTCCGTCCCGGTGTCAAGCGCGTCCATCAGGTACGGCACTGCGGTCTCGCCCATGTCCACCAGAGCCTGTCTTGCCCGGCGACACTTGTACACATCCTTGCATGTCAGGTCATCGATAAGGGCGGAGATGTCTCTTGTATCAGTCTCCCGTTTCGCGACGCGACTTCTGTCTGCACGACTCTGATCTGCTCCCATACCGTCTCCTTGGTATCCGCTGGCCGGTGCCAGAGGGTCGGTTTACATCGCTGGGCTCTGAAAATGGCTATATTGCGTCAGGTGCAGAGCACACAACCCTCAACGTCCCTGGCCATATGCTCCTCAAAGTCTTCTTCCTCCTGCCAGATAGCTTCAGCCCTCAGCCAGTGGTCCAGGTCGTGCCCCTGTGGGTGTCCTTCCTCTTCCCAAATGTGATAAGCAATCAGTCTCACTCTGTCCTCGCGGTTCATTCCCTGCCTCCTCCTTTGGTTGAGCTACCCTTCAGCCTCTTGCTCAAGCCGTGCGAACAATAGGCAGTTCGCCTTGTATCAACAGGCTAGCGGGGGGTCGATGCCACAGCGGCAGGCCGCACCATCAAGATAGGGCTTGGCCCGCCCATCAGGACCTTGTGCGCCACACTGCCGTAGGCCCACCGGCTGATCCCGGAGCGGCCGCTTGTGGCCATAGCAATCAGGCTGAAGGGGATCTTGTTGGCATACTCAATGATCTCCTCAGCTACATTTGCTCTCTGTTGCTCTATCGGCTCTGAGCGAACCTTCAAGCCGGTTTCCTTCAAATGCTTCTCGATGCCGGCCAGATACTGTTCAGTGATCCGCTTGCACTGTGTCCAGTTCTCGTCCATCAGCTTGTACCAATCCACCGGAATCTCCGGTCCGGGAATGGCCGGCACAGGCGGCGGCTCACAAACCCTGATGACAACAACCTCCAAGTTCTCGGTATCAGACTGCTTCGCCAATGTCTGAACATGCGGCAGCACCGTCTCCGCCGTTTCCGAACCATCCAGAGGAACGATTATGGTGATGTCTGTCCATGTCTCGACGGGTGGCTTTGCAGCCAACTGTGCCCTGGCCAGGAGCACAGGAACTGTAGAGGCCTGAAGGACTTTCTCGGCCACACTGCCCAACACCCAGCGCCGTATTCCGGACCGTCCGTGTGTTGACATGACTATCAGGTCGATGTCCTTCTCATCGGCGTAGCGCAGGATCTCTTCAGGGGGATACCCTACAACGGTTACGCCGGATATCTGCTTTGATTCCCGCCCGGGTCTTCTTTGCAGCTTTTTCTGAACATCACCCACCCGGATATTCATGATCTCCGCTGCATGGTCAACATATGCCTCGTGCATGGATAGAAACTCTGTTTCTCTGGGGTCAACGACATGCAATATGGTTATGTCGGTGTCCAGCCTGCCTCCAATCTCTTTGGCATAGTCGAAAGCCACTTCAGATAATTCAGAGCCATCTACAGGGACGAGAATGTTCTTGTACAATTCAGCACCTCCTTACCTGTACTGAATCCGGTGACCGGGCTTCCAGTTTGCCCATTTTCGCAGCCTGGAGATGCATAGTGGTATACGCAAATCTACTTAGTTTCAGATTGTGGCAATTACTTATCAGAACAAGCAGTCAGTGTGTATGGGACTTGACAAAGGGTGATCTATGTATTAATACAGTGTTACTGCATCGATCGTTCTGCTTCGATATAAGCACAGTCGTGGTCGAAGGTCTTCGTTCATGCGACTGAACCTGGGGTACGTAAGGGATTGAACTAAGGGGCTGGGTAGTTGGCTTGGGGCTCGGAAGCGGGCCAGAGAAAGGCCAACAGGAGAGAGAGTGGGTGATGGGAGGTGTGGTGCTTGAGGCAAGTACCCAGGCAAGATTTCAAGAATAAAAGCCGAGTTGATCGGCATCCGGTTCTGCACTGACAAGACCTCGGGCAACTCCTTCAGCGCAACGGAATTCCCCAGAGCCAAGCTGGTATGAGATGGTGAGCGCCGAACTTAGAAAGACGGGAATCGATATGGTTGGTGCTGTCCCCTGGGGCAGGCACTTCTGCCTGTTTTACCAGACTAAGACAGACCTCCTGGATATCCTGGTGCCTTACTTCAAGGCCGGCCTGGAGAACAACGAGTTCTGCATGTGGATTACCGCCGGGATCCCGGGCGTCGATGAAGCCAGGGCAGCGATGGAACAGGCCATGCCGGACTTCGACGATCGCCTGGCGAGCGGCCAGATCGAGATAAGGCCATACACGGATTGGTACGTCAGTGGAAGCTTCAATGAGCGGCAGATATCAGGTGGCTGGGTGGATAAACTCAATGGAGCACTGAAAATGGGTTACGCCGGGCTCAGACTGGCAGGTGATACTTCCTGGCTGGAGGAGTCCGACTGGCGAAGATTTGCCGATTACGAAGCCGGAGTACACGGTGTCATCAGTAAGTACAAGATGCTTGCCGTCTGCACCCACAGTCTGGACAAGTTCGGCGCTGCTGAAGTCTTAGACGTCATCCGTAATCACGAGTTTGCGCTGATCTGCAGGGAAGGCAAATTGGAACGAGTCGAGAGTGAGGCGTACAGGGCTGCGAGAGAGGCGCTTCTTGAGAGCGAGAGACGGTACCTCGGATTGGTCGAGAGCCTCCAGGAGGGCATCGTGGCTTTCGACAAAGAACTGAACGTCACCTACGTTAACCCCTATTTTGTGAAGATGACAGGCTACGCCACCGATGAGGTGGTAGGTCAGCCGTTATCCTCTGGTATCGTCGCGCAACCATCTCTGGACGCTCTCCAGGATGCGATTGCGCGTCGGCTGCGCCAGCCGACGCCCACGCCGCTGGCCCTTGTGCTGCTGCGAAAGGATGGCGGTCTGGTGGAGTCTGTCGCTGCCGCCTCGCCGCTTTATGATCGCCGGGGCGAGTTCGCAGGCTTCGTGGCCGGGGTTATCGATGTAACCGAACGCAAGCGGCTGGAGGAAGAGACAAAAGAAAAGGAGGAGCGCTTTCGCGCCATCATTGAGAATGCCTGGGATGCTGTCACCATCCTGGACGAGGGCTATAACGTTGTCTACGAGAGCCCATCAATAAGCAGAATCACAGGCTATACGCCGGAAGAATGGATGGGGATGCAGGTAGATCAGATGGCTATCAACCCTCAGGATCTGGCTCGGCTGGTCGAGCAACTTGACACCCTGAAGAGCCAACCCGGCTCAACCCGTGACAGCGTGATTTCTTATAGACACAAGGATGGTTCCTGGAGATGGGTCGAGGCCACCGGCCGCAACCTGCTGAATGATCCCAAAGTGAAGGGTCTCGTCATCAACTTCCATGACATTACCGACCGCAAGTCGACGGAGGAACACCTGCGCCAGGATGAGGCCCGGTATCGCGGGCTCTACAATGCTGTCACAGGCGGGATCGTGGTGTGGGACAAGGATTGGAGGATTGTGGAAGCCAATCCGGCAGCTTGCGAAATCCTGGGGATGGAGCTCGATAAGATCAAAGGGCGCAGGTTATCCGACCCCGTGTGGGAAGCCACCAGGGAGGATGGTTCACCATTCCCTGGGTTGCCGAATGAAGAATATCAGTCAATGGCAATATCGAGGATAGGCGAAGTAGCCCGTGGCTTTGTAATGAGCGTGTTTAACCCGGCCGCTGAGCAGCGCCGGTGGCTTCTCATTAATTCCGAACCCATCCGAGACTCAACAACTGGCGAGATAGAAAGGGTGGTGAGCACATTCCTGGACATTACCGAGCGCAGGAATGCTCTGGAGGAACTCCGGCGGCAGCGTGACATCATAGAGGCCGCCTCCCAGGTAACGGGAGTCCAGATCGCTGCTCTGGATTCGAACTACCGGTATCTTTACTTCAACAGGAACTACCAGGAGAAAATGCAGCGCATCACCGGCAAGGAGATTCGTATAGGTGACAGCAGGGTTGAGCTTTTCGCCGACATGCCGGAACAGCAAAAGGCCGCTATTGAACCGTGGAGCCGGACGCTGCAAGGTGAATTAATAGAGCCGAGTATCGAATCTAAGTTGGGTGGTGTGCCCGGTAGAGTATACCGCGTCTTTCAAGCGCCCATTCGTGATTCTGAGGGCAAGGTGGTCGCTGGTGGTGAGGTAGCCTTTGATATCACCGAACTGGTTCAAACCCAAGAAGCCCTGCAGCGGAGTGAGGCCGATCTGAAGAGAGCACAGGAGATGGCGCATGTCGGCAGTTGGAACCTTGATCTGATCAACAACACTCTGACCTGGTCGGACGAGGTATACCGGATCTTTGGCGCAGAGCCTCATGAGTTTGACGTCATCACCTACGAGCTGTTTCTCGACTTCGTGCATCCTGACGATCGTGCTGCGGTGGATGAGGTATATTTCGGATCGGTGCTGAGTGGAAGCGATGGCTATGAGATCGAACACAGAGTATTGCGAAGAGGTGGGGAGATACGTTTCGTTCACGAGAAGTGCCGGCACACCAGGAACAGCTCAGGCTGGGTGGTGCGGTCATCGGGCATGGTGCAGGACATCACGGAGCGAAGGTGGGCCGAGGCCGCTCTGCGAGAGAGCGAGGAGCGGCACCGGCTCGTGTTTGAGGCTGCCATGGATGGCTTCTGGGTTGCCGATTTAGCGGGCCGGCTGCTCCGGGTCAACGATTCATATTGCCGGATGTCGGGGTACGCGCGAGACGAGTTGCTCGGTATGCACTTGTCGGACCTGGAGGCCACGGAGAAGCGGGACGATGTAGCCAAGCACATCGAGAAGATCCGCCGGATGGGACAGGACCGCTTCGAGACACGTCACAGACGCCGTGATGGCAAGATCATTGATGTCGAGGTGTGTGTCAAGTACCTGGACGTTGGGGGCGGGCAGCTCATTGGTGCCGCCCGGGACATCGGCGAGAAGAAGCGTGCCGAACAGCAGCTTGAGGCTCAGTCAAACATGCTTTCTCATCTCTTCGATGCCGTCGTCGCAGCGGACAATGCCGGGAGGGTAACCTATTGGAATGAAGCTGCCGAAGGACTCTACGGCATTTCTGCGGAGGAGGCAATCGGCAGGAAGCTGGAAGATCTCTACCAGGAGGTCTGGCCGGATCCTGAAGAGGAACGGATGGCAGCCAGGGATCTGGATGCAAAGGGGCATTCGACCACCGATCAGTTTCATCTAAAGAAAGACGGCCGCAGGATTCACGTCAGGGTGGCCAAGAGCGTGTTGAGGGACAGCAGGGGTCGGTCGATCGGCTTCGTCTCTGTGATTCGAGATCGGACCATCCTCTGGGAGACTGAGCAGAAGATAATGAAGCTGAATGAAAAACTGAAAGAGCGCGCCGCTGACCTCGAGGTTTCCAACAAAGAGTTGGAGGCTTTCGCCTACTCCGTTTCGCATGACTTGCGGACGCCTTTGCGGGCTATTGATGGCTTCAGTCTGGCGCTGCTGGAGGATTACGCCGGCAGAGTTGATGAGAAGGGTCAGAACTATCTGCTGCGGGTCAGGGCGGCTACTCAGCGTATGGGGCAACTCATCGATGATCTGCTTGAGTTGTCACGCGTCGGCCGAACCGAGGTATCCCCAAAGACAGTTAACCTCAGCAATGTGGTGCAGCAAGTCGCCAGGGATCTGCAGGATGCAGAACCGAAACGCCATGCGGAGTTTGTCATCAGCCCCGACGTGCTGGTACACGGAGATCCGCGCCTTCTCCGGTTGGTGATACAGAACCTGGTGGGCAACGCCTGGAAGTTCAGCCGGGAACGCCAAGTGACCAGGATAGAGTTTGGTGAGGAAACGCAGGATGGAACAACAATATACTATGTCAAAGACAACGGTATCGGCTTTGACATGGCCTATGCCGACAAGCTGTTTATGCCCTTCCAACGTCTGCACTCACAGCGCGAATATCCAGGCACCGGCATTGGATTGACCACGGCAAAACGTATCATCTCACGCCACAGAGGGCGCATATGGGCCGAAGGCAAGGTGGATAGCGGCGCAACGTTCTATTTCACATTGAACGAAGGTTAAGAGGAAGGGGTATCCATGGTAGATAGAAACGGAGTCATACTGTTGGTAGAGGACAATCCCGATGACGTGGCTCTGACCGAGCGGGCATTCAAGAAGGCGAGGATCGCCAACAGACTGGTCGTGGCCAGGGACGGTATTGAAGCCCTGGAATATTTCTTTGACAACTCGCCGAACGAAAAAAGTGCGCGCAACGACTTACCTGAGGTCATACTGCTGGACCTGAAACTGCCCAAGATAGACGGTCTGGAAGTGCTTCGCCGGCTTAGAAACGACAGCCGAACCAAGCTGGTGCCGGTAGTTGTGCTGACATCCTCCAGAGAAGAGAGGGATGTAGTCACCAGCTACCAACTGGGCGCTAACAGCTATATCCGTAAGCCCGTGGACTTCAAACAATTTGTGAGGGCAGTACAGGAGCTTGGACTGTACTGGCTGATTCTGAATGAGCCGCCATTCTAAAGGATATCTTGTCAGGAGGGATCTGATTGAGCACACCGATCCGTGTTCTGATTGTTGATGATTCCGAGGATGATGCTCTGCTGCTGTGCCGCCAGCTGCGCAGCGATGGGTACGAGCCCAGTTTCGGACGCGTTGATACAGCGGAGGCTCTCGATGCTGCTCTCGAGCGGCAGGCGTGGGACATTGTACTGTCCGATTTCGTTATGCCCCAGTTCAACGGACTGGAGGCTGTAAGACAGGTTAAGGGGAAGGGATTGGACATTCCTATCATCATTGTCTCCGGCAGGATTGGTGAGGAAACTGCGGTGGACTGCATGCTGGCCGGTGCGGACGACTACATCATGAAGGATAACATGAAGCGTCTTGGGGCGGCGGTGGCGCGGGAACTGCGGGAGGCTGAGAACCGGGCTAATCGCAGAATAGCCGAGGAGAGATTCAGGACAGCCGAGACAAACTTCCGTCAGGTGATCACCAGCAGCGCTGATGGCATAGTCATTGTTGACAAGGACGGCGCCATCCGTTTCGTCAATCCATCGGCTGAGGCATTGTTCTGTCGGTCCTCTGGGGATATGGTGGGCACACCTTTTGCCTTTCCTATTGTTGAGAAAGCAGAGATCGAGATACCGAGGGGGGATGATGGAACGGTCACGGCGGAAATGCGA
Source organism: uncultured Dehalococcoidia bacterium (assembly GCA_964475375.1). Lineage (GTDB taxonomy): Bacteria > Chloroflexota > Dehalococcoidia > UBA2247 > RBG-13-53-26 > JAFGCL01. Next base: position 50,164 of record CAYYWI010000004.1, read on the forward strand.
ATTGTGGAGACAGATTGGGAGGGCACCCCGGCCTATGTTGCCACACTTCGGGATGTGACAGAGAGAAAACGGAACATGATCGCGCTGCAGGACAGCGAGGCAAAACTGCGTCTGCTGCTGGACCAGATACCCTGTGTGTCGTGGACAACAGACACAAGTCTGAGATTTACTTCAACGCGGGGCACAGAGACCGAGATAATGAGATTCCTTCCACAACAAACGGTCGGAATAACGCTGATGGAATACTTCAAGATTGGCGATGCGGACTTTGACCCGTATGTTGCTCACCGCCGGGCCCTCCAGGGCATTTCTTCGACGTTCGAGCTGAGCCGGTCCGGACACACCTTTTACAGCCGGGTCGAACCGCTGCGGGATCCCGGCAATCTGATTGTCGGAGTGGTAGGCGTAACCTTCGATATCACCGAACGGAAGCGTTCCGAAGAGCAACTGAGGCATCTTTCGCAGCGTCTTGTCTCACTGCAGGAGAATGAACGGCGTGCCATAGCCCGTGAGTTGCACGATGAGATCGGGCAGTCCCTCACAGCGCTGAAACTGTTTATGGACAGGGCTTCGGCCGTCCAACTCGGGACAGACAATGCCGGACTGCAGGAGGCCCGCAAGACGCTGCGAGAGCTGATGGGCCGTATAAGGGACATGTCGCTTGACTTGCGACCTACCATGCTGGACGACCTGGGTCTTCTGCCTACTCTCATGTGGCATTTCAAGAGGTATACCGCCCAGACGCGTGTGCGTGTGGATTTCCGGCACTCGGGATTGCAGATGGAACTCCCTCCTGAGGTTGTGAGTGCAGCCTACCGTATAGTGCAAGAAGCGCTGACAAATGTGGCCCGCCATGCCCAGGTCAGTGATGTTGTAGTCTCTGTTTGTACGGACAATGATGCGCTTGTTCTGGAAGTAGAAGATCAGGGTGCTGGTTTCGATCTCAACAAGATAGCACCCTCAAGCATCGGCCTCAACAGCATGCGCGAACGTGCGTTGTCCCTGAACGGCAAGTTGATGGTCCGGTCCGCTCCGGGTGAGGGTACGTGTCTCATCGCCGAACTGCCTTTGTCCAGGGAAGAACGCGTAGCAAAGGGGAAGAGAAAACGATCACGATAGTGCTGGCCGATGACCACAATGTGGTCAGACAGGGGCTGCGTACCCTCTTAGAGGCGCAGGAGGATTTTGCTGTGGTGGGGGAAGCTGCTGACGGCCCGGCGGCAGCCCAGCTTGTAGAACGTCTGCAGCCCAACATCCTCGTGGTCGATGTCATGATGGGTGGAATGAACGGCATAGAGGTCACGCACTACGTCAGGAAGATCTCTCCCAAGACACATGTTGTGGTCCTATCCATGCATGCCGATGAAGGCTACGTTATCGAAGCTCTCCGCGCCGGGGCCAAAGCCTACGTACTGAAGGACTCCATTGCAGATGATCTGCTTCATGCCATACGAGAGGCCGTCATCGGCCGTCGTTACCTCAGCCCGCCGCTCTCCGAGCACGTCATCGAAGGGTATCTGCAGAAACAGGAAGTAACTGCGCTCAAGCCCTATGAGAGGCTGACTGTCAGAGAGCGAGAGGTTCTTCACTTGCTTGCTCAGGGCTGCAACAATGCCGAGATAGCATCCAGACTGTGCGTCAGCCGGCGCACAGTTGAAGTCCACAGGGCGAACATGATGCGCAAACTCGGTCTGCGGAGTCCGATCCAGTTGCTCCGCTATGCCATGCAAGAGGGGATAATGCCGGACAAGTAGAGTCGTCGCTTCCGGCATGCACTGCAGCATCACTGAGTCGACTGCGTACAGGAATAAGTATTCCCCACACCCCCCAGTTAAGTAATACCCCGAATACCTTACCTCATCCTCATGCTGCCATACTAGACAAGGTTTAAGTAGCACTGACATTGACCAGCCTCAGGCAACAGCGAAGACCGATGCCAAAGGCTCAGAGATAGATGGTGGGGGAGAGTTCCGGGGGATCCCTGATTCGTACAAATCAGTGTGATCTTTATTTTGTTGGTTGGACCTCGAATTCACTATTGAAGATATGTGCTGAGGATCAGGCTGGTGGAAAGAGGAGAAGGTGAAACGGGAAAGAATGACTCCGGAGAATACAGTGTTTGTAGTCCTCTCATTTGAAGGCCCGGATACCTATTCGCTGGCCGGCGGGCTCGCAGTAAGAGT
>CAYYWI010000004.1:52356-68243 GCA_964475375.1 uncultured Dehalococcoidia bacterium
TGGCGTCAATGGGGTTCCCCGTCCATCTTTTCTTCATCGGCGATCCCAGACTGAAAGGCGAGGAGAGCTCGGCGGATGGCCGTTTGCGTCTTCACCGGTGGTGCCAGTGGATAAGCGATTACTATCCCAGAGGCGTCTATGAAGGGGAGAACGAGAAGCTGTATGACTTCAATGAGTCAATCCCCTGGTTTGTCAGTGAGCACATTGCCAAACCGGCAGTCGGGCAGGGCAAGATCGTAGCCATATTGGGCGAAGAATGGCATACCGCAGAGGCCATGTGCCGCACCGGCGATCGACTGCATACGCTTGGCATCAGAGATAACGCCTTGATGTTCTGGAATGCCAACAATATCTTCGGCTTCGATCGCGTCGACTGGCGACGCCTGGCCCGCGGAGCAACCATCACCACGGTGAGTCGCTACATGAAACACAGCATGTGGAAGCAGGGCGTGAACCCCTTGGTAGTCCCGAACGGCATTCCAGCCTCTCTGCTGAACGATGTCGATGAGTCCGCCGCTTTTCGGCTGCGGAGACCCATATGTGCCGATGTCCTGCTGGCCAAGATAGCCCGCTATCACCCCGACAAACGATGGAATATGGCTGTGGAGGCGGCGGCGGGGCTGAAAGCCCGGGGAGACAGGAGTGTCCTTCTCGCCAGGGGTGGGATCGAGCCTCACGGTGGTGAGATCATGCACAGGGCTCGCGCTGTCGGCCTGCAGATCAGAGATATAGACAGCAGGGGGGCATCCACTGAGGATCATCTGGCGGCTGTCCAGCAGGCAGGGGATGCGGACTTCCTCAACTTGATGTTCCATTGTCCTCAGGATTTCCTGAGACTGATATACCGCGCTGCCGATGCGGTTCTCGCCAACAGCGGACATGAGCCGTTTGGACTGGTGGGACTGGAGGCCATGGCTGCCGGCGGAGTGGCTTTTACCGGCAGCACCGGAGAGGACTATGCGGTCCACCTGAAGAACTCGGTGGTGCTGGAAACCGCGGACCCTCGGGAAATAGAGACCTACATCAGCTATCTGCGTGGACACCCTGAAGAGAGTCAGAAGATACGCAAGACGGCACGAAAGACAGCGAGCGATTTCACCTGGGAGCGCGCCTTGAGAAGCCTGATCCAGAAGCTGGAATATCAGGCGCGGCTGCAGGGATTGCTGGGCAGGCTGACGCCGCACAGGAAGGCGGCCAGGACGGTGGATCGCCCTCAGTATGATGGACTCTCACCGCTGCCTGGTGTGGAAGGACGCGAGCTCGAGCTCGCAAGGCAACCTGCGTGAATAAGAGCATAGCTCTTTAGATATGGAGGCACAGGTAATGAGGAAACAGTTGTTCACTCTGGAAACTATGGGGACTCTGTGCGATCGAGTGGAGGTAGAGGAAACCCCGGAAGTCCGCTATCAGGATCATGAACCGGATAATCTGAGGGCCATTTTGATCGACACCGCCGTGCAGGTGGGCGCTCTTATAGACGGCACCTGCATCGACGTCAGAAGGAAGACACGGAAGAAGACTTTGCCGGTCACCACGCCAACCCGCGTGGATCGCGATATCGAAATGGAAACCGTACATCTGGCGCTGACCAAGAATGACCGTGGATTGCATGCAGGCGGCTACATTGAAATGCGTGTCTTTTCGCAGGAACGGATGATCAAGGCGAACGGCGGATACTACGATGACTCTCGCCACGCAAGACCGGTTTGTGAGGGGGCACTCTCTCTGAATGAACTGGACCACCAGAAGCTGGGGCAGATTCTAATGTTGATCCACAACAGGGTTATGAGGGAGTACGCAGAGTGCGCTGCCAGAAGAGGCACACGAAACATGTTGACTGCAACACCCGTATAGACGAAGGAAATATCTCGGACGGGGCGGTCTGCAGCAGACGCCGGCTGCGGGCAAACCTGTCAAGGAGCGCGAACATGACGTATTCGAAGAGGCAAAGCGGTTTGGACGCGCGACCTGGAGAACCATTTTCGGAGACCGTGGCCGGATTTGAACCCGGCCATGGCGATTTTCCGGCAACGCAGCTAAAGACTTCGGAAAGCCCCCAGAGGTTCCCTGTGACTGCGGATGCCCCAGTGAAAGCTGACCAACCAGCGAGTTGCTGCCACTACTGGCTGATAGAAACATCAGCAGAGCCTCACAGTAAAGGGGTATGCAAACTGTGCGGCGAGGAGAGGTTATTCAGAAATTTCCTGCGGTGGGAAGAGAGTTCGCCCGCAGTGAGGAAATGGAACGGACGCCCGGCAAACGAAGGAACAGACAAAGCGCATCGCGATGAGCAGTGCTCGCCCCCGTTGTGGCTCAGGAGAAACAGGAGGAACACGAGCATGCGATCCGGGGCCAGGGGCTTCTGAAGCGTGTCCGAAGAGTTGTGAGTGTGTTGGTTGGCGCTGAAGGATGAAACGGGATTTGGCGGGAGACCTGGTTGGTTAGGCGAGATTCCGAATAGCGATGAGGAGGAAAGACAAATGGCCCTGTCGCAGACGTATGGGAAAGTAGAGATTCCCTTGGTGGGTGAGGATGAACCCGTATTCATCATACGGGCGCAAGATGCACTGGCCGAATCCGCAATACAGATGTATCGGCTTCTGGCCGAGGCGCACGGCTGCGAAGTAACCAAGGCATTGACGAAGGAGATCGAAGGTTTCCGGAGCTGGCGGGGTGAGAGAAGAATGCCTATGTGGCCTACCAAAGCGAGGTGAGGCGAAACACCCCATTCGGGGCCTTACTGACGCAGGGCTCCAAGGTTGGATGGCATGAGGGGAACAAGCATGGTGAAGGGAAAGAGGATAGCCATCCTGGCGGAACAGGACTTCGAGGATGTGGAGCTTACCGAACCCCTGGCCGCAATGAAGCAGGCCGGAGCACAGGTGACGGTGGTTGGTAGCGGCTCCTCAAAAACCTACAGTGGAAAGCGAAAAAAGGCTTCCGTGAAGGCCGATGTCACTGCTGCTGAGGTCAAGGCGGACTTCGATGCAATCATCATCCCGGGTGGCTATGCTCCGGATAAGATGCGACTGCACCAGCCTATGATTGACCTCGTAAAGAAGGCGAGTGATTCAGGCGGGGTAGTGGCTGCCATTTGCCATGGTCCGCAGCTCTTGATTTCGGCAGGAATCGTAAAAGGCCGCAGGCTCACTTCCTGGCCTTCTGTGGCTGTGGACCTGAAGAATGCAGGGGCGCTGTGGGTTGATGAACCGGTAGTGCGGGACGGCAATCTGATCACTTCACGAAAGCCGGAGGATATTCCTGAATTCAATAAGGCCATAATCCAAGCTTTGCAGGAGTAGCAGGTTTCGATGAGACTCTGCTGTGGAATAACGGATATACAGGCCGGAATATGACCAGGAAATAGCCTTGGGTGGGAAGCGGAGCATGGCCTGATGAACCGAGATGGAGGAGGTGCGATATGGCGATGGAACGATGGAGACCCCGTGGGCTGCGTGGCTTCAACCCCTCTGAGGAGATGGCTCGCATTTTAGACGAGCCCTTCTTTGCTGACTGGCCGCACTTGCGGCTGATGTGGCGCAGAGCCCCGGCTGAGGAGATGGCATGGGCCCCCGCCGTGGAGATGTACGATGAGAACAGCGGTTTCGTGGTCAAGGCGGAATTGCCCGGTGTGAAGAAGGACAACATTGATATCTCAGTCAGTGGGGATACACTCACTATCAAGGGTGAAAAGAAGGCATCGAAGGAAGTGAAGGAAGAGGACTACTACCGGTGTGAATCCCAGTACGGCACCTTTTCACGATCCATTACGATGCCTGCTGCAGTTGATGCCAAGAAGATCGAGGCCACCTACCAGGACGGCATTCTTGAGGTTCGTGTGCCAAAAGTCAAGGAGGCCGTGCCTACCAAGGTGGAGATCAAAGTCAAGTAGGTTGAGCGATAGCCTTTTGCTGCTCCGCTTCCTGCCAGAATGCTATGCCGACAGCAACTTAGCTTCGAGAAGAGGAGAAACGAGTGCTGGAAGGTGGACTGCCTCTGGGCAGGTATTTTGGCATACCGGTGAGGCTTCATTGGTCCTGGTTCATCATCTTTGTATTGGTGACCTGGATACTGGGGGCATCCTATTTCCCGACCCAGTACCCGGACTGGAGCCTTGCCACCTATTGGATTGTGGGTGCAATTACCAGCCTGCTCTTCTTTGCTTCCGTGCTGGCACACGAGTTGGCCCACAGCGTTGTGGCGCAGGCTGAGGGGATGAAGGTCAAATCCATCACTCTCTTCGTCTTCGGCGGCGTATCACAGATCGGAGAGGAACCCGGACGGCCCGGCATCGAATTCCGCATGGCGCTTGTGGGACCGCTCACGAGTCTGGTGCTGGGGGGTGTATTCTGGGGAATCTTCTTTGCTACCGCGAACATTGCCGAGCCGGTGTCAGCGGTGGCCTTCTGGCTTGGATACATCAATATCGCACTGGCCCTGTTCAACCTCATCCCTGGATTCCCGCTGGATGGCGGGCGCGTGTTGCGTTCAATATTATGGTGGCGCTCAGGCAACGTCAGGCGTGCTACCCGCATCGCGTCGAGCATCGGTCGAGCCCTCGGTCTACTCTTCATCTTTGGCGGCATTGCACTCATTTTTCTGAACCAGGCATACTGGTTGAACGGCGTATGGATCGCCCTCATCGGCTGGTTTCTGGAAAACGCAGCCGTGGGAAGCTATCGCCAGGTAGCGCTCCAGGACATGCTCCGGGGCCACACCGTGAGCGAAGTGATGACGCGCGATTGTCAGACGATCTCTCCGACGACCACTGTTGAAGATACTGTCCGCAACTACATTCTGAACTCAGCGCGCCGTTGTTTTCCGGTGGTTGAGGGAGGACAGGTGCTGGGCCTGGTAACGCTTCACAATGTCAAGGGGATACCGCAGGATCTCTGGCCGAAGAAGACAGCCGTGGAGGTCATGACGCCTTTCGAGAAGGTGAAGTCGGTGCGGCCGAATGACGACCTGTCCACCACTATGCAACTGCTTACGGATGACAGCGTCAATCAGTTGCCCGTTGTAGAGGATCACACAATAGTTGGAGTGGTAGCCCGCGACAGCCTGCTGTCCTTCATCCATGTACGCGCGGAGTTGGGCATGTAGATCGTGTTTCGAATGGAGTGATCATGCTGAGAATAAAGAGAGTCTATGACAAGAGAGAAACGGATGATGGGTTAAGAATCCTCGTCGATCGCTTGTGGCCCAGGGGCTTGGCGAAGGCTGACGCTGCGATCGATGAATGGATGAAAGACCTGGCCCCCAGCGATGAACTGCGGCGATGGTTTGGCCATGAACCGCAGCGGTGGCCCGAGTTCAAACGAAAGTATGCTGAGGAACTCCGCTCGCCCGGGAAGACGGAATTGCTTGAGAAGATCGCCAGGCTGGCTGGCCACCGCAATGTGACCCTGGTCTATTCGGCAAGAGACACTGACCACAACAATGCCATGGTGCTGCAGGAGGTCATCCTCAAGCCGGGAACAACCGCATAGTATTTTGTTCCTCGATAGAGCTTTCAGAAGAAGGAGATCGTCATGGCCGTCTCAGGTAAGTATGGAAAGATCAGCATACCAAAGATTGGCGAAGATGAGCCCGTATTCATTCTGCGGGCTCAGGACCAACTGGCGGAGCCTGCGATAAAAATGTACCGGTCGCTGGCCGCTTCCCATGGCCGTCAGTTGGCCAACAGTCTCGACAAAGAGATTGAGGCATTCAGCAAGTGGCCGACGAAGAAAATGCCGGATTAGCGTTTCGCTTTCTTGAGAACCTTCTCCAACTTGTAGCTGGGTTGCGGGAAGCCATATAATTTGCTTCTCACGACTGCCAAATTGGATTCTAAGCGATCAAGAAGGAACCGGCTGTTGTCAGAACTTGAGCCTCTGTTGACCGCGGGCGAGATCGAGTCGGCTGTTGCCAGGCTGGCTCAGGAAATCCGATATGACTACCACGACAAGAATCCTGTAGTTCTTGGCGCTCTCAAGGGCTGTTTCATTTTCATGGCTGATCTGGTGAGGGCGCTGGACATGCCGCTTGAGGTCGAGTTCATGTCGCTCTCAAGCTACGGTGCCGGACGGACGGAGACTTCGGGCAGGATCAAGGTTGTCCAGGGACTGCGCAGGCCTGTGAGTGACAGGCATGTTCTCATTGTTGAGGACATAGTAGATACAGGAATCACTCTCGATTTCGTGATTAGATACCTGAGACGCAGGCGGCCGGCCTCGGTGAGGGTGTGCGCCATGTTCGACAAGGCGGCGCGCCGGCGGGTTGAGGTCCCCATCGACTACCTCGGCTTCAGCGTTCCTGACCGCTTTGTGGTTGGGTACGGCCTGGATTTTGACGAACGTTTCCGCTATCTGAAGGGACTGTACTGCCTGAAGGAGGAGACTTGAACCAGAAGCAAACCAGGGAGCTCATCCAGGTTGCCAGAGGCGAAGTCCCTGCAGACCTCATCCTGGCCAACGCACGGATAGTGAACACGTTCAACGGCGAAATCGAACAGGGGAACATAGCCATCCACCAGGGGCATATCGCCGGAATCGGGGACTACCGGGACGGCATGAGGACCATCGATCTGGCAGGCAAATATGTTGCTCCGGGATTCATTGACGGGCATACCCACGTCGAGAGCTCAATGCTTCACATCACTCAATATGCCAGGGCGGTAGTGCCGCGCGGCACCCTGGCCCTTGTCACCGACCTTCATGAGATCGCCAATGTCTGCGGGCTGGATGGCGCCGGGCAGATTCTCCGGATCTCTGAGAAGCTGCCTCTCGATGTCTTCTTCATGATCCCTTCCTGCGTGCCGGCCACGCACCTGGAGACTTCCGGAGCCAGTATCACCGCAGATGATGTTCAGTCAGCTTTAGCCTGGAAGAACAGCATCGGCCTGGGCGAGATGATGAACTTTCCCGGCGTCCTGTACGGCGATGCGGAGGTGTTGCTGAAGCTCTCCCTCTCCAGGGGAAAGGCCATCGACGGTCACGCACCTGGGTTGCATGGCAGGGATCTCAATGCATACCTGACTACCGGGATCGGCTCTGATCATGAGTCAACCACCCTTGATGAAGCCAGGGAGAAACTATCCCGGGGCATGTGGGTGATGATCAGGGAAGGGTCCTCGGAGAAGAACCTGGCTACCCTTTTGCCTCTCGTCAACGACCGCAACTATCATCGCTGCTTCTTCGTGGTAGACGACCGCAGTTGTGTTGATCTGCTTCAGGACGGCGATATCGATGCCGTAGTCAGGAAGGCTATCCGCCTTGGCCTGGATCCGGTTCGCGCCATCCGGATGGCCACCATCAACACAGCACAGTATTTTCGCCTGCAGAGGCTTGGGGCGGTAGCGCCCGGATACCTGGCCAACCTGATCGTGTTCTCAGACATGGCTGCTCTGGACATAGGCATGGTCTTCTATCGTGGAGAGCTGGTGGCCAGAGACAAGCAGGCCATTTTCTCAGCCGGCGTCGAAGACGGCGAAGGGCTTACACACACGGTGAACATCAGGGACTTTGGTGTCAGTGCTCTGAAGATACCTGCCGAGAGAAGGAACCAGCCGGTGATCGAGGTTGTCCCCGGTCAGATCATCACCAGGAGAATCACTGTCAATCTTCCAGTCAAGGATGGGGCTGTCTGGGCAGATCCTGCAGGTGACATTCTCAAGCTGGTGGTGGTCGAAAGGCACAGAGGCAGCGGCAACATCGGCGTCGGCCTGGTCAAGGGCTTTGGCCTGAAACAAGGCGCTTTGGCATCATCCATAGCTCACGATTCCCACAACATAGTCGCCGTCGGTGCCGACGACGAAGACCTTTTTGTGGCCATCAAGGAGATTGAGAGGCTCCAGGGAGGACTTGTTGTGGCTGCACAAGGAAAGGTCATCGCAGCTTTGCCTCTCCCCATAGCCGGTCTGCTTTCCGATGAGCCTCTGGAGACGGTAGTGAAGAGGCTGCACGCTGTGGAGGCTGCGGCAGGAGGTCTGGGGTGTACACTGGCCTCGCCTTTCAGCACGTTGTCTTTTCTGGCCCTTCCGGTCATTCCGGAGCTGCGCCTGACCGACCTGGGCCTGGTAGATGTCGGCAGCTTCCGGTTGCTCCAGTGACTGTCCGGCACCCATCTCCAAAACGAGTGGTTTGACACGGAGATATGCTTCCCTTAGAATCACCACAACAGTTCGAACACATGCCAGTTAAGATAGTTACTGATAGCACCGCCGACATCCCGCCGGAAGTGGCCGCAGATTTCGGCATCCGCATAATTCCCCTTTATGTTCACTTTGGCCACGATGTCTATCGTGATGGCATCGACCTGAGTCCAGAGGATTTCTATCGCAAGCTGGTTGCAAACAAATCTCTGCCCACTACTTCTACTGTAGCCCCGATTGAGTTTGCTCAAGTATGCGATGAGTTGTCAGAGGAGACCGACGAGATTCTGGCCATTGTCCTGTCATCGAAACTGAGTGCTACTTATGATGTGGCTTTGCAGGGCCGTGAACTGATGAAAGACAAGAAATGCCGTGTGGAGGTTCTGGACTCCCAACTCCTCTGTATGGCTCTCGGCCTTGTAGTCATCGGTGCGGCCAGGAAGGCTCGGGAGGGGATGAACCTGACTGATCTTCTCGAGTTTGCCAAGGGCCTGTGCTCCAGAGTCCATGTACGCATGACCTTCGATACTCTGGAGTATGTGAGGAAGGGCGGGCGCATCGGTGCAGCGGAAGCCTTCATGGGGAGGATGCTCGACGTCAAGCCCATTCTGACACTTAAGGATGGCATGGCAATGCCTCTGGTCAGAAGGCGCACGCGGGCCAAGGCCATAGAATATCTGCGCAAGTTTGCCGCCGGTTTCAAGAGCGTTACGGACATGGCTGTCCAATACACCACCACACCCGAAGAAGCCCTGAAACTGATTGAAGATCTGGATGCCGTCTACCCGAAGGAGCAAGTGTACTTCTCAGTCATTGGCTCGGTGATGGGAACCCATTTCGGGCCAGGGGCTTTGGGCATAGCGGTCGTAGAGAGCGAAGACTAGATAGTGGTGTCCGGCCACACCTTCTGATTTGTCTGCACGCGGTTTCCATCGGTCACAACTGCATTGTCGCCCAGCACTGACCCTGGTTCAACCGTACTCCCCTCTCCAACGTAACACCCTTCACCTAAAGTGGCTTCGCGGATAGTTGCACCCCGGCCTACCCGGACATTCCTCCAGAGGATGGCGCCATGTATAGTGGCCGAATCGGAGATTGTGCACCCATCCCCGAGGACTGCAGGTCCCTTGATGCGAACACCCGCGCCTATCCGACAGCCCGTACCAAACACCACGGGGCCTTCCACCACTGCAGACGGGTGTACAGCTTCGCCGGGTTTCATCTCCTTTTCCATGATCCTCCGGCCAAGGCTGCTGGCACACTTTCCTTCGAGGATGTCGTACTGCACCTGGCGGTATTTTTCGGGTGTGCCGATGTCAATCCAATAATCCCTGGTCGGATAGCCATAGACCGCCGCTCCCTTTTCCAGCAAGGTCGGAAACAAGTGGCGCTCAAACATGAAAGGCTTGCCCGCGGGCACCCCATCCAGCACCTCCGGCTCTATGACATATATGCCGGCGTTAATACGGTTAGTGGGGGCTTCATCCCGAGGCGGCTTCTCGATGAAGTCTGTCACCCTTCCTTCACCAGTTGTCACAACCACTCCGTAGGCTGATGGATCCTCCACCGGCGTCAGAGCTATGGTGACTTTGGCTTTGTGCTGTCGATGGAAGGCCAGCATACCACGCAGGTCGATGCTGGTGATGATGTCGCCGTTGAATACGCAAAACGTCCCATCAAGGTGCGGCTCAGCGTTCTTCACCGCGCCGGCGGTCCCCAGCGGCTCCTTTTCCATCACATAGGTCAGCCTGGCTCCCCAGCCGGTTCCATCTCCAAACCGGTTCTCGATCCGATCAGGCAGGTAACACAGAGTGGTGATGATATCATCAACACCGTTTGTGGCCAGGTAATCGAGGAGGTGTTCAAAAAAGGGCCTGTTGAGGATAGGAACCATTGCCTTCACGGTGTTGCAGGTCAAGGGTCGGAGTCGGGTGCCCTCGCCACCGACAAGCAATACAGCCTTCATCAGTCTATTGCACGCGCCCGATAATCACGAGGTTTTCTGCTTCTTGCCACGGTTTCAACGCCTCAAGAGTGATCGCTATGGACATTATACATGGCCCCCTTCGACGTTCTCAACTCCGGGTGGTGCTGTCTAACATTCACGCGCGCCTTGACTTCACACTGCAAAAGGCAGTATCATACGCCCTTGAGACTTGAGGGAAGATGCCGAAGAGAACTTATCAGCCAAAAAGACTCCACCGGAAGAGAGTGCACGGGTTCAGAATACGAATGAGAACTCGGGGCGGGCGAAACGTGTTGAAGTCGAGACGCCTCGTAGGTCGCCGTCGTCTGGCAGTCTAGGAGAGCCTGGGGGTAGCTTGCTGGCTGCATCGCGATGAGGAAGGAACAGCGCCTTACTCAGACCAGCGAGTACAATGCAGTCTATAACCAAGGCAAGTCGTGGGCCAACAAGCTGTTGGTGATAAAGGCCTGTCCCAATGACCGTGACAATAGCAGGTTTGGTTTCTCTGTAAGCAAGCGGGTAGGCAACGCAGTAATGCGAAATCGTGTTAAAAGAATGCTTCGAGAATGTGTTCGGCTGAGTACCTGGAAGGCCGGATGGGATGTTGTATTCATAGCTCGTCCCGGGAGTGCGACTGCCGGCTTCGATGACATCAGACAGGCAGTGGACGACTTGGCTCGGCGCTCTGGCACAGGCGGATGATGGTGAAGGGTATTGCGTTGACGCTTATTCGTGGTTATCAGACGACATGGTCAAGGGTGATGCCTCCTGCATGTCGTTTTACGCCGTCATGCTCGCACTACACGTACGAGGCCATTCAGAAATATGGCCTGTTCAAGGGGGTATGTTTAGGCAGCAGGAGGATAATGCGCTGCCACCCCTTCAACCCGGGAGGTTACGATCCGGTCCCTTGACGTTACCCGCATTACCTGGTTGAATTTGGAAGAATCGATTAATGCTCTCTAGAATCGCAAAACCAAGACTAGTTGGTGTTCTGCTTCTAATCCTCCTGGTGTTTGCATCCATCGCAGGAGCGGGGTGTGCCGGTGCCCCGAGCAGAGGCTGGTCCGGCCCTGCAGTGGTTGATAACGTCCTCTATGTTGGTACCATTCAGGGCAAGATACTGGCCCTGGATCTCGCGACCGCCGGCCCCGGTCAACCTCCGGATCAGCGCTGGGATGCTCAGGATGTGGTGGGGGGGTTGGGTGGCGGCGGGTTTGGATGTACTACCCAGATGTCCAAGCCTATGGGCATGTACGGTACACCGGCTGTCAAGAATGGGAAAATATATATTGGTGCCTACGATGGGAATGTACTGTGGGTTGCCACTGACGGCACATCAGTAAGTCGCTCGAAATTCAAGACAGGGGGCCCCATAGTCGGCAGCGTGGCAATAGACGGCGACACGCTCTATGTTGGAAGCTCAGATGGGAAGCTGTATGCACTGGATCTCAATGTCTCCGACCTGAGCAACAGCCTGAAGGATGGCTGGCCTTTCGAGACAGGCGACAAGATCTGGTCCACTCCGGTCATCAGCAACGGGGTAGTCTATATTACCTCAGCAGACCATAACCTCTACGCCATAGACGCCGCATCCGGCAATGAGATATGGCGTTTCGAGACGGAAGCGGCCATCATGTCTACGCCTTTGGTAGTCAATGGCAAGGTCTATGTAGGCGGCGGCGATTGGAAATTCTATGCGATTGTGGCGGCTACTGAAGATGAGCGATTGGCCGCTAATGCCAGAGGGCAGGGGACGCCGTCGGATTTGACCAGGGAACCCGAAAGCGTGTTTGAGGGAGCAGGCAACTGGTTCTGGACGCAGGCGCTGCTGCACAACGGCGAGATATGGGTGGGAAATCTTGATCACAAGATCTACGTTCTGAACGCGGCGAATGTTGCGGAGGAAGTCCATGAGCCCTACTCGACCGGTGGAATGGTAAAGGCGCCGCCAGTGCTTCTGGATGGCTTCATAGTTGTCGGATCACAGGACGGCAAGATCTATGCCATTAACCCGGCCACCAAGGATATGGCGGTGTATGCCATCGACCGCGAAACCGAGGAAGTAGCAGAGTCGGGGAAGGCTGTGAAGCCACTGCCGCCGATTTTCGCACCGATGTTCGCCGATACGGTCAATGGCATACTCTATTTCCATGCTCAAAATGGAACCCAAACAATCTACGCTTTCAAGTTAGCAACACAGGAAGTTCTCTGGAGCTTCCGGACAGACAAGATCAGTGATTGAGGCACACTCTTGGGATTCCTAGACACAATTCTTCTGCAGCCCATATTGAATGTCCTCCTGGCCCTGACCCAGGTGCTATTCGGCAGCTTTGGGCTTGGCATCATCGCACTTACCTTCATAGTTCGGTTGATCATATTCCCTCTGACGCTGTACCAGCTGCGCAGTTCCAAGAAGATGACCGAGACTATGAACGCACTCAAGCCCAAATTGGAGCAGATCAAGAAAAAGTATGCCAAGAACCCGCAGAAGCTCAATCAGGAGACAATGAAGCTGTACAAGGAGGCCGGCATCAGTCCGCTGGGATGCCTCTCCTCTCCTATGCTCGTGACTTTGATCATCCAGTTCCCTATCTTCATCGCCGTCTACCGGGCCATTGTCCAGGGCCTGGCCGCTACCCCGCAGGACTTCCTCGGCCTTTCACAGAACCTCTACTCCTGGTCAATAGTCAATCAGGGCCTGCCTATATCAGAGCAGTTTCTCTGGCTTAGCCTGTCGAAGCCCGACCCTTACTTCATTATCCCAATTCTGACAGCGGCTACCATGTGGATTTCACAGAAGATGATCACCCAGCCTACGACCGATCCGCAGCAGCAGTCGATGAACTCCATGATGCAGATAATAATGCCGCTCATGTTTGCCTTCATCACCCTCACCCTTCCCTCAGGACTCGGGTTGTACTTTGTGGTAACCAACATTTTCAGCATCATCGTGCAGTATTTCGTCTACGGCTGGGGCAATCTGTTCACCAAGGGCACACCGGCGGCTGCCGGGGCCAAGAAACCTGAGAGGTCTGAGAAGGCAGACAAAACAGACAAGATAGACAAGACAGTTGCAGACTCGAAAGACACGCGAGAGGCTCCTGAGGCGGACAAGAAGCCCGAGGGGCCTTCAGGGCTGAGTGGCCTGCTGGACCGTTTCAAGCCGAAGAAGACTGATGACAAAAAGAGATGATACGGTTGGGCAGAGACCAGTCTGTCAGATGACCTGCCCTAACTTGTAACCCCGGAGGATATGATCATGGAAAGCCTGGAAGCAAGCGCGAAGACAGTTGAAGAAGCGATTGAGCGCGGTCTCCAGAAAATGGGGCTGAGCCGTGATGAAGTTGAAATCACCATCCTGAACAAGGGAAAGTCAGGGTTTCTCGGAATGGGTGCCGAGGATGCTGTTGTCAAGCTGATGCCATTGGCTCCGGTCAAGCAGGAGAAGGAGAGCGACCTTGGTGAAACAGCAAAGGCAGCGCTCGAAGAGATCATCAAGAGGATGAAGCTTGACGCCCGCGTCGAGTTGCGATCCGATATCCAGGAAGAAGCCGATACTGATATACCGCCTATTGCGCTGGAAGTCACTGGCGAGGATCTGGGAATTCTCATCGGGCGGCGCGGCGAAACCCTGGCTGCTCTGCAATACATCCTCCGCCTCATTGTGGCTCATCAGGAGAAGGCGAGGGTTCCCTTGACTGTTGATGTTGAAGGATATAAGCAGCGGCGCTATCAGTCACTGAGAGAATTGGCCCTCAGGCTGGCGCAGAAGGCCGTATCCACGAAGCAGTCCATGACGCTGGAACCCATGCCGGCCGATGAGCGACGCATTGTTCACCTTGCCCTCTCAGTCAATCCCGATGTTGTCACTCAGAGCGTCGGTGAGGGTGAGCTCCGCAAAGTAGTCATCATGCCGCGCAAGCGATAGCAGGCCAACCGCCTGCATATCAGCCTAGACCCTGAATATACCTTGCTGCAGACAGTGCAGCGATCACTCCATCTCCCACAGCACTGGCGATCTGTCTCGGAGAGTTCTGTCTGATGTCTCCAGCCGCGTAGACTCCCGGCACCGATGTCGATAGATTCTCATCCACAGCGATGGCCCTGGCCCCATCAGTCTCCAGAATCCCGGCGAATGGCCGGCTGTTCGGCACTATACCCACGGCAACAAAAACGCCGTTGATGGCAAGCCGGTCTTGCTCGCCTGTTTTAACGTTCCTCAGCTTCAGCCCATTCACCATCTGATCTCCGGCCACCTCCACCACCACCGTATCCCAGATGAAGCGAAGCTTCGGGTGGTTCATGGCTCTCTGTTGGAGGACGTGCCCTGCCCGCAGTTGATCACGTCTGTGAATCACGTACACCTCACCGGTGATTTCTGCCAGCTCAAGCGCATCGGCGATAGCCGTATCCCCACCGCCCACGACAGCCACCCGTTGATCGCGGAAGAAAAAACCGTCGCAGGTGGCGCAATACGATACTCCCCGGCCGAGAAACTCCTTTTCACCGGGTACATTCAGTCTGCGGTACTGAGATCCTGCCGCGATGATGACGGCCCGAGCTTCAAGATTCCCTTCACTGGAGGAGATGCGATGCGTCGGCCCCGGTGTCAAGTCGGTCACCTCAGCAAACATTGTCTGGAGACCGTATCTCAAAGCCTGTTCCTGCATCAGTGATCCCAGTTCCAGTCCGGCAATTCCATCAGGGAACCCGGGATAGTTTTCCACCAACCTGGCATTCACCATCTGCCCGCCGAACCCGCCGCGCTCCACTATGAGGCTCTTCAAGCCGGCTCGTGAAATATAGAGTCCGGCAGTCAGACCGGCTGGGCCGCCGCCGATGATGACAACATCGTGTTTACTCATGGTCTTCTCCTTCCGCTGTTTGCCTCTAATTGTGAGACACGAGTCGTCGGATATGCAACCCCTGGATGCCGAACTGGTCAGCGAGGGGTGAATCCTTCGTGTTGACAAGTGTCAGACGAGCTACTACTCTGTTCAATGGCGGTTAGTGAAAAATGGCGGAATGGACCGAACTGCAGAACAAGCTTGGCCTGACTTTCAACGATCTGTCTCTACTGCAGCAGGCTTTCGTTCACCGATCATACCTCAACGAGAATCCTGAATTCAAACTGGGGTCCAACGAACGTCTTGAGTTCCTTGGAGACGCTTTTCTGGGACTGGTGATAGCAGAGGTTTTGTACAGTGAATTCGAGGAAATGAGCGAAGGGGAGATGACCAAGATCAGGTCGGCCCTTGTGCGCCAGGATAGCCTCGCCCGGCTGGCCTCGTCTGTCGGCTTGGGCGAGTATCTATACTTAGGTCAGGGTGAGGAGAAGGGTGGAGGACGAAAGAGACCGCGCAATCTGGCGTGCACCCTCGAAGCTCTGATCGGCGCGGCTTTCGTTGATCAGGGATTCGATGCCACGAAGGGCTTGATACTGCGTATGTTCGAGCCCGGCCTCAGCCAGGCCAGGCAGCAGGGTTTGGGTGGCGACTACAAATCCAGACTGCAGGAACTGATTCAGGCAGAGAGACAAGAGAGACCCGCCTATCGACTGGTCGAAGCAGTGGGTCCCGACCACGACAAGACTTTCTGGGTAGAGGTTGTTGTTGCAGGAGAGGTGCTCGGGCGGGGATGCGGCAAAAGCAAGCAGGCTGCAGAGAAGGATGCAGCGAGGCTTGCTCTCGAGAAACGTGCGCGGCAGACGGCATCTGACGGTGTCGTCGGCTAGCCCAACTTCCGCAGTTTGACCTGCAAAGTTCTTTTCAGCGGACTTTTTCG